>NZ_JBQFLX010000007.1:0-214523 GCF_056531525.1 Ruegeria sp. N11
CCATCTGCGCATCCGTCAGCCAAAAAAGATCAGACATGGTCACCGCCCGATTTTCGAACCGTGACTCACGCAGCCACGCGGAAATCAATGGTTCCTGACCCTAGCGGGATAAATAGGGGCGCACGTCTTTTCGACGCTATCGGCAGCAACTCCACCAACTTCGAAGCCAATGGCCGAGTTTTGCGTGTCAAAGTATGAAACACTATTGAGAGCGAAACTTATCCACCCCACACAGAAACACTTAATTGAAAGCGTATGTCGCGCCGATCAGCAGGCCGGACTGGCTGAAGTCAAAGTCGTTACCATTCACTTCGTGATCAAACGAAATATGGCGGTATCCGCCTCTGATCATCCATCGGTCGTTTATGGCATAGTCTGCCGTCAACAAAATCTGCCAGGTCTCGCTGCCACTTCGGAACCCTCCGTAGTCCAGAAAGGCCGTACCGGACCAGCGATCAGAAATCGCATAGCGGGCGCGGAGGCCTATGACAGGGTCTGTCCAACTGGCGTCTACGGTACTGGTCGTCCCAGGCAATGCCCCTGGGGACCGCGTGAATTCGGTTTCCGTGTTGAACCACCTGAACCCTCCTGCCAGGTCCAGTTTCAAAGTTGGGTCTTCGTAGACGCGGTAACCAACGTAGCCGCTCAGGAACTGCGTCTTGAGGGACGTTTCCACGCCGGAGAACGCAGGCCCGGACAGGTCGTTGTCAATGGAAAGCTTGGTGTAGTTGTAATCGGTCAACAGGCTCCACCGGCCGTTACTGGCCGCGAAGGCACCCATGAAGGCGAGGTCCAGCTTGCTGAGCGCGTCCGAAAAACTCAGCGTTGCGTCGATGTTGCCGTTCGGGGAATCCAGTGACGTCTTGGTCTCAGGCATGAACAGATAAATCGTAGCTTCGTAGTTCCAGTCGCTCGACTGTGCCGCGACGGGAAGCGCGGAGACTGCCAGACTGAGGATCGCGGCTGTCCATGTGGGTAATCTGTTCATAAATTCCTCCTATCACATGCCGACTGCATGAACTTTCACAGCAGGGAGGGGCCAAAATCGCATTCTGGTATTCTTATGTGAATGATGGCGATGGCGGTGATCCGAGTCAAAAGGATTATCTGATCGTGCTTCGTTCAATCAGCATTTCAACCAATGGCTTATCTGGCGAGCTACTCTTTAACCTGCCTATCTGAGCGGACCCACGGTTATGCTGAAGAAACGGAGAACCAAGAGGGACGTCTAGTGCCCGGAAAGATTCTTTCTGAGCGCTGAGGTTGAAGCTCGAAAGTGTCCGGGATGTTTCGATCGGGCGCAACCTGCAACCGGACGTCCGATGCCTGGCATATACACTTTGGCTTTGGGAAAGGGTTGAGGGGCTGGCATGAGTGAGGGGGTCTATTCGGCCAGCCCCCCGTGTAGTGTTGGACGGAGGTGTGTGTGTGGTTGCTCCGTTGTCTGATAACTAACAAATCGAGCGGGGCTGCGGTATTGGGGGTTCCCCGTAGTTGGGCAATTTAATCCTTCCGACATAATTCAGACAGAGCGCGCGGCTAATCGGCAGATGTGGCGCGTCTTGGTGTGTTCTGCGATTGCTGGTGGGTACGAGTTTGGCGCGTCACACCGCAGCTCCCAGGGCGACATGACACAGCGTGGCAAATTCGCGCGGAAGCCGGAACAGGTCAGCTCTTGGGCGGCGTTGGGCGGGTCGATGCTGGTTGTGGTATTCTGAAGGCATCCACCGGCGGCATTGTATTGAGTCCGTTTGGGATCCGTTCTTGTTTCGGAGTGTCCTATGAAATTTATCAATTCTTCCACACTCATTCTTTGCGCCGCCCTTCTGCCGACATCTTGCAGCACCATTTTTCACGCGGATTTCGAGAGCGGGACACCCGGACAGTCGCCACTGTCCAACCCGCCAGGGCCACCCGCCGGCGACAGTATCAGTGTCGGATCAGAAGAGTTCTTCTTCGTATCCGCCGAAGACGCCATTGCCGGCGATCTTTCCCTGAGTATCCGTGAGCGGCCACCGGCAACAGAGACGTCCGGCGACCATATCACTTTCCGGACGTCACCGATCAGCGACGAAACCGCGCCAATCTACATCACGTGGCAGGGGCAGATTCTGGATGATGGCGGAATGATCGTCGATAGCGGTGTTTTGGGGCGGTATTTCGGCCGGGTCGTTTTCAACAATGGCCAGATTTCCATGTTTGATACACCGGTGGGCAGCTACAGCATCGGCGACAGGCACACGGTTCTGATCTCGATGTTTCCGGACAACATGGTTTATCGCCTCGCCGTCTTTGGTGATGCTTCATTGGAGGCGCCATTTGCCGAGGCGAACCTGCGCGACCTTGACGGCACCCCTGACAACGAAGGGTTCGTCGATGTTTCCGTCAGCGCCTCGGCAGATCAGAACAGGTTCTATGTCATGGATGACGTGACAGTGTCGCTGCGTGATCCAGGCGATTGATTAGGGGCATTCAACATTTTGTAGCGCCGACGGCGGTGGATGGCCGGTCGCGGTTATTGCGCCGGATGAGAAGGCAAGTTGGGCATGGGCACCCAGCCCGGCAGATCATCCGGTGAAACCGACACGTGCAGATGTTCCGAGCGGTCCCGACCGACTTTGCGATGCTTGCGCAGAAGGAAGATCTTGCCCCAGCCCCTCCATGTCCCGACTGATCTGGCGGACGCATCGACCGGGAAACGCTCGCGCCAACCGTCCGGCAAGGGCAGACCATGCAGTTCTGCCTTGTCCAGCATCCAGATCAGGGAGATGTTGCTGAGTGGGCGCGCCTCTTCAAAGCCGTTCAGTTGCCCGCCGACATCGCCATGGGTGCCGCGGAACCAGACCTGTTCGACATGGCCGCGGAACTCGGGCGTACATTTCCACAGGACCGGTTCGAACACTTCGCGCGTCTCATCCAGCGCCAGGGCGTGATAGCCGTGGCGGGTCGAGGGACCAAGCTTGTGGTGGTGAAAGGCATGCCGATCCTCGGCCCAACGCCACAGCATGGGCAGGCGCAGGCCCAGCGCCTTGACCGTATCCCAGACGCCAACCATTTCTATCGCAATTTCGTCATGGCAGAACTTGCGCCGGAAATCACCTGCCGCTGCTCCGCCTGGATTGCATTCATAATGGCGATAAGCCTGTTTGATGTTGCGTTCGGTGGCATGCTCGGCCTTGAGTAGGCCAATCATGTCGATGACACCGGCAAGACTACGCACACCGTACGCGCCACGGGAATATCCGATGAAGTAGATCCGGTCGCCGGGCTTGTACCGCGAGGCAAGATAGCCGTAGGCACGCCTGATCTGGCGATTGATGCCGCGCCCCATCATCACATCCAGCGAGGACTTCCAGCTTTCCCATTGCACACCGGATTCGTAAAAGACCGAGACTTGGCTGCCCATTTCCCGACACAGGCGATAGGTCTGACCGGCATGTGTCTCAAGGCCCGGCTCCAGCGTGGACATGGTGCCGTCCAGAATGATGACATGGCTGATTGGCTCGCGGTGCAGCGCCTCGGCCGAGTGCTCGGAGCGAAGCGGCCGTCCGAGCCATCCCAGAACCTTTCTACTCAGCCGCGACAGAACCATGTGTCAGTATCTCCCATACTCTGTGAGGTGTGAAAGGCATGTCCGCCTGCCGTACCCCATGATCCCAGAGCGCATCCTGAACCGCGTTTGCAACAGCGGCCAGCGCGCCCACGGTCCCGGCCTCACCGCATCCTTTCATCCCCATCGGGTTGGAGGTTGACGGAACCGGCGCCGAGGTAAACTTAATCATGGGTATCCCGGCGGCACGGGGCAAGGCGTAATCCATCAACGAAGCCGTGAGCAGTTGCCCCTGCGCATCATGCACCACACGTTCGTTCAGTGCCTGGCCAATGCCCTGCACCACCCCGCCATGCACCTGCCCCTCGGCCAGCATCGGATTGATAAGGTTTCCGAAATCATCAACCACCGTATAGCGGTCGACCCAGGTTTCCCCGGTGAAAGAATCGATCACGACTTCGGCAACATGTGCGCCGTTGGGATAGCTGCGCGCTTCCAGATCGGCGCGTGCCGTGTGTTGCAACAGGTCGGTACGGCCATCGGCGCGGGCCATCTCGGCGGCCTCGATCAGGGTGGGTGTCAGGTTGGACCCCGGCGCCCGAAAGGTTTCGTGGTCAAAAATCACTTGGGTTTCCTCGACCCCCATCTTACCGGCCAGATAAGGCGTGAATGCGGCGATCATGACGTCGATTGTGGCCAGCGTTGCCGTGTTTTGCACCGTCACCGAGCGGGATCCGCCCGTCCCGCCGCCATGCGCCAGACGGTCGGTATCGCCCTGGACCACCACGATCCGGTCCATTGGTATCCCAGTCTGATCAGACAGGAAGTGAGTGTAGGCCGTCTCGTGCCCTTGCCCATTCGATTGAGTGCCAACGCACATGTTCACCATTCCATCCTCGCGGAACTCGATCTTCGCGTTTTCGGAAGGGTCGCCCAGAATGCTTTCGATATAGTAACAAAGCCCCTGCCCCCGGATCAGGCCGCGTTCAGCATCGGCGGCCTTTCGGGCGGCAAAGCCACTGGTCTGCTCGCCGGCGCGGCTGAGGACCATATCGAAATCACCGACGTCATAGGTTTCCCCTGTTGCGGTTTTGTAGGGGAAGTCCGCAGGTTTGATGAAGTTCCTACGCCGCAGTTCCCACGGATCGACACCCAGTTCGCGCGCGGCGCGGTCCATGACCCGTTCAAGGACATAGATCGCCTCGGGCCGGCCCGCGCCGCGATAGGCGTCGACCTGCGTGGTGTTGGTGTAGAACCCTTCGACCCGCAGATATGTGGTCTGAACATCATAGACACCCATCAGCACCTTGCTGAACAGGCTGGTCTGGATGGCCTGCCCGAAATGACTGTTATGGGCGCCAAGGTTGACCTTGCTGTGGACCCGGTAAGCCGTGATCCTGAGATTGTCGTCGAAAGCCAGTTCGGCCAAAGACGTCAGATCGCGGCCATGATGATCGGACAGCATCGCTTCGGACCGGTCGGACATCCAATGCACGGGTTGCCCCAATTTCATGGCGGCAACGCAGACACAGAAATATTCGGGATAGGGCATCACCTTCATGCCAAACCCGCCACCCACATCCGGCGTGGTGACACGGATCGCCTCGGTTTCAAGCTTCAGTTTCTGCGCCAACTGCGCCCGCATCGCCCAGACACCCTGACCGCCATAGGCGAAGTGCAGCCGGCCGTCCGACCAGCTGGCCTGACAGCCGCGCGGCTCGATCGAGTTGATGATGACCCGGTTGTCCGCCACATTCAGCGCCACGGTATGGGCGGCGGACTGAAAGGCGGCTTCGGTCGCGGTTTCATCGCCCAGCCCCCAGTCAAATGCGCGGTTGTCCGGGGCTTCGGGGTGCAGCGGCTCTCCGCCCGCATCCACATCCAGCTTGGCGGGCAGATCATCGGTCTCCATCCAGATCAGCTCAACCGCGTTCTGCGCCTGAAGCTGCGTCTCGGCAATCACTGCAACAACGGGCTCACCCACAAAGCGCACACGGTCTTTGGCAAGCATGTGCCGCTGTGGCGCCGCGCCTTGCGAGCCATCCCGGTTGGGCATGATCGCCGCGTTCATCACAGTGTCGATCCCGGTTGCGGCCAGATCGTCCAGCGTCATGACTAGGCGGACCCCATCCGCCTGCCGCGCAGCATCCAGATCCAGCGCTATGATCCGCGCATGCGCAACCGGGCTGCGGAAGAAGGCCGCATACATGGCATTGTCCGGCACGGCATCGTCCATGTAGCGCCCCTGCCCGGTCAGAAAGCGGTGATCTTCGGTCCGTTTGACCGGCTGGCTTTTGCCGAACTTTTCCATTGCTGTCCCTTTCAGGCTGCTGTGGCTGCGAGGTTAGCCCCCGCATATGCGATGTCCAGTCGATCGCGAAGAAATTCGATTTCCAGCGGCATCCCAATGGTATAGCGTCGGCGCCATGACCTGGACACATGACGCCGTATTCCCGTTCACCGCCCCGCTCAGCACCGGCACAGAAACCACGCATGACGTTTATGTCGGGGGCGAAGGTCCACCGATCATGATCCTGCAGGAACTGCCGGGGATAGGGCCGGAAACGCTGGAACTGGCGCGGCGGCTGAACGCCTCGGGGTTTCGGGTGTATCTGCCGCACCTGTTCGGTACGTTCGGCAAAACTCAGACGGGCAGGAACTTTGCACGGCTGTTCTGCGTCCGGCGCGAGATCAACATGTTCATGAAAGGGCGTCAAAGCCCGGTTGCGGGCTGGATGCGGGCGCTGGCGGGTCATATCCGGGATCAGGAAGGCAGCGCGGGCGTTGGTGTCATCGGCATGTGCCTGACCGGCAGCTTTGCTCTGACCTTGATGGCCGACGACGCGGTTCTTGGAGGCGTGGCCAGTCAGCCCGCATTGCCGATCTTTGGCGGCGACAAGCTGCATATGAGCGCGCAGGACATTTCGGATGCACGTTTGGGCATGGAACAAAAAGGCCCCGGTCTGGCGATGCGGTACGCCAAAGACAACCTGTCGCCCCAAAAACTGATGCGGGCGCTGAAAAACGCCTTTGGCGAAAACCTCGAAACGATTGAGTATCCGGGCAAGGACCATTCGCTGCTGACGCTGGATTTCCACGATCCAGCCTATCAGCGCGTTGATACCTATTTCAAAGACCGATTTGGGATGGCCGGTTAGCACAGACGCCCTTCCCCTTCCTGCGTGCATTCGCTATTGCAAGCGCTGACCCGATTTTGTTGACGCAGGACGCATCCCATGGCGATGGAAAAGACATTCAACGCGGCCGAGGCCGAGGCCCGCATCTACAAGGCCTGGGAACAGGCCGGAGCCTTCAAGGCAGGCGCGAACCGCTCGCGCGACGAAAGCTTTACCATCATGATCCCGCCGCCCAATGTCACCGGCGCGCTGCATGTGGGCCATGCGTTCAACAACACGCTCCAGGATATTTTGACCCGCTGGCACCGGATGCGTGGCTTTGACACGCTGTGGCAGCCCGGTCAGGACCACGCCGGTATCGCCACGCAGATGCAGGTGGAAAAGATGCTGGCCGCCACGCAGCAGCCGGGTCGCCGCGAGCTGGGGCGTGAAGCATTTCTGGACAAGGTCTGGGAATGGAAGGGCGAATATGGGGGCACGATCATCGAGCAGCTGAAGCGCTTGGGATCATCCTGCGACTGGTCGCGCAATGCCTTCACCATGGCAGGCGCGCCGCGCGACCCGCGCACGGGGCACGAAAACTCTGCGAATTTTCACGACGCGGTGATCAAAGTCTTTGTCGACATGTACGAAAAGGGCCTGATCTATCGCGGCAAGCGGCTGGTCAACTGGGACCCGCATTTCGAGACCGCGATCTCGGACCTTGAGGTCGAGAACATCGAGGTCGCGGGTCATATGTGGCACTTCAAATACCCGCTCGCCGGTGGCGAGACATATGAGTATTTGGAAAAAGATGAAGAGGGGAATGTGATCCTCCGCGAGGAGCGGGATTACATTTCAATCGCGACGACCCGGCCTGAGACCATGCTGGGCGATGGTGCGGTTGCGGTTCATCCCTCGGACGAGCGGTATGCACCCATCGTTGGCAAGCTATGCGAAATCCCGGTTGGCCCGAAAGAGCACCGCCGCCAGATCCCGATCATCACCGATGACTACCCCGACCCCGATTTCGGCTCGGGCGCGGTCAAGATCACCGGTGCGCATGACTTCAACGACAACTTGGTCGCCAAGCGCGGCGGGATTCCGATGTATCGCCTGATGGACACCAAAGGCGCGATGCGGGCCGATGGGGCTCCTTACGCCGAAGAGGCAGACAAGGCGCAGGAATATGCGCGCGGGCGTGTGTTTACCGAGAACGAGATCGACGCGATCAACCTGATCCCCGATCACCTGCGCGGGCTCGACCGGTTCGAGGCGCGCGCGAAAGTGGTGGAAGAGATCACCAACGACGGTCTGGCGGTGATGACCCGCGCAGATGACCCGCGTCTGGGCTCGACGGCGCTGAAGCCCGAGCACGAAGGCGCGGACAAGCTGGTGCCGCTGGTCGAGAGCAAGCCGATCATGCAGCCCTTCGGCGACCGCTCGAAAGTGGTCATTGAGCCGATGTTCACCGACCAGTGGTTCGTCGACGCCGCCAAGGTCGTTGGCCCCGCGCTGGATGCGGTCAAGGACGGCACGGTCAAGATCATCCCAGAGTCTGGCGAGAAGACTTATTACCACTGGCTGGAAAACATCGAGCCTTGGTGCATCTCGCGCCAGCTGTGGTGGGGGCATCAGATTCCGGTTTGGTATGGTCTCGATCTGTCCGCCGAAGACTTCATTGACGACGAGAACGACGGCAACCTTGATCTGGTCGAGATGGGCCGTTTGCTGAACGAAGGCGGCATGCTGCACCGTGGCAACGTTATGGAATGTGCATCCAGCCTTGAAGCGGTAACCGAGAAATTCCTGGACGACAATGCCAACATCCCCAGCCCTCTGAGCCACGCGGCAGTTATTGAAGCCGCCGACAAACAGGAGGCGATTCATCAATTCGCCGAAAGTCTTGCACAATATGCAGTCGAACAGGACCCGACCAAGCTGGTTTACCCGGTTTGGCGCGATCCCGATGTCCTCGACACGTGGTTCTCCTCCGGCCTCTGGCCCATCGGCACACTGGGCTGGCCCGAGCAGACCGAGGAACTGGAACGCTACTTCCCGACGGACGTTCTGATCACCGGCTTCGACATCCTGTTCTTCTGGGTCGCCCGGATGATGATGATGCAACTGGCCGTGGTCGATCAGATCCCGTTCCACACCGTCTACCTGCACCAGCTCGTCCGCGACGAGAAGGGCAAGAAGATGTCCAAGACCACCGGCAACGTCATTGACCCGCTGGAAATCGTGGACGAATTCGGCGCCGACGCGCTGCGCTTTACCAACGCCTCGATGGCGGCGATTGGCGGTGTACTGAAACTGTCGCGCGAGCGCATCACCGGCTACCGCAATTTCGGCACCAAACTTTGGAACGCCGTCCGCTTTGCCGAGATGAACGAAGTCTTCACCGACGCCGTCCCGCAACTGGACGTGGCCGACCTGAAACCCAAGGCCGCCGTGAACCGCTGGATCATCGGCGAAACCGCCCGCGTACGCGAAGAGGTTGACGCGGCGCTGGAAAGCTACCGCTTCAACGATGCGGCCAACGGGCTTTATGCCTTTGTCTGGGGCAAGGTCTGCGACTGGTATGTGGAACTATCCAAACCGTTGCTGCAGGGTGATGATGCTGAGGCTCAGGCCGAAACCCGCGCCACCATGCGCTGGGTTCTGGATCAGTGCATGGTTCTGCTGCACCCGATCATGCCCTTCATCACCGAGGAACTCTGGGGTCTGACAGGCAACCGTGCCAAGATGGTGGTCCACGCCGACTGGCCGACCTATTATGCGGCCGACCTGATCGACGCGGATGCGGATCGTGAGATGAACTGGGTGATCTCGGTGATCGAAAACACCCGCTCAGCCCGTGCTCAGATGCGGGTGCCTGCTGGTCTGTACGTGCCGATGCTGGTGACCGTGATCGACGCGAATGGCCAAGCCGCGTGGGACCGCAACGAAGCGCTGATCAAACGACTGGCCCGCATCGACAGCCTGACCAAGGCAGATGAGCTGCCCAAAGGCACCATCTCGATTGCCGCCCCCGGCGCGTCCTTCGGCCTGCCGCTGGCGGATATCATCGATATCGGCGCGGAAAAGGAACGGCTTGAGAAAGCTAAGGGCAAGCTGGCCAAGGAACTGGGCGGCCTGCGTGGGCGCCTTAACAACCCCAAATTCGTGGCTTCGGCCCCGGAAGAAGTGGTTGAGGAAGCCAAAGCCAACCTCGCCGCCCGCGAAGAAGAAGAAGCAAAGCTGAACGAGGCCCTTGCCCGTTTGGCAGAAATCGCCTGATCTTCATCTTTTCCCAAATACTCAAATCCCGAACCCCGCCACCTGTCGGCGGGGTTTTCTTTTGGTGACACGGCTTTCCCCTTGTTCCCGACTGCTTGCAATTGTTAGCAATTTGCCCAAACAACCCCGAGGCAGAAATGGCGCATTCCCATCCCCCCGTGCAGACGATTTCGACCGGCCTGGTGGTGGCGGTGGTTGGGTTTTTCAGCTCATTCCCGATTGTTTTACAGGGCCTTGCCGCCATGGGTGCCTCGGCAACTGAGGCTGCGTCCGGCCTTATGATGGCTGCGGTTGCGATGGGGCTGGCAGCCATAGTCCTCAGCTTCTGGTATCGGCAGCCGATCAGCGTGGCCTGGTCCACGCCCGGCGCTGCGTTGCTGGCGGTTTCTGCCACCCCTGCCGCCGGTTTTTCAGGGGCTGTCGGCGCGTTTCTGTGCGCCGGAGCGCTGACCGTTCTGGCAGGCCTGTGGCGTCCTTTGGGGCGGTTGGCGGCTGCGATCCCGACAACGCTGGCCCAAGCCATGCTGGGTGGGGTTCTGCTGCCGCTGTGTATTGTGCCATTCAAGGCGGCGGTTGAGCTGCCCTGGCAGGCATTGCCGGTCATCGTAACGTGGTTTGTCGCCGGCCGGATCAATCGGTTGATCGCAGTTCCTGCTGCGGTTATTGCGGCGGCGATTGTCGTTTTTCTGAACGCGGGCGACAGCTCGGTCCGGCCCGAGCATCTGGTGGCTGCCCCTGTTTGGACAATGCCGACGTTCTCAGGGGCCTCGGCCATAGGCATAGGCCTTCCGCTGTTCATCGTGACCATGGCCACGCAGAATATCCCCGGCATCGCGGTGATGCGCAGTTTTGGTTATGCACCCGAAGCTGGCAGGCTGTTCTCGGCCGTCGGCGGGGCCAGTATTCTTTCCGCGCCATTCGGAGCCCCTGCCACCTGTCTGGCCGCCATCACCGCCGCCATGTGTTCGAACGAGGACAGCCATCCGGACCGGGACCTGCGCTACTGGTCTGCGGTCATGGCAGGCTTATTCTACTGTCTGCTTGGCGTTTTTGCCGTGGCGATCACCGGGTTTGCCGCCCATGCCGACCCGCTGCTGATGGGAACGCTGACCGGGGTTGCGTTGATCGGTGTCATGGCAAACGCGACGTTTGCGGCGCTGGAAGTTCCTGCCGAACGGGAAGCGGCGATCCTGACATTTGCGATCACTGCTTCCGGTATCACCGTGTTCGGCTTGGGCGCGGCGGTCTGGGGTCTGGCGGCAGGCGGCATTGCTTATCTGGTTACGAAACGGACCCGGTGAACGCTTTCGTCTGCATCAATGGTCGCGTATAATCCTGCCATGCTTGGATCACTTGGAAAACTGGTGGAACGCCAGATCAAAAAGGCGCAGGCGGAAGGTCAGTTAGAGGGGCTGGACGGCGAAGGTCAGCCCTTGCCCGATCGTTCGACCGAGGCCCAGAGCGATCCGGCCATTGCGGCCGGGCACCGGATCATGGCGCAGGCCGGTGTTCTGCCCGAAGAATTCAGTCTCAGGAAAGAGCTGGACGCGGCCCGACAGGCCTATGCCGGTCTGACCGATGCCGCAGACCGCAAAGCGGCCATGGCGCGCATCGCCGATCTTGAGATGCGCTACAACATGGCCCGCGATGCGCGCCGGGCGTTCATGCGGTGATCACTTGAACTCGGGCTTGCGGCCCTGCATCTGGGCCGAGATGACCTCGATCTGATCCGGTTTGCCGATCAGTTCCACCTGTTCCGCCGATTCCTCCAGCAGCACCTCGGCGCGGGCCTTGCATTCGGCAACTTCGATCAGTCGCTTGGCGGCACGGATGGCCGAGGGGCTTTTGCCAGCGATATTTTCGGCCAGAGCCAGCGCCTCGGTCATTGGATCATCCGACAGTCTGGTAACAAGCCCCCAATCGGCGGCTTGCTGGGCCCCGATGGGGCGGGCTGTATAGGTCAGCAGGCGCAACACGTCCGAGCGGACGAGTTGCGGCAACAGGACCATCCCGCCCATGTCGGGGATAATGCCCCATTTCATCTCCATCACGGCCAGCTTGCTTTCGGGATGGGCGATACGGATATCCGCGCCCAGGGCGATTTGTAAACCGCCGCCATAGGCCACGCCCTGAATGGCGCAGATCACCGGCACCGGCACCCGCCGCCAGATCAGCGCAAGCTCCTGCATCTCGTTGGCGTCATGGTGGCTGCGCGTCATCAGCCATTCAGTCGGGTCCATATGGGCCATCTTGGCAAAGCTTGCCATGTCGAGACCTGCGCAGAAGCTTTTGCCTTCGCCCGACAGAACAACGGCCCTTGCGTCAGAGGCCGCGACTTCCTGACCGGCGGCCAGGATCGCCTTGATCATCGCATCATCCAGCGCGTTCATCTTGTCGCCCCGGGTCAGCGTGACGTGGGCAATGTGGTCTTTGTATTCAACGGATACGCGCGCCATGCGAGGCCTCCCAGATCCTGTTTCGCCGATCATGCCCTGAAAGGCATGGCCAGTTCCACCACGACGTGAGGGCAGATCATCTGACCTGATGCTTGCCCAACCCGCCGCCCTGCGCTTATCTGCGCATATGACTGATCCGCGCTACACCCCGCTTGCCCGATCCCTGCCTGCCACCGTCCCGTTTGTCGGGCCCGAAACGCAGGAGCGTGATCGCGGTGCCCCGTTCGTGGCCCGACTGGGCGCGAATGAGAGCGTGTTTGGTCCCTCGCCCCGCGCCATTGAGGCGATGCAACGGGCCGCGAGCGAGATCTGGATGTATGGCGATCCCGAAAACCACGATCTGCGCCACGCCCTGGCCGATCATCACGCCGTGTCCGTGAAGAATATCGTGGTGGGTGAAGGGATCGACGGGCTATTGGGCTATCTGGTTCGGCTGCTTGTCGAGCCGGGGGATGCGGTTGTGACCTCGGACGGGGCCTATCCGACCTTCAATTACCATGTCGCAGGCTTTGGCGGCGTGCTTCACAAGGTGCCTTATGCAAAGGATCAAGAAGATCCGGTGGCGCTGTTTGCCAAGGCGGCAGAAGTGGATGCCAAGCTGGTCTACCTGGCCAATCCCGACAATCCGATGGGAAGCTGGCATGCGGGTGCCGATATCGTGACCGCGCTGGACGAATTGCCCGATGGCTGCCTGCTGGTGCTTGACGAGGCCTATGTCGAATGTGCGCCGGAAGGAACAGGGGCACCGGTCGCGGCGGACGATCCGCGCGTGATCCGGATGCGGACTTTTTCCAAGGGGTATGGAATGGCCGGGGCACGGGTCGGTTACGCCATTGCAGCACCGGGGCTGATAGCAGCCTTCAACAAGGTGCGCAATCACTTCGGAATGAACCGGGCGGCGCAGGCCGGGGCGCTGGCGGCATTGCAAGATGACGCATGGCTGTCCGACGTTCAGGGGCGGATTGCCGAGGCGCGCGATAGGATTGACGCAATCGCGCGGGAGAACGGGTTGGTGCCCCTGCCATCGGCCACCAATTTTGTTGCCATCGATTGCGGGCGGGATGGGGTTTTTGCCAAAGCGGTTCTGGATGCGCTGGTGGCGCAAGGTATCTTTGTGCGGATGCCCTTTGCCGCACCACAGAACCGCTGCATTCGGGTTAGTTGCGGCGCGGCGGCCGATCTGGATGCCTTTGCGGCCGCGCTGCCCGGGGCGCTTGCAGCGGCTAGGGCGGAACCGGCCTGAAGCGCTGTGCCGGGGGGCTGTCTGCCCCCCAATCGCGCCCTAGGCGCGATCCCCCCCGAGGATATTTTTGGCCAGATGAAGAGACGGTTCTTTTCGGACTAGCCCGCCAGCGTTGCTGCCGCAGCTTCGAGCGCCCCTTTGCCGCGCGGGATATTCAGGGCGGCCATGGCGGTTTCCATTCCGCCCAGCATTGCCATAACCATCTGAGCGTTCACATGGCCCATGTGGCCAAGCCGGAAACAGCCGTCCCAGTCCTCCATCCCCAGACCGATTCCCAAGGTCAAACCCAGCTCTCGCTCGGTAAAGCTGCGCAGCGGCGTGCCCTGACCGTCGGTCAGGCGCAGGGCCGTCACGGCGTGGCTGCGAAAGGCGCGGTCGGCGACATTGAGCTGCAGCGCACCGCCCTGCGCCCAAATCTCACAAGTGCTCCAGATCGCGTGTGCAAGGCGTTCATGGCGGGCCCACACCTGGTCGAGCCCTTCGGCATGGATCAGGTCCAGCGCGGCGCGCAGACCGTAAAGGTGATGCGTCGGCGCAGTGCCGTTGAAATACTGGTAGAACAGGTCGGGGTTGGCCCGCGGCTGCCAGTCCCAGTATTGCGACACGCGAGGCATGGCTGCGCGTTTGGCTTGTGCTTTTTCATTAAAGAAAACAAAACCCGTACCTGCGGGGGTCATCAGGCCCTTCTGGCAGGCCGTGACCATGACATCGACCCCCCAGTGATCCATCTCGAACCGTTCGCAGCCCAGCGAGGCGATGCAATCGGCCATAAGCAGCGCGGGGTGTTCAAGTTCGTCCAGCAGGGCGCGTAGGGCCGGGATGTCGTTGCGCACCGAACTGGAGGTATCGACATGAACCGCCAGCAACGCCTTGTAGCGGTGTTCTTTATCGGCGCGCAGGGCCTCGGCGATCCGGTCAAAATCCCACGGCGAGGCGGTTCCGAAATCGATCAGGTCGACCTGCGCTCCGATGCCCTCGGCCATTTCGGCCCAGCCATGGGTAAACCGGCCCGACGCAGGGGCCAGAACGGTTTCTCCCGATGCGATCACATTGGACAGCGCGGCCTCCCACGTGCCGTGGCCGTTGGCGATATAGATGGCCACGTCATGCTGCGTGCGCGCGACGCGGCGCAGGTCGGCGGTCAGCGCCGGCATCATGTCGATCAGCTCGCCGTCGTAGATATTGGGCGATGGGCGATGCATGGCCTGCAGCACCGCATCGGGCATGACCGAGGGGCCGGGAATGGCCAGATATTCGCGCCCCCGCGCGAGGGAAACTTGCTGTGTCATGGGTCGCCTTGCCTGAATTGGCGCCTAACCTAACGCAGGTTGCGGCCGCGTCAATCCACCAGTTGCGAGGCCTCGCGCGCAAGTGACTCGATACCTGCCCAGTCGCGATTCAGCACCATTTGCTTTGGCGCAACCCAACTGCCGCCAGCGCAGACAACGTTGGACAGCGACAGGTAATCGCGCGCATTCGTGGGCGAGACGCCACCGGTCGGGCAGAAGCTTATCTGCGGCAGGGGCGCACCGATGGCTTTCAGCGCAGGCGCGCCTCCCGAGGCCTCGGCCGGGAAGAATTTCAGCATGTCATAGCCCTGTTCCAGCAGGCGCATCGCTTCGCTGGCGGTGGCAGCGCCGGGCAGCAGGGGCAGACCCTCGACCTCGCAGGCGGCAATCAGGGCGTCGGTTGCACCGGGTGAGACGCCGAACTGCGCGCCCGCCTCTTTCGCCGCCCGCACATCATCAGGCGTGACCAGCGTACCCGCGCCAACAACACCGCCGGGCACCTGCGCCATGGCGCGGATGGCGTCCAATGCGGCAGGCGTACGCAAGGTAACCTCGAGCGCGGGCAGACCACCGGCCACGAGCGCTTCGGCTAGCGGGCCGGCCTGTGCCGCATCGTCGATCACAAGTACCGGGACAATGGGTGCCAGGGCGCAGATTTCGCGGGTACGTTGGGTTTTGGATGTCATGGCTCAGGCTCCGAAAATACTGGCGCCAGCATCGGCTGAGCCGACGTTACCGCGGAACGCCGCAAACAGGTCCCGCCCGGTGCCGTGTTGGTTGGCCGAAAGGTCGGCGGTGACTGGTGTGCGGTCCAGAACGCCGGGCGTCAGAATCTCCAACTCCCCCTTCACGGCATCGACGCGCAGCAGGTCGCCGTCCTGCAGATACGCGATGGCACCGCCATCCAGCGCCTCGGGGCAGACATGGATCGCAGCGGGGACTTTGCCGGACGCACCGGACATGCGGCCATCGGTGACCAGCGCCACCTTTTGTCCCCTGCCCTGCAGGATCGACAGGATCGGCGTCAGCGAGTGCAGTTCGGGCATGCCGTTGGCCTTTGGACCCTGAAAGCGGACGACGACAATGACGTCACCGGTGAATTCTCCGGCCTTGAAGGCGGCTTTGACCTTGTCCTGATCGTGGAACACGCGGACCGGGGCCTCGACCACCTGGTGTTCAGGGGCGACGGCGGAGACCTTCATGACGGCGGTACCCAGATTGCCGGTCAGGCGGGACAGGCCGCCAGTGGGCTGGAACGGGTCTTTGGCCGGGCGCACGATCTTTTCGTTCAGGCTGTGGCCCGCGCCGTCTTCCCAGATCAGTTCGCCACCGACCAGCTTGGGTTCTTTGGTGTAGTTGTGCAGGCCGTGCCCCGCAACGGTCAGCGTATCGGGATGCAGCAGGCCGTCTTCCAACAGGGTTCCGATGCAATAGCCCAGACCGCCTGCGGCGTGGAAATGGTTTACGTCGGCCAGGCCGTTTGGATAGACCCGCGCAACCAGGGGAACGACGGCAGAAATGTCGGAAAAATCCTGCCAATCCAGAACTATACCGCCTGCCCGCGCCATCGCGATCAGGTGGATCAGCAGGTTGGTCGAGCCGCCGGTGGCCATCAGCCCGACGATGCCGTTCACAAAGGCGCGCTCGTCCAGGATCTGATAGACCGGCGTGTAGTTGTTGCCCAACGCACTCAGCGACAGGGCGCGACGGGCGCCTTCTTCGGTCAGGGCGTCGCGCAAGGGTGTGTTGGGATTGACGAAGCTGGAGCCCGGCAGATGCAGGCCCATGAACTCCATCAGCATCTGGTTGGTGTTGGCGGTGCCATAGAAGGTGCAGGTGCCGGGGCCGTGATAAGCGGCCATCTCAGCGGCCATGAGCGCATCGCGCCCGACCTCGCCGGCGGCGAATTGTTGGCGGACCCTGGCTTTTTCGTCGTTGGGCAACCCGCTGGTCATGGGACCGGCTGGCAGGAAGACCGCCGGCAGGTGGCCGAATGACTGCGCACCGATCACCAGACCGGGGACGATCTTGTCACAGACACCCAGAAAGACGGCAGCGTCAAACGTGTTGTGGCTGAGGGCCACACCTGTGGCCAGCGCGATGACATCGCGGGAAAACAGCGACAGCTCCATTCCGGCCTCGCCCTGCGTGACGCCGTCGCACATGGCCGGTACACCGCCCGCGACCTGCGCCGTGCCACCCGCCGCGCGGATCGCATCGCGGATCAGGGCCGGGTAGCGTTCGAACGGCTGATGGGCGGAAAGCATGTCGTTATAGGCCGTAACGATCCCCAGATTCCCGGCGGTTCCGGTGACCATGGCCTGTTGATCCGGTCCCGCGCCCGCATAGGCGTGGGCCTGACCGCTGCAGGACAGGTGTGCGCGGGCCGCGCCTTTTGATCTTGCCTGCTCCATCCGATCCAGATGAGGACCGCGCAGGGGCGCGCTGCGATCAATGATCCGTTGGGTGACATCGGTGATGACAGAGTGAACCATGTTTAACCTCCGATCTGACGCCAGCGGCGACCATCGCGATGCATCAGCATCAATGCTTCCTCGGGGCCAGAGCTGCCCTGATCGTAACGCGCCGGGCGGTCACCGCGGTTTTCCCAGCCCTGAATGATCGGGTCGACCCAGGCCCAGGCGGCCTCGGCCTCGTCCCCGCGCATGAACAGGGTCTGGTCGCCTCGGATGACGTCCATCACCAGACGCTCGTACGCGTCCGGCGCTTGTGCTTCGGCGCCCAGGGCGTCAGCAAAGCTCATGTCCAGCGCCACATCCGACAGGCGGAAACCGCCCGGACCGGGATCCTTGATGGTGGTTCGCAGTGTGATGCCTTCGTCCGGTTGCAGGCGGATCACCAATACGTTGCCGCGCAAGTGACCGACATTGGGGAAAATCGTGTGTGGCGGGTCACGGAAAAACACCGCGATCTCGGATTCTCGGGCGCGCAGGCGTTTTCCGGTGCGCAGATAGAACGGCACGCCCGCCCAGCGCCAGTTGCCCAGATGGACCTTCAGCGCGATGAAGCTTTCGGTGCGGCTGGCGGGGTTGCCGACATGATCGACATAGCCGCCTTTGCCATGAACCGCCCGGTATTGACCGCGGGCAATGTCCGCCGGTGCGACGGGTTCCAGCGCCTCGATCACCTTTACCTTTTCGTCACGTACCGAATTGGGCGAGAATTTCGAGGGCGGCTCCATCGCGGTCAGGCACAGAAGCTGGACCAGGTGGTTCTGGATCATGTCCCGCATGGCGCCGGACTGATCGTAGTACGCACCGCGCCCCTCGACCCCTACCGTTTCGGCCACGGTGATCTGAACGTGATCGATATGGGTGGAGTTCCAAAGCGGCTCGAACAGGGAATTGGCAAAGCGCAGAGCCATCAGGTTCTGCACGGTTTCCTTGCCCAGATAATGGTCGATCCGATAAATCTGATGTTCCTCGAAACAGGCGCGCAGCCCCTCATTCAGGGCGCGGGCCGAGGCCAGATCGTGGCCAAAGGGTTTTTCCACCACGATACGGCTGTCCGGCGTGGCCAGGCCGGTATCCTGCAGCCGCTGCGCAATCCCGGCAAACAGGCTGGGCCCCACCGACAGATAGAACGCCCGGACAACATCGTCGCGCAGGACCTTGCCGAGCTTGTCCCAGCCCTTTTCGCCCAGCGCGTCGACAGGTACGTATTCCACCCGCTCGAGAAAACGATCCAGCGTTTCTGCTTTGAACTCGGGCGCGAATTCCTGCATCGATGCGCGCACCTGATCGCGGAAACCGTCGCTGTCCATTTCCGTGCGGGCGGTGCCGATGATCCGCGCCTCGTCCGGCATCTGCCCGACTTCGAAACGGTGATAAAGGCCCGGAAGGATCTTGCGCTGCGCCAGATCGCCTGATGCACCAAACAGAACAAGGTCGAACGGGTTGACGGGAATTACGCGTGAAACCATGACCGGGCTCCTTCAGAACACATTCGGATCACCTTAGCACCAGATCGCTGCAATACCGGTATCGTAGGTTATGTTATCGCTAACACTCGTGAGGTGAATAGGCAAAATGGGCTCAAAGATCAACCCTGATTTCGCAACCACTCCATAACCGAGGGCCGCACCGACTGTTCGCCGCGATGCCGGGCATCGGCGATGATCTTGCGCACTTCCTGCAGGTTTGCCCGAAGCAGAACGCTTTTGACCGGGCCGATCGAGGCCGGACGCATCGACAGCGACCGGATGCCCATGGCCGCAAGGCACAGCGCCTCAACCGGGCGTCCGGCGTCCTCGCCGCAGAAACTGAGCGGTGTGTTCGAGATGTTGCAACGCTCGACAATACGTTCGATGAAGCTGAGGAAGCTGACGTTCAGCGTGTCATAACGGCGGCGCACAAGTTCGTTTTCGCGGTCGGCCGCAAAGAAGAACTGTTTCAGGTCGTTGCCGCCGATCGAAATGAAATCGACCTCGTCAAAGAATTTTTGCGGGGCGAAGGCCAGCGACGGCGTTTCAAGCATCGCGCCCACTTCAAGCGACTCGGGCAGGACATGGCCCAGACGTTTCTCCCGCTCGATGGTTTTGTTGACCTCCCAGCGGGCTTCGCGGAATTCGTCGGCCTGCGCCACGAACGGGAACATGATGGTTAGCGGGCGGCCGTTGGCAGCGCGCAGCAGCGCCTGCAACTGCATGCGCATCACGCCGCGCTTGTCCAGACCCACGCGGATCGCACGCCAACCCAAAGCCGGGTTCGGTTCGGCCACGTGCTTCATGTAAGGCAGAACCTTGTCGGACCCGATATCCAGCGTGCGGAACACCACGCGCTTTTCCCCCGCCGCATCCAGCACACGCTGATATTGAGTCACCAGTTCCGATCGTTTGGGCATCTGGTTGCGGATCAGGAATTGCAGCTCGGTCCGGAACAGTCCCACGCCTTCGGCCCCGGAGTTGCCCAGCGACGGCAGGTCGGCCATAAGGCCCGCGTTCATCACCAGATGGATCCGCTCTCCATCGCGGGTAACGGTCGGGGTATCGCGAATCGAGGCGTAGCGTTCCTGCGCCTTGGCCTGCATGGCGATCTTGTCGCGGAAGGCGCTGACTACTGTGTCTTCGGGGCGCAGATGCACGACGCCGTTGTCGCCGTCGACCAGAATGTGGTCTCCGTTCAGAGCCTCGGTCGTGATGCGACCGACATGCACCACAAGCGGAATCGCCAGTGCCCGGGCGACGATGGTGGCGTGGCTGCCGACAGAGCCTTCCTCGAGAACGATGCCTTTCAGCGACCGCCCGTATTCCAGAAGATCGCCTGGACCGATATTGCGGGCAATCAGGATCGGATCGGGCGGCAGATCCGCCCCGTTGGTGTTGCCCTGCCCGGTCAGAATGCGCAGCAGCCGATTGCTGAGATCGTCAAGGTCGGCCAGCCGTTCACGCAGGTACGGATCTGTCACCTGCTCCATCCGCGCGCGGGCCTGAGACTGTTCCTTTTCCACCGCAGCTTCGGCGCTGAGACCGCGGGCGATGTCTTCCTCCATCCGGCGCATCCAGCCCTTGGAGTTGGCAAACATGCGATAGGCTTCCAGAACCTGCAGCTGCTCCTTGTCGCCGCCCTGCGAGATTTCGAGCATCTTGTCGACGCCCACGCGCAATTCATCGACCGCTTCGGTCAGGCGCTCGCGTTCGCGGTGGGGATCGTCCGCGATCGGGTTTGTCACGACAACGCGCGGTTCATGCAGCCAGACATGGCCTTCGGCAGATCCTTCCTGCGCCGGACCACCGGTCAGCTGGACCGATTGCTGGTGCAGCGGCGACAGGGCCGCGCCCTCGCCGACAAAGGCGCCAAGCTCGGCCATCTCGGCCAGAACCATCGCGACCACTTCCAGCGCATAAATCTCGTCGGCGGAAAACTCGCGCGCCTCGCGTGATTGCACGACCAGCACACCCAGTTTTTCGCCAAGCCTTTGCACCGGAACGCCCAGGAAGGACGAAAACCGCTCCTCACCCGTTTCCGGCATATAGCGGAAGCCCTTCGCCGAAGGAGCGTTTGCAGTGTTGACCACCTTGCCCGATTTCGCCACCCGGCCCACCAGACCTTCACCCATGCGCATGCGGGTCTTGTGCACCGCCTCGGGCGACAGCCCTTCGGTGGCGCACAGCTCCAGCGTTTCCTGATCGCGGAACAGGTAGATCGAGCAGACCTCGGCCCGGATACTGTCGGCGATCAGATGCGTGATCCGGTCAAGTCGTTCCTGACCGGCGGCCTCGCTCGCCATTTCTTCGCGCAGCCGCCCCAGCAGCTTGCGGGATTCAGTTTCGGTGCCGTCCGCCATGGCCAAACCAATTTACGGTGTCAGGCAAAACCCTTGGCTGAAATGCTCAGGCCGCCTTGTCCAGTTCAAAGGCATCATGCAGTGCCTGAACAGCAAGTTCCATGTATTTCCGGTCGACCAGAACAGAAATCTTGATCTCGGAGGTTGTAATGACCTTAATGTTGATCCCCTCTTCCGAGAGTACCTTGAACATTTTCGCAGCCACACCCGATTGCGAACGCATACCGATACCGACAACCGATACCTTGCAGACGTCATTGTCGGTGACTAACTCAGCGTAGTTCAACTCGCCCTTTTCCTTGATGGCATGCAATGCCTTTTCGGCGCGGGCAACCTGGTCGGTCGGGCAAGAGAACGTCATGTCGGTCCGGCCTTCGTCCGAAATGTTCTGAACGATCATGTCGACATTCACGCCTTCGTCGCTGAGCGCGGTGAAGATGGTCGTGGCGATGCCGGGGCGGTCGGCCACGGACACCACGGTCATTTTGGCTTCGTCGCGGGAATAGGCCACACCGGCCACAACATTGGATTCCATGATATCCTCCTCGTCGCAGACCAGAGTGCCGGCCTCGTCGGATTGTTCTTCGAAACTTGAAAGAACGCGCAGTTTCACCTTGTAACGCATGGCCAGTTCGACCGAACGGGTCTGCAAGACCTTCGCCCCCAGCGAGGCCAGTTCCAGCATCTCTTCGAACGCGATCCGGTCCAGCTTGCGCGCTTTTTCACAGATGCGCGGATCCGTGGTGTAGACCCCGTCCACGTCCGTATAAATGTCGCAGCGTTCGGCATCGAAGGCTGCGGCAAAGGCCACTGCCGTGGTGTCCGAACCACCCCGGCCCAGCGTGGTGATCCGACCCTCGGGGCTGATGCCCTGAAAGCCTGCAACCACAGCAACCTTCATGCCTTCGGCGAATTTCTGGTTGATGTTGCCGGTCGGAATGTCTTCGATCCGGGCCTGACTGTGTGCGCTTGTGGTCAGCAGCGGAACCTGCCAGCCCTGCCAGCTGCGCGCGGGCACGTCCATTTCCTGCAGTGTCAGCGCCATCAGGCCAGCAGTAACGTTTTCCCCTGAAGATACGACCGCATCATATTCGCGCGCATCGTACAACGGCGATGTTTCGTCGACCCAGCCCACCAGTTCGTTGGTCTTGCCCGACATGGCCGAGACAATGACGATCACGTCATAGCCCTTTGCCACTTCAACGCCCACGCGCTTGGCCGCGCGGCGGATGCGGTCGAGATTGGCAACCGAAGTGCCACCGAATTTCATCACGAGTACGGGCATGGGGGCAGGTGTCTCCGCGCCTTTTATTTCTGGTCCCGAGCCTCATAAGCGAGGGGGGGCGCAAGGGCAAGGGCGCAAAGATGTCCTGATTGGCGCGCAGGCCGACTTTACAATGGGTTCCTGCGGTGCCAGCCTGCGTCTGACACATCCTTCACGAGGTTTTTTCATGTACCGTCTTGCTGCTGCCTTTGCCCTTTTGTCCTCGTCCGCTCTTGCTCAATCCGCGACACTGGCCGGAACCGATGGCAAGAACGCACTGGGTACCGTTCCCTGCGCCGCCATTGCCGGTGAACCTCTGCGCTCGTGCAATGCCGAGCTGCGTCGCCGCGACGATGGAACCGCGACACTGGCCGTGCAACTGAGCACCGGCGAAGTGCGGCAGATCTATTTCACCAATGGCGAGCCGGAATCCAGCAGCTCGACATCGAAAATCACCTCCGAAACGCGTGGCGACATGATGGTGATCTTCATCGACCCCGGCGAGGTTTACGAGATTCCCAAGGCGGCACTGGCCACTCAGTAAGGGTGCGCCTGACCGTCATAGGTTTCAAAACACCCTGAACTGTCCAGGTTCAGCGTGTCGAAACGTTCGAGCAGGCCCTCAACGGCCTGATCCACGGTGATGGCGGCCGCCGAGCCACCCATATCGGTCTGCACCCAGCCGGGGTGATAGATGCCGACGGCAATGCCCTCACCCTGCAGATCTGCCGCCAGATTCCGCCCCAGATTCAGCGCGGCGGCCTTGGACGCACGGTAGATGTAGCTGCCACCGGGCGCGCGCGTGTGCGAAGCCATTTGCGAGGACAGAATTGCGATCCTGCCTCTGGCCGCACGCAGGTTCGGCAACAGGGACTGGACCGTCAGAAAGACGCCGGTGACATTGGTCGCGAATGTCTGCGCCCACATGTCTGCCGGATATTTTTCGATGCCATGTCCTTTGTCGAGATAGACGCCTGCATTGCAGATCAGCAGATCAACAGGTTGACCAATCAGCCGTTCAGCCATGGCAGCGTGATGAGCGGGTTCTGCGACGTCCAGCTTAATCTGCGCACTGTCATCGCGCGCGGTTCCGATGACGTCATCACCCCTGTTCCGGTACCTTTCGGCCAGCGCCTTTCCAATACCGCGATTGGCCCCGGTGATCACAACGCGCACCGGTCAGTTCGTCTTTCGGCTGGGAACGAATGGCAGCGGGGCGACCGGAACACCGTCCTCGATCAGGGCCTTGGCCTCTTCCGCCTTGGCCTCGCCATAGATGGCACGGTCGGGCGCTTCGCCGAGGTGGATCTTGCGGGCCTCGGATGCGAAGTCCTTACCGACGTAATCCGAATTCTCTTCTACCTGGCGGCGCAGTTGCGTCAGGATCTTTTCGATCTCAAGCGATGGTTTTGCAACATTGATCGGCGCGGGCTCGGCCGGCGCGGGTTCCGGGCGCGCCACGGCATTGCGGGCGGGCCGGACACGGGGGGTCATGATCGCCTTTTCCACCTGCACACAGCCGCAAACCGCGCATGTCACCATGCCCGCAGCTGCAAGTTTGTCGTAGGCGGCGGCCGATTGAAACCAACTTTCAAATGTATGGCCGTTGCTGCATTTCAATGCGTACTGAATCATGTTTCGCCCAAAATACGTGTTACAAAATAGATACCGACCAATACCGTAATATCAAGCCCTTCCGGCCAGAAGTTGGCAGGGATATTGCCCAAAATCCCGCAACAATACGGAAAGTTCCGGCGAATTGACCCTTAAAGCAGCCTTTTCCGGAACGCACCATTCCCGCTTGCGCTCGTCGCTTTCCGGGAAATCCGAAGCCAGTGAGCTTACCAGCATCGCGAACACATCAACTTCGCACAGAAGTGTCCGTTTCTTGGAACGGTGCTTGATGTAAGTATACCGCCCCATCGCCTTTTTGTCGCACCGACCGACGGCGCCCGCTTCTTCCCACGCCTCCCGCTCGGCGGTTTCTGACGGGCTGAGCCCCAGGATAGGCCAGCCTTTGGGTATGATCCAGCGCCCGGAACGGCGGGTGGTAATCAAAAGGATCTCGGGCCGGTTTTGATGAATCCGGTAGCACAGCGCTGCCGCCTGTGAATGCACAGGACAAGCCCCGGCCTTGCGCCGAGAAGTTGGCGAATGCTTCGCGTTGTTCACGCTACCGCCTTTCAAATGGTATTAACGCCTGTTTTTCAGACCGAATTTCTGCTCTTATTTTGGGTCTGCTGAGGGTAAACATACCACATGATGCGGTACTTACCAAGCGGGACTGCAAAAGTCGGGCGTTATTTCATTCGCGAAGCCAAGCGGCGCACAAGTTCGTCATGCGGGATGTCAGCATCCACCGCCAGTCGGCGCAATCCGAAATGGACACGGGCAATCTGTTGATAGTAACGGGAATAGACATAGTTCGTGCTGCCTCCGGCCAAAGCACCCAGAACCGGAATGGACTGGGCCGCCAGTTTCTGGCCCAGAACCACCGACAGGCGCGGTGCAACCGCCGCGATCAGGCGCTGCATGGCCGGTCCGGTCAACGTCAGGCGCACGGAATAGAACCCCAGATCAGCCCCGTCATCATCTGACAGGGGCCCTGCGGCAGACAGGACCCGGACGCAATCGAATTTCACACCTTCTTCGGACGGGTCAAATCCTTCTCGGGCAGCGGCCCCCTGAATGGCACGCAGCAGCATGGCCGTTGTCGCGGGCAGCTCCATCAGGGCCGTCGACAGACCGCCCATACCACCTGCCGCTCCCATGGCCGTGCTGACGACGGTATTCACCCAAGGTTGCTGGTCGGGTATCGCCCGGCGCGATCCTTCTGCGGCATGCATGGCAATCCAAAGCGCCTGCTCCGTCGCGCCGGTCAGACCCAGACGCACGGGCTCAGGCAACTGATCCAGCAGAGATTCTGCTGATCCGCCAAGCGCATTAAGCAGTTTCACCCCCGCGCCACCGGCGGACCGGTAATGCCCTGCAAGCCGATCCAGTTCAGCGTCGGCATCCAGTTCTTCAACAAGAACCACGTTCTGCATCTGCCTCCTCCTCAGTCAGAAAGATCGGCACTCAGCAGGGCAGTTTCAATAGTTCAGCGGGTCCAGCGTGATACGAGGCCCTGCACCCCGCCCCATTTGCCGGGCACAAGTTCCAGCCCCAAAACACGGTCAGGATTGGTTGGCGGCGGCATTTCCACATGCTTCAGCAGCGAAAAACCAAACCGCGAGTAATAGGGCGCGTCCCCCACCAGCATGACCCGCGCCCAGCCTTTCTCGCGCCCGGCCAGCAACCCCTCGTGGATCAGGAAACCGCCAAGACCCTCGCCCTGATGGGTCGGGTGAACCGCCACCGGACCCAGCAACAATGCATCATGATCGCCGACATGGACCGGCCAGAACCGGATCGCACCGGCCAGAATACCCTGCCCGTCGCGGGCAACAAGCGACAGGCCCGCCACCGGTGGCACATCATCGCGCAGACGATAGGAAGACAGAGCCTCGCGACCGGGGGCAAAGCACAGGTCATAAAGCGCCTCGACCTCCCACCAGTCATCCGGCTGTTCCGGCCTGATCTTGAATTGCTGCACGCGCGCCCTCTTTTCCTTGCTGGAATTCGCCCTAGCACTTCGATACGCCTTGGGCAAACGCTTGGAGACCTTGATGTTCTATCGCCCCGAAGACGGCCACGGCCTGCCGCACAACCCCTTCAACGCCATCATCACCCCCCGCCCGATCGGCTGGATTTCGACGCGCGATGCGGAAGGGGTCAACAACCTGGCGCCTTATTCTTTCTTCAACGGGGTCGCCTATACGCCGCCTCAGGTAATGTTTGCCACAACCGGCACCAAGCACGATCAGGACGGCGGCAAGGACACTATTGCCAATATCGAGGCCACCGGCGTTTTCTGCGTGAACGTCGTGGCGCATGCCGATCAGGATGCCATGAATGCCAGTTCGGCAGGTCTGCCGAAGGAAATTGACGAATTCGCCCATGCCGGGCTGACACCGATCAAGTGTGAAACCATCCCCTGCGCCCGGATCAAGGGCGCGCCTGCGGCTCTGGAATGCCGATTGACAAAGATCGTGACCCTGCCCGGAGAGGCCAACCGGGTGGTGTTCGGAGAAGTCATCGGTGTTCATCTCGATGACGCGCATATCCGCGACGGGCGATTTGACGTCACCTCGTTCAAACCGCTGGCCCGTCTGGGATATCGGGACTACTCGGTTGTTACTGAGCTGTTCGCGCTCGAACGCCCGGACGATTGAGGGCGCAGAACAAGGGGGGCGCTGCCCCCGCCGCGGCAAGCCGCGACTCCCCCGGGGATATTTTCGGCCAGATGAAGAAACGGATCCTTCATTCATCTGGCCCCAAATATCCCGGAGCGCGAGGCAGAGCCTCGCAAAAATTAGTGGCCGCCCAATATGCCGGTACGGACCGAATAGTCGACCGCCAGTTCATAATCCGGGTCGTCGTCGCTATCGACCATCAGATGTCCGGCTTTGTTGAGCAATTTGTGGCAATCCCGGCTCAGGTGGCGCAGCATGACCCGCTTGTCTGCCGCCTCGTATTTGGCCGCGATATTCTCGATGGCCTGCAAGGCGGACTGATCTACAACCCGGCTTGCGGCGAAATCGATAATCACGGTTTCGGGGTCGTTCGGCACGTCGAAGATTTCGAGGAAGCCCTCCGACGACCCAAAGAACAGCGGCCCCTGAATTTCATAGACCTTGGCGCCTTTTTCAGTCTCGGAATCGCGGGTGACCGCGTGGATGCGTTTGGCGTTGTTCCAGGCATAGGCCAGCGCCGAGACAATCACGCCGACGACAACGGCGACCGCGAGGTCCTCCATGACCGTCACGACGGTGACCAGAACGATCACAAACGCGTCTGTCAGAGGCACTTTGCGCATGATGTTGAACGAGTTCCACGCGAAGGTGCCGATCACGACCATGAACATCACACCCACCAGTGCCGCCAGCGGGATCTGTTCGATCAGGGGGGCGGCAAACAGGATGAACACCAGCAGGAACAGGGCGGCCGCGATCCCCGCGACACGTGTACGCCCTCCAGATTTCACGTTGATCATCGACTGGCCGATCATTGCACAGCCACCCATGCCGCCGAAGAATCCGGTCACGACGTTGGCTGCGCCCTGCGCGATACATTCCTGCGATGCGCCACCGCGTTTGCCTGTTATCTCGCCCACGAGGTTCAGGGTCAGAAGGGATTCGATCAATCCGATCGCGGCCAGAATGACTGCATAAGGCAGAATGATCTCGAAGGTTTCCCAGTTCAACGGCACCATCGGGATGTGGAAGGCGGGCAAGCCGCCTTCGATCGAGGCCAGATCGCCGACGCGCGGCACGTCCAGCCCAAAGCCGATCACCAGTGCGGCGACAACCACGATGCCAGCCAGCGGGGCCGGCACAATACGCGTGATACGTGGCATCACCCAGATGACCGCCATGGTCAGAGCAACAAGACCCAGCATGGTATAAAGTTGCATGCCCGACAGCCATTCACCGCCGCCCATGCCGTGACCGGTGTTTTCCATGGTTCCCGGCACCTTGAACTGCCCCATCTGGGCCAGAAAAATCACAATCGCCAGTCCGTTCACGAAGCCCAGCATCACCGGATGCGGCACCAGTCGGATAAACCGCCCCCAATGCATCGCCCCCGCAATGACTTGCAGGATACCCATCAGAACAACCGTGGCGAACAGATACTCAACCCCGTGCTCCGCCACCAGCGCGACCATGACCACAGCCAGAGCGCCGGTTGCACCCGAGATCATGCCGGGACGACCGCCGATCAGAGCGGTGATCAGACCGACAAGGAACGCGGCATACAACCCGACCAGGGGGTGTACGCCAGCAACGAAGGCAAAAGCCACGGCCTCGGGCACCAGTGCCAGGGCGACGGTCAGCCCCGAAAGCAGCTCGATCCGGATACGCGACAGGGTGAAGCCTTCGTCCGGCATCCAGCGCAGATCGGGTATGGCAAGGCGATTGGCAAAACTTGCCAGCAAGGCTCGGGGCATTGGACGGTCCTGTCGGTTTTGATTGGTTCGCGCGAAGCGCGCCTTGTACCCGCCATTTCCCCCGCGAGGTACAGCATCTGGCGGGAACCTGCCATGCGCTGAGCACATAGCGAGATCACGGTCCACAGGGTCAGGCGCACAATCGGTTGAAACCACTTGTCAAATGGCCGCTGGCGGCTCAGAAATTTCAGGAAAGAAATTTTGGATCGGAGAAACGACGTGACCCAGACAAAGATAGCCGTCATTGGCGGATCGGGCATTTATGACATTGACGGGCTGGAAAATGCACAATGGGTCAGTGTCGAAACGCCGTGGGGGGCACCGTCGGACCAGATTCTGACCGGATCGCTTGAGGGGATAGAGATGGCGTTCCTGCCCCGGCACGGACGGGGGCATGTGCATTCGCCGACCGAGGTGCCCTATCGCGCCAATATCGACGCGCTCAAGCGGCTGGGTGTAACGGATGTGATCTCGGTTTCGGCCTGCGGTTCGTTTCGCGAACACATGGCACCTGGCGACTTTGTTATTGTAGATCAGTTCATTGACCGAACTTTTGCGCGCGAGAAGAGCTTTTTCGGAACCGGCTGCGTGGCCCATGTCAGCGTAGCCCATCCCACCTGCCCGCGTCTGGGCGATGCGTGCGAGACCGCAGGCAAATCGGCAGGCATCACCGTGCATCGCGGCGGCACCTATCTGGCGATGGAGGGGCCGCAGTTCTCCTCGCTGGCGGAATCGAAGATGTATCGCGAGCACTGGGGCTGTGATGTCATCGGCATGACCAACATGCCCGAGGCCAAACTGGCCCGCGAGGCCGAGCTTTGTTACGCATCCGTTGCCATGGTCACGGACTATGACAGCTGGCATCCGGATCACGGCGAGGTGGACGTGACCACGATTATCGCCACCCTGACCGGCAATGCGGAAAAGGGCCGCGCGCTGGTCAAGGGGTTGCCGGCCTTGCTGGGGGCCGAGCGTGCGCCCTGCCCGCATGGCTGTGACCGGGCGTTGGAGTTTGCGATTCTGACCGCAACGGAAAAGCGCGACCCGGCCTTGCTGGCCAAACTGGATGCGGTCGCCGGGCGGATCCTCTGACGTCAGTTTTTTGTCAGGCTCTGTTCGACCACGTCCCAAAGGCCGCGCGACCAGAGATCGTTATGTGTACCGTCGGGGATCACATGAAGCTGCGCCGTACCCCCGGCCAGAGCCGCCAATGCCTGGGCGTGATTCAACGGGATGGTTTCGTCCATCGTGCCGTGGAAGATCAGGGTCGGCACAGTAACATCGTCGATGATGTCCCGCGTCGCGAACTGATCTTTCATCAGGGTTGAGACCGGCAGCCAGGGATACCGCTCGGCCGCGACGTCGACCGTTGCAGTAAACGGCGCCTCAAGCACGAGCAGTCTGGCATCCGGGCGTTGTTCGGCCACCGCGGCCGCGACCCCGGTTCCAAGGCTTTGGCCGTGCAGGACAACGGTCTCGCCAGCGCTGCTCAGCCTGTCGAACAGGTGCACCCCGTCGGAAATCAGCGCCCGTTCGGATGGCTCGCCCCCGCTTCCGGGAAACCCGCGATAGCTGGGCGCAAGCAGCCCGTATCCGCTGTTCAGGATTGCGCGAAACCGTTCGGACCGGTCACCAAGGTTCCCGGACTGGCCGTGAAAGAACAGAACGGTCGGCGCGCCGTCGATGGCCGGAGGCGCGGACCAGGCCGTCAATACCGTGCCGTCGGACATCGGCAGCGAGATCACATCAACATCCGCCAGCCCGATCTCAGCAGGTTCGGGCAGTTCGCCCTCGGGCTTGAACAGCAGTGACTTCTGGTTGAGGTACATGTAGCTGACCGCGCCGATATACAGAACGGCCCCGGCCAGAACGAGCCCGGTCAACGCGCGCCGGATCCGGACGATACCCGGTCCGGCGACCTTCCCATCTGGTTTTGCGTGTTGCGTCTCTACCATTGGCCCCTCCGACACTCAGGCTTGCATTACAGGTCTGACGCTTTGAGCCGTATTTCAAGGCTCGGGTACAGTGCTTTATTGAATCTTAATCTGTTGCCACGAAGTCAGCCAGCGCAGGTTTCGCACTTTACATGGTTGAAACGCACGGCGAGCTCTCCATGTTGACGAAGATTATCGAGTGGCGGCAAATATTTAGCCAGCCACCACCAAATGTGAGGACCGATGACACGTCTCAAGGCGCTGGATGCCGCCCGCTACTTGGCCTTTTGCGGCATGGTGCTGGTCAATTTCCGAATTGCAGCCGGCGTGGAACCGGGCCGTGACTGGGCCTCGGCTCTGGTCGACGCGCTTGAGGGGCGCGCGGCTGCGCTGTTTGTGGTGCTGGCCGGGGTCGGCATCGGGTTGTCACAAATTTCTTCCAGTAGGCTGTTGCGCCGCGCCGCATTTCTGTTCGGGCTGGGCCTGATCAACATGACCGTGTTCGACGCGGACATCCTGCATTTCTACGCGCTGTATTTTGTTGTCGGCGCGGCGTTCCTGACCGCCACGACGCGCGGCTTGTGGCTGGGCGCGTTGGGGATTGTCGCACTGTCGGTGCTTGCGATGCTCAGTTTCGACTATGACCGGGGCTGGGACTGGACCACCCTGACCTACACCGACCTGTGGACCTTGCCCGGGTTCCTGCGCAACGCGCTGTTTAATGGCTGGCATCCGGTCCTGCCGTGGGCCGCGTTTTTGCTGATCGGGATGGCGATCGGGAGGACACAGTTGCAAACTCTGTGCATTCAACACCGCCTGATCATCTGGGGTTTCGCCGCCGCCGTTCTGGCGCAATGTCCGCAAATGCTGATCCACGACCCCGAACTGAAGGCCTGGCTGGGCACCGAATCCATCCCGCCCGGTCCGTTCTATATAATGGCGGGCACGGGGACGGCATGTCTGATTATCGGGCTGTCACTCAAACTATGGCCCGTGATCGAGCGTTCAAAACTGGCCCCTGCCCTGGTGGCGCCGGGCAGGCAGAGCCTGACCCTGTACATGGCGCATATCCTGGTCGGGATGGGCATTCTTGATGAGGCCGGATTGCTGGACGGTTCCCTGACCGCGCCGCAGATCGTGGGGTACACACTGCTGTTCTGCGCCGCATCGTCGCTTTTTGCCCTGATGTGGTTCCGCCGCTTCAAGCGGGGCCCGCTTGAGGCGCTTATGCGATGGGCAACCGAACCACGTAAGGCTTGACGGCAACCGCGCGGCAAGTCTTTCTGTGAGACAAAATTACAGGATGCCTCATGTCGACAGATCTATGGCTGGCCTTTGTTGCCGCTTCCACCGCCCTGCTGCTGATCCCCGGGCCGACGGTTTTGCTGATACTCAGCTACGCCTTGTCGAAAGGGCGCAGTGTCGCCGTCGCCTCGGCCACCGGCGTGGCGCTTGGCGATCTGCTGGCGATGACGGCATCCCTGCTGGGACTTGGGGCACTGGTTCTCGCCTCGGCCACCTTGTTTTCCGTTCTGAAATGGGTCGGGGCGGCCTATCTGGTCTGGCTGGGTATCAAACTTCTGCGCAGCGCCCCGTCAGGCGGGCTGAACACCGTCCGCACCGAACGCGAGGTGACGGCGCGCGGCGTTTTTGGCCATGCGGCGGCCGTGACGGCGCTGAACCCCAAGTCCATCGCCTTTTTCATCGCTTTTGTACCGCAGTTCCTGCGCCCGGATGACCCGCTGGGCCCGCAGTTCACGATCCTGATTGCTACATTTGTCGGGCTGGCCTGGCTGAACGCGCTGGCCTATGCGCTGCTGGCCGACCGACTGCGCCTGATGATCGGACGTGCCAATGTCATCACCGCCATGACCCGGTTCGGCGGATTGGCGTTGATCGGAATGGGATTTGCAACCGCCATTCTGCGCCGCCCTGCCTGACGCTACCCCTCGGCGTGTTCCTTCATGAACCCACGAATGAAGCGTCGGATTTCGCGCGCCGCCGAGGTGTCCAGCTCTTTGCATAACTCGACAAAAGCGTCACGCTCATCTCTGTCCAGCCGCAGGACCAACTGACTGTTTTTCCTGGCAGAACCTTTACCGATTTTCTGTGTCACGCCTCTGGACCCCGTCAAATTCTCGATTCCTTTAGCTGCGCATTGTATATACATTGCATAGAGAATGTAGATATCGTGTGCATAACAATAAAGTAGGGCTTGTAGCAATGGACCTTAACGTCGCTCAGGCGTTTCTCCTGAAAGATCAGCGCAACTGGCGCAAGCCGCATCTGTCGTGGCTGCCTGTGGGACGTTACTGCTACTACGGCCTTCCCATGGCGCTGCCAAAGCGCCGCAGGTGAGCCCGAAAAGCCAAACTTTGCTTGCGTGAAAGGCATGGATAGGCCAAACACCCCGCGTAGCACGAGGCAAGGGGTCGCGCATGCCCAAACACACTACGGTCAAGGATTATATCCGCACCATCGTTGATTTCCCCCATGAAGGGATCATGTTCCGGGACGTCACCACCCTGTTTGCAGACCCGCGTGGGTTTCGCATGGCCATCGACCAGATGCTGCACCCTTATGCGGGCGAACAGATCGACAAGGTCGTGGGACTTGAGGCGCGCGGATTCATCCTGGGCGGAGCGATAGCGCATCAGCTGAGCGTCGGGTTTGTCCCGATCCGCAAGAAAGGCAAGCTGCCCGGTACCACGATCAGCCAGGACTACAAACTGGAATACGGCGAGGCGATCGTCGAAATCCATGACGACGCCATTCAGCCCGGTGAAAAGATCCTTGTCGTCGATGACCTGCTGGCCACCGGTGGCACCGCCGCTGCCGGCATCAAGCTGATCGAACGGCTGGGCGGCGAGATCGTGTCATGCTCGTTCATCATCGACCTGCCCGATCTGGGCGGCCGCAAGGTGCTGGAAGGCATGGGCATGGATGTCCACGTCCTGTGTGAATTCGAGGGGCTGTGAGCCTCGATTCAATCACAAATCCGTGAATGGAAATATGCGACCGCGCCGGCTTAGCGCGGTTCACATTGTGTTCAACCCAAACTTATCGACATATTCAGTGATCTCTTCTTGAGAGCGGCGCGTAGCCCGGTAGATGCCAACAACGGCATTCCATCAAGGGATTACAGACCATGTTTTGCAAACTCGCAATCGCCGGTGCAGCAAGCCTTTTCGTCGGAACAGCTGCTTACGCTGACGGCCATTCCAAGGACATCGTTGACACAGCGGTCGGCGCCGGAAGCTTTGAAACCCTCGTTGCAGCCGTTCAGGCCGCCGAACTTGTCGACACGTTGAAAGGTGAAGGGCCGTTCACCGTATTCGCCCCCACAGACGAGGCGTTTGCTGCCCTGCCCGAAGGCACGGTTGAGACCCTGCTAAAGCCCGAGAACAAGGACCAGCTTGTCGCCGTTCTGACCTACCACGTGGTGCCCGGCAAGGTGATGTCCGGTGACCTGTCCGACGACATGAAAGCCGCAACCGTTCAGGGTGGCGAGGTCACGATCGATCTGGACAATGGCGTGATGATCAACGATGCGAATGTTGTTCAGGCCGATATCGAGACGTCCAATGGCGTCATCCACGTTATCGACAAGGTGATCCTGCCTGGCTCATAAGTGCAGTGCGCGGCCCGTATCACACGGGCCGCAGTTATGTCTTCAGGACAGCGCCCGGATTCATGATCCCCTTGAGGTCAAGTGCCGCTTTGATTGCCCGCATTGCTGACAGCTTTGCTGGGTCTCCATAGCGTTCAAGATCACCCGTTTTTAGTCGACCCACCCCGTGTTCAGCGCTGACGGATCCTTCGAATTCGTGCACTAGCTCATGCACCGCATGCTTGACCTCGGCCCGTTGGGCGTCGAAGTCGGACCTGTCTCGGCCCTTTGGCGGGAACACGTTATAGTGCAGGTTCCCGTCCCCGAGATGTCCAAAACAATTGATCCGGTACGGCCCAAGCCCGGCCACAATCTCCGCGCCGCGCCGAATGAACTCGGGGACACGCGAAATCGGGATCGAGATATCGTGGCTGGAGACCGAGCCGATCATCCGGTTCGCCTCGGGGATGTCTTCGCGCACTGACCACAACTCGTGACGCTGTGTTTCGTTCTGGGCAATCACACCATCGCTGACCAAGCCGCGCTGACTTGCCTGTTCGAAAAGGTCCGCAAGCGTGTCTGTCGGAGAAAGCCCGCGCGACAAGCCCAGTTCGATCAGCACACACCATTCCGGCGGCACCGCAAAGGGTTGCCGGATGGCGGGCAGAACTTCGGACAGAAACTCCAGCCCCTGCCGGTGGATCAGTTCGAACGTCGATACCGCTTCGCCGACCTGGTCCCGCGCAAGCGCCAGAAGATCGATGGCGGCCTGCGCAGACGTCACTTGAAACATCGCGGTTCCAATACCGGCCGGGCGCGGAAACAGCTTCAGTGCGGCCGCCGTGATGATCCCCAGCGTCCCTTCCGACCCAATCAACAGGTTGCGCAGATCATAGCCGGTGTTGTCCTTGCGCAACCGGCTGAGCCCGTTCCAGATGTTGCCATTCGGCAGCACCGCCTCAAGACCCAGGCACAGATCACGCGCATTGCCGTAACGCAGTACGTTCACCCCGCCTGCATTGGTGGCGAGATTCCCGCCGATGCGACAAGACCCCTGCGCGGCAAGGGACAGAGGGAACAGGCGGTCGGTGCTTTCGGCAGCTGCCTGTACATCGGCCAGAATCGCCCCAGCCTCGGCCACCAGCACGTTCTCGGACGGATAGACCGCCCTGATGGCCGTCATCCGCTCAAGAGATATGACCAGCGGTGGCGGTCCGTCCGGCATCACTTGCCCGCCGACCAGTCCCGTTCCGCCGCCATAAGGGACAACCGACACCCGTGCGTCGGATGCGATGCGGATCAGGCCCGCCACCTCGTGAACCGTGCGCGGCGCGGCCAGCAGGCCGACATGCCCGGCAAACCGGCGGCGCGGTTCTTCCAGATATCGCGCTGCGACGGGGCGCAGGATCGCGTCACCCAGTTCAGCCTTGATCCTTCGGGCAAGGGTTTCATCGGCGGGATAAAGTGTCATGCCCCTTCCTTGCCCAACTCACGCGGCTGCAACAAGTCTTATTCCAGATCAGTCAGGTATTGCGGCTCCAGCACCACGACAGTTGGCCGGTCTGGCAGCGTCTTGAGCGACACCGTGACCTCGGAAACTCCGTCACGCTCCACCGGGAATGTATCCCGGATGTCGACCAGGAACCGATCCAGCGAAAAGCCCGAGAACCAGTGCATCGGTATGATAACCGAGCTTTTGAGGCGCTTCAGAACAGTGATCATCTCGGGCAGGGGCATGGTCGTGCCTCCATCCACGGCCGCCATCACCACATCCAAACGTCCCAACGCGGCAAACTGCTCGTCCGAGGGGACATGGTGCAGATGCCCCAGATGGCCGATGCACAGGCCTTCGACCTCGAATACGAAAATAGAATTGCCCTTGGTCTCGACCCCACCCAGGGTCGATCGGATATCGGTCGACACGTTGCGCACCACCAATTCACCAAGATCAAGATAGTGTTCGATCCCCTGCCCGAATTCGCCCCAACCCGGCAGGACATGGGGGATGGCAGGATCCGGATGCGCCGTCCAGTGCGTGTTGTGGGCGTGGTTCATCGTCACCACGTCGGGAATCAGATCGGCGCCGCCGATGAAACCGGTGAAATCGGTGACCGAGTTCAAACCGCCCCGCGTCTGGATCAGAAAGGATGCGTGGGCAATGTAACTGATGCGCACCGAAAACTCGGGCACCGGGTCGGTCCACGCCGCCTTGTGCAGATACTCAATGCCCGGTGCCGCGTCTGCAATGGCAATACAATGGCTCGGCCGCCGCTCCTGCGCCGACACCGCTCCCGAGATTACCATCAATGCCAGAACCACCCAGCGCATGAGGAGAGTGTAGCGCAGAACGCCACCAAGTCATGCCCCTTGTTCATCTGGCCAAAAATATCTCCGGGGGAGACGCGGCTTGCCGCGGCCGGGGGCAGAGCCCCCGATGGCCCCTGTGGGGCCACCTACCCGGCGTCGGTCTTGCCGCGCCGGTCCGAACGCAGGCTGGCATAAAGAACATGCGTCCGCCAGCGCCCGTTGATCTGCAGATACGACTGCGCCACGCCTTCGTATTTGAACCCCGAGCTTTCCAGCAACCCGCGCGAGGCATTGTTTTCAGGAAGGCAGGCAGCCTCGATCCGGCTCAGGTCAAGGCGGGTAAAGGCGTGGTGCACAACCGCGCCGATGGCCTCCCGCATGTACCCCTGCCGGGCAAACGCTTGACCCGTCCAATAGCCAAGCGTTCCGGCCTGCGCCGGGCCACGTCGGATGTTGTCCAGCGTGATCGCCCCCAGCAGTACGTTGTCGCTGCGGCGAAACAGGAACAACGGGATCGCCGTACTGCTGCCGACCGAGCGCTGCGCCCAGTAGACCCGGTTGGTGAAGGATTTGCGGCTCAGGTGATCCTGGGCCCAGATCGGCTCCCACGGGGTCAGATAATCTCGCGACGCCCGCCGCAACGCGGCCCAGTCATTGAAATCGGAATGCACAGGCGGACGCAGGCTCAGCCGCTCGGTTTCGAGTTTCAGCTTGCGTCTGCCCAACAGCATCACGCCGCACGCCTCTCCTGCAATTGCGCCAGCGTGGGCGCGCCCGAGACAGGGCCATAGAGCGCCAGCGCTGCCGGGGCCTGTACGGCCATCTGCTCGGCAAAGACGCGGACGTCCTCGGTGCTGACGGCGTCGATCATGGCGACGGTATCCTCGAGCGAGGGCACCCTGCCCCAGATCTGTACCAGCCGCGCCAAGCGTTCGGCCCGGTTCGACGGGCTTTCCAGCCCCATCAGCATGCCCGCCTTCATCTGCGCACGGGCACGGGCGACCTCTTCCTCGCTCATGTCTTCGGCGGCGCGCTTCATCTCGTCGATGGTGATCGTTGCCAGTTCGCCAACCTGATCGGCCGATGTTCCGGCATAAATCGTGGTTGTCCCGGTATCGGCATAGGCACCTGTCTGCGCGAAAATCGTGTAGCAAAGCCCGCGCGTCTCGCGCACTTCCTGAAACAGACGCGAGGACATGCCGCCACCCAGTGCGGTCGAGTAGATCTGTGCGGTATAGATCGCATCTTCACGATAGCCTGGGCTTTCCAGCGCCAGTGCGATATGGGCCTGTTCCAGCTCTTTTTCCTGCCGCGCCTCACCGCCGGTGAACTGCGCAGGCTCGGCGATCAGGCCGGTTCTGGGTGTCAGATGGCCAAACATCTCCTCTGCCAGTTTCATCAGCGCATCGTGATCCACAGCGCCGGCGGCGGACAGGATCATCTGATCCGGGCCGTAATGCTCTGCCACGAAGCCCGACAGATCCTCGCGCGAGAACGAACTGACCCTCTCGGTGGGACCGAGAATGGTCCGACCCAGGGGCTGGTCGTGATAGCTCTGCTCTTGCAGCCAGTCAAAGATCACGTCGTCGGGCGTGTCATAGGCCTGGCCGATCTCCTGCAGGATGACGCCGCGCTCGACCTCGATCTCGCGCGGGTCGAAAACTGGGTTCAGAACGATATCGCCGATCACGTCCATGGCGAGCGCCACGTCATCCTTCAGGACACGCGCGTAATAGGCCGTCACCTCGCGCGAAGTGTAGGCATTGATATAGCCGCCCACGTCCTCGATCGCCTCGGCGATCTGCAGTGCGGAACGCCGCTTGGTTCCCTTGAACGCCATGTGTTCAAGGAAATGGGCGATGCCGTTCTGCTCGATCCGCTCGTGCCGCCCGCCGGCGGTTACCCAGATACCGATGGCCGCCGATTGCAGCCCCGGCATATGTTCACTGACGATACGAAACCCGTTCTTCAGTTGGTCCTGTCTGACAGTCACTCAGCAATATGCCTTCTGATATGATCCTCGAGGGCACCCAGATCGTTGGCAATGCGGGTCACCCGTTCCGGACGTTCATACAGATCAGACATGCGGGATGGAAGAGGCGGATGCACGCCGCTCGCCTTCTCGACCGCCGCCGGGAATTTCGCCGGGTGCGCGGTGGCCAGTGTGATCATCGGCACGTCCGCCGTGCGGTGCGCTTCAGCGACCTTGATACCGACGGCGGTATGCGGGCAAACCAGCTCGGCACTGTGGGCGAGCGTGTTCTTGATCGTCGCAAGCGTTTCGTCTTCGGACACGCGACCGGAGTCGAAGCTTTCACGCAAGGCCTCCATCGCGCCCTGGCTGACGTTGAAGCCGCCCGTCTTTAGTTCGTCCATCAATTGGGCCACTGCGGCGCCGTCCTCGCCATAGGCATAATACAGCGCGCGTTCGAAGTTCGAGCTGACCTGAATATCCATCGACGGGCTGATCGAGGGGATCGTGTCGCCTTTGAAGTATCCCTCACCCGACAGGCAGCGGTGCAGAATGTCGTTCTGGTTCGTGGCCACGACCAGACGGTCGATTGGAAGCCCCATGCGCTTGGCCAGATAGCCCGCGAAGATGTCACCGAAATTGCCGGTGGGGACGGTAAAGCTGACCTTGCGGTGCGGGGCTCCGAGGCTGACAGCTGCCGAAAAGTAATAGACGATCTGCGCCAGAACACGGGCAAAGTTGATCGAGTTCACGCCCGCCAGTTTCACACCATCGCGGAAGTCGAAATCGTTGAACATATCCTTCAGCGCGGCCTGGCAATCGTCGAAATCCCCATCCACGGCAAGCGCATGAACGTTGCCATCGGCGGGTGTGGTCATCTGACGGCGCTGCACCTCGGACACGCGGCCATGCGGATACAAGATGAATACGTCCACGGCATCCAGACCCCGGAACGCCTCGATGGCCGCCGAACCGGTGTCGCCGCTGGTCGCGCCCACGATGGTCACGCGATCGCCCCGCCGTTTCAGAGCGACCTGGAACAGCTGACCGATCAGCTGCATCGCGAAATCCTTGAACGCCAGCGTCGGGCCGTGGAACAATTCCAGCAGGAAATGGTTTTCGTTTAGCTGCTTCAATGGTGCCCGGGCATCATGGCCGAAACCTTCGTAAGCACGGGCGATGATTTCCTTGAACTCATCTTCGGCAAACGAGCCGCTGACATAGGGCCACATCACGCGGAACGCGATTTCTTCATAGGACAGACCGGCCAGAGCGGCGATCCCGTCCTGTGACATTACCGGAATTTCGGCAGGCAGGTACAGGCCGCCATCGCGGGCCAGTCCGGTCAGCATCGCCTCTTCAAAGGTCAGTTCGGGCGCCCGCCCACGGGTCGAGATGTATTTCATGTCGCGTCACTCTCAGTATTGGCACGGCTGCGCCACAGGAAGGACCCGGTCATCGCGGCCCAGACCAGAGCCAGACCAAACCAGGTGATTGCATATTGCAAATGATCGTTCGGGATACCCGCCGCATCCACCGGCAAAGGCGTTACATTCGGGTCGGTTTTCGTACGGGCAATCAACAGCACCGGCTCCGCTCCCAGCGCTGCGGCCAGATTTGGCACATCCCGGGCAAACCAGATGTTGTCATCGATGTCCGGATCGGGCGTATAGCTGTCGATCTCATCGGGCCAGTGCAGATTGCCGGTGATCTCCATAGGCCCGGTCGAACGCTCCGCCTGCTTGGCAGTGGTCCGGACGAAACCCCGGTCCACCAAAATTGTCCGATCCGCGGTACTGAAGGACTGGATGATGCGATACCCGGCCCCAACCTGCTTGACCGAAACCAGAACATGGATTTCGCCCGGTTCCATTTCGCCAGAGACAGTGACCGGCAGGTACTTGTCGGCATCCTCCGAAACCTGCGGAGGCAAAGAAACGGGCTCGGCTGAGATCCGGCTTTCGATCTCGGCCAGGATCCCCTGTTTCCACGCAAGTCTCTGCACCTGCCAGACGCCCAGCGACACCAGCACGCCCAGACCGGCAAGGCCGAAGATCAGCAGAAACAGAAAGCGGCGCATGGCTTGGGCAAACCTCATTGCAGGAACCGGCGTCTTGTTAAGGGCCGTGCGACCCGAATTGCAACCACGCAATTGTATGGGGCGCAATCTTGCGCCCCGGATAGAGAAAAAGCCGCCCCAAAGGGCGGCTTTTGCAATTGGATCACCAAAGCGGAGTTACATCAGCGGGGCCTGCCCCCAGATGTAAACGGCGAAGAACAGGAACAGCCAGACGACGTCCACGAAGTGCCAATACCAGGCGGCCGCTTCGAAACCGACGTGTTTCTCCGGAGTGAAATCACCTTTCAGTGCACGGATCAGACAGACCGTCAGGAAGATGGTGCCGATGATCACGTGTGCGCCATGGAACCCGGTTGCCATGAAGAAGTTCGAATAGAACTGATCGCCGCCGAATTCCCAACCACCGTGGGCCAGCAGTTCGTAGTATTCGAAACCCTGCAGGAAGGTAAACGCAATACCCAGCGCGATACCGATTGCCAGACCCTGCACCAGTGCCTTTCGGTCATTGCCGTGCACAAGCGCGTGGTGCGCCCAGGTGATCGCGCAGCCCGACAGCAGCAGAACCAGCGTGTTGATCAGCGGCAGGTGGAACGGGTCAACCGCGTGGATGTCCGGCTGGATGTATTCGGTGCCGGCATAGTCGTACATCGGGTACATGCGATGTTTGAAGAACGACCAGAACCAGGCGAAGAAGAACATCACCTCGGACATCACGAACAGGATGAAGCCATAGCGCAGGCCGATACGGACAACCGGCGTGTGGTCGCCCTGACGGCTTTCGACCACCACTTCGGACCACCAGGCAAACATGGTGTAGAGAACGGCCACCAGACCGGCCCAGAATATCCACGGAGTGATTCCGTGCATCCACAGGACGGCTCCGAACAGCATCACAAAACCACCGACGGCGCCAACAAGCGGCCAGATCGAGGGGTTCAGAATGTGGTAGTCATGGTCTTTAGCGTGTGCCATCAGTGTCCCTCACCTTAAGGCGTTAGTTCGTGTTTGTGTCTTCCTGCACGTCGAGGGCGGCATAGCCCTCGGGCAGGTCGATTTCGTAGAATGTATACGACAGAGTGATCGTATGAACATACTGTGCTTCGGGGTCTTCGACGATTTCGGGGTCGACAAAGAAGGTCACGGGCATCTCGACCCGCTCGCCCGGCTGCAATACCTGCTCGTCAAAGCAGAAGCAGGCGATCTTCTGGAAATACCCGCCCGCCGAGTACGGCGTCACGTTATAGGACGCCTGCCCGGCAATGGGTTTGTCGGTCGGGTTATATGCCTCGTAAAAGGCCAGCCCGGTTTCGCCGATGCGGACCTTCATCTCGCGTTCGACGGGCTTGAACTCCCACGGCATGCCCTTGGCCTTGGAGCCGTCGAAACGGATCGTGACCATGCGGTCGAGAATGTCATCAGGGGCTTGCTGAGCGACGCCGGTGGTGCCGCCAAAGCCGGTGACCCGGCAGAACCAGTTGTAAAACGGCACCGCAGCCCAGGCCAAACCGCCCATCAGGACGACCACACCGACCAGTTGCACAACCGTTTTTTGAGGACCCGACATCGCCATCAGTTCTGCACCTCGACAGCGGGACCCGTGAAGGAACTGCTGGAAACCTTGGCGATGGTCAGGCCGAAGATGATCACGATGAATGCGGCGAGGGTCAGCCCCACGCCCAGATTGCGGCTGAAACGGCGGTGGTGCAGTTCGTGGCTCTTGCGCAGGCTCATGACCAGCCTCCCAGCCCATAGGGCTTCAGCAGCGCTTCCACGAGAATGGCGCCGAAATGCAGGAACAGATACAGCAGCGACAGTTTGAAAAAGCCACGCTCGACCTTGAAATTGTCCGCCTCGGCATCGTCTTCGGTGCGGCGGGAAATCCGCCATGCGCCGCGCAGGAACAGCGCATTCAGAACAAGGGCGACGGTCAGATAGACCGGGCCGCCAATGCCCGAGAAGGCCGTGCCAACCGCTAGAATGGCCAGCAGCGCAGTATAGATCAGGATATGCACACGGGTCGCGCGTCGCCCATGAGTGACCGTCAGCATCGGAACACCGGCATCGTCGTAATCCGTGCGCATGAACAGGGCAAGCGCCCAGAAATGCGGCGGCGTCCACATGAAGGTCAGAGCGAACATCAGCCACGGCTCAAGCGTCATGGAGCCTGTGGCGGCAACCCAGCCGATCACCGGCGGGAACGCTCCGGCCGCGCCGCCGATCACGATGTTCTGCGGCGTCAGGCGCTTCAGCCACATCGTGTAGATCACGACATAGAAAAAGATGGTAAAGGCCAGAAACGCACCGGCAAAGATGTTCGTAGCCAGCGCCAGCATGATGACCGACATGCCCGACAACGCTAAGCCAAGCGCCATCGCCTCGCCCGGTTCAACCTTGCCGGACGGGATGGGGCGACCCTTGGTGCGTTTCATCACCTTGTCGATATCCGCATCCCACCACATGTTCAGCGCGCCGGAGGCACCGCCACCGATGGCAATGAACAGAATGGCGCAAAAACCGACCACGGGATTCACGGAAACCGGAGCCGCCAGCAGACCGACCAGCGCGGTGAACACGACCAGAGACATCACACGCGGCTTCAGCAGGGCGAAATAATCGCCAAAGCTGGCCTCGTCCGCGTATCCCTTCGCGGTCACGGTGCTGGCATTGAAGCTTGCGTCGCTCATTTCCGGTCCTTTGTGGGCGAAAGCTGCGCGATTAACGCGCAGCCTGCATGTTGTTTCAGGCGGGGCCAGCCCGCCCTGTCGCGTTTACTTGGCAGCAATCTGATAGGATTGCGGCAGGCCTGCATATTCGTCGATCGCACTCTTCAGCCATTCATCATAGGCTTCCTGGCTGACGACCTTGACGGTGATCGGCATATAGGCGTGGTCTTTGCCGCACAGTTCCGAACACTGGCCGAAATAGATGCCTTCCTTGTCGGCCTCGAACCACAGCTCGGCCAGACGACCGGGTACACCGTCCTGCTTCACGCCGAAGGACGGGATCGTCCACGAGTGGATCACATCGGATGCGGTCACCTGCATGACTACGACCTTGTTCACCGGAACGACAACCGCAGTATCGGTGGCCAACAGCCATTCATCGTCGCTGTAGCCTGCATCGGCCAGCTTGGCGCGCATCGCGTCGTCCAGAACAAACGGCGTCACATCCGCGTCAGCCGGGCGCGCGCCTTCGTCCAGTGTCGCCGGGTGGCCCAGCAGGTAGCTGTCGAACGCAAAGTCGTGATCGACGTATTCATAAGTCCAGTACCACTGGTTCCCAACAACCTTGATAACCACGTCGCCTTCGGGAATCTCCTGCTGCTTGAACAGAACCGGCAGCGAGAAGGCGCCAATGAAGACCAGAATCAGGATCGGGCCAAGCGTCCAGGCGATCTCGACCGGGGTGTAGTGAGAGAAACCGGCTGGCTTCGGGTTAACACGCTGATTGTAGCGCACGATGCAATAAAGCAGCAGGCCACCAACCAGCAAGCAAACGGCGGTGATGATGACCAGAATCATCCCATCCAGATCCCGAATCCCTTCGGCCAGGCTCGTGGCGGGGGGCTGGAAACCCATGCCACCATCGACCGGCTTGCCGATAATCTCAAGCTCCTGAGCCATGGCGGGAAGGCTGGAGAGGGCTGTCATAAACCCCGAAAGCATCAAAGCATTCTTCATTTTCTGTCCTGATCGTTTGATCTTTGCGTCCCTGGCGAAAAGGTGTGAATCGGCCACACCTCTCCCGTTGTCTTTGGCCGCGTTAAAAACCATATTCCTGCGGGTAGATAAAGCAAAATGCTTGCGTCAAACAGACGCTATTTTTGATCTGGATCAAACCGGAAAGGTCCCAAGCCATGTCAAACGACCCGTTTCGCCCCTTTGAAACCGCAATTCCGCATGATGAAGCGCTTGCGGTGCTGCAATCGGCAACGGCGGGCGCCGAGGATGGCGAGCTGTTCGTGGAACGCCGCAAATCCGAATCTCTGGTCTTTGATGACGGTCGCCTGCGCACCGCGTCTTATGATGCGTCCGAAGGATTCGGACTGCGCGCCGTGCAGGGCGAAGTTGCCGGATATGCGCATTCCACGGACGTTTCGATCCCCGCGCTGAAACGGGCGGCCGAGACCGCGCGGCTGGCGGTCGGGGATGGCGGTGGCACGCTGGCCGAGGCACCGCGGGCGACCAACAAGCGGCTTTACACAGATGAGGATCCGATCGAAACCGCCAGCTTTCCGGTCAAAATCGAGACGCTGCGCGAGATTGATGCGTTTTCCCGCGATCTCGATCCCCGGGTGGTTCAGGTCAGCGCAACCATCGCAGCCGCAGTGCAGGAGGTTGAGATTCTGCGCCCTGATGGCGTTCTGGTGCGCGACGTGCGCCCGATGACCCGTCTGAACATCTCGGTCATCGTGGAGCAGAACGGACGCCGCGAAAGCGGTTCAGCCGGTGGCGGTGGCCGTATCGGTCTGGATGGGCTGATCGATCCGGCGGACTGGCAGGACAAGGCGCGCGAGGCATTGCGGATCGCTCTGGTCAACCTGGACGCAGTCCCTGCCCCGGCCGGTGTGATGGAAGTGGCCCTTGGCCCCGGCTGGCCCGGTATCCTGCTGCACGAGGCGATTGGGCACGGGCTTGAAGGGGATTTCAATCGCAAGGGCAGTTCGGCCTTTGCCGGGCTGATGGGGCAACAGATCGCGTCCAGGGGTGTGACTGTGGTCGATGACGGCAGCATCGCGGACCGGCGTGGCTCGATCACTGTGGACGACGAAGGCACGCCCAGTTCCCGCACGGTGCTGATCGAAGACGGAATACTGACGGGGTATATGCAGGACCGCCAGAACGCACGGCTGATGAATGTTGCGCCCACCGGCAACGGGCGGCGGCAAAGCTATGCGCACAAGCCAATGCCACGCATGACCAACACGATCATGCTGGGAGGCGATGCGGACCCTGCTGCCCTGGTTGCGGACATCAAGGACGGAATCTGGGCCGTGGGCTTCGGCGGTGGTCAGGTGGATATCACCAACGGCAAGTTCGTTTTCTCCTGCACCGAGGCGTATCGGGTCGAGAACGGCAAGATCGGTGCACCGGTCAAGGGCGCGACGCTGATCGGGGATGGTCCTTCGGCCCTGAAGCGCATTCGCGGGCTTGGGAATGACATGGAGCTGGACCCGGGCATGGGAACCTGCGGCAAGGACGGGCAATGGGTGCCTGTGGGGGTCGGCCAACCAACCGTTCTGATGGATGGCCTGACCGTGGGCGGATCGGCCGCCTGAGCGGGAATCAATTGGAAACTCAAGGGCGCAGGGTTAACACTGCGCCTGATTTTTTGATTTCTGCATTGGAATGACCGCGAACTGCGCAAGGAAAGATATCTCGGATTTTCTTTTTACTTTCCAATTGTTATTCCGCAACCAAAGTACACCACCTGTGAAAATGGCATCTAATTTTCAACGATTCACAGGCTGTTAACCCCGCATCCCGTAAACCAGTTCTGCAATCAGGCGGAGCAACGGATGACTGAAGAGCAGCTTTCTTCCTATCACCCCCCACTCCCACCCACCACGGAAGAGGACCGGTTTTCCTGGCTCCGTCTGTTGCGCTCACGCAAGGTTGGCCCGGCAACATTCCGGCGACTGTTGTGCGAACATGGCTCGGCGCAGAATGCGCTGGCCGCGTTGCCGGAAATGGCACGCGCCGCCGGGATCGAAGACTATGAAATATGCCCACCCGGCGTGATTGAGGCGGAGCTCAGGGCTGCAAAAGCCGCAAAAGCGCGGCTTCTGTGCCTTGGGGCCGCTGACTTCCCCGCTTCCCTGTCGACCCTGTCTGACGCACCCCCGATGCTGTGGGCCATCGGTGACATCAGCGTACTGGCAAAACCGGCAATTGCTTTGGTCGGCGCGCGCAACTGCTCGTCCCTCGGGGGGCGCATGGCCCGGAACCTGGCGAAAGAGCTTGGGGCGTGCGGTTATACGGTCGTCTCAGGCATGGCGCGCGGCATCGACACATCCGCGCACATCGCGTCGCTGGACACCGGAACGGTGGCTGTTCTGGCAGGCGGGGTCGACGTTGTTTATCCGGCGGAAAATACCGATCTTGCGAACGATATTGCACGCAAGGGCCTGCGATTGTCCGAACAGCCGATGGGGGTGACGCCGCAGGCACGGCATTTCCCGCGGCGCAACCGCATCATCTCGGGCCTCGCGCAGGCGGTTGTGGTGGTCGAGGCGGCGGCAAAATCCGGCAGTCTGATCACGGCGCGGGACGCGCTGGATCAGGGGCGCGAGGTTCTGGCCGTACCCGGCCACCCGTTCGATGCCCGCGCCGCCGGGTGCAACCTGCTGATCCGCGATGGCGCCACGCTGGTCCGTTCTGCGCAAGACGTGATTGACGCACTGCCGCCGCAACAATCTGTGGCAGAGGCGCCGGAACTTCCGCTAAGCCTTCAACCTTCGTCTGACGCCCCTGCAATGCCAGAGGCGTCAGTCTTGCAGGCCGAAATTTTGGCGCGGCTGGGTCCTTCGCCGGTGGCCGAAGACCAGTTGATCCGGGACATTGCCGCCTCGGCCGAGGCCATCGCCCCGGCCTTGCTGGATCTGGAACTGGACGGACGAATCCAGCGGCAGGCGGGCGGCCTGCTTTCGCGAGTAGCCTGATCACCGGCTTTTGCGCGGCCCCGTCTGTTTGAAGAAATTTGGCCCGGCCAGAGCGCTGAAATTGCGGGAAAAACAAGATGCGGCAAGGTACGCATTGACAATTCGATCTTGCCGCACACATTTTGCACCGCCATACAAAGCGCAAAGCCTGTCGAGCAAGGATTCATCTTAAATGCCTGTAGTTGTTGTAGAATCTCCGGCCAAAGCAAAAACAATCAACAAATATCTGGGCCCCGACTACACCGTTCTGGCCTCGTACGGCCATGTACGCGACTTGCCGCCGAAGGACGGATCGGTTGATCCAGAGCATGAATTCTCGATGAAATGGGAAGTCGGCAATGACAGCCGCAAGCACGTCAAGGCCATCGCCGACGCGCTTAAAGACGACAATGCGCTGATCCTGGCCACTGACCCCGATCGCGAGGGCGAAGCAATCAGCTGGCATCTGCAGGAAGCGCTGACCAAGCGGCGCTCGATCAAGAAAGACACACCGGTCAGCCGGGTTACATTCAACGCCATCACAAAAGAGGCTGTGACTCAGGCGATGCAGAACCCACGTCAGGTGGACATGCCGCTGGTCGAGGCTTATCTGGCCCGCCGTGCGCTGGATTACCTGGTGGGGTTCAACCTGTCACCCGTTCTGTGGCGCAAGCTGCCCGGCGCGCGGTCGGCTGGCCGGGTGCAGTCGGTCTGTCTGCGGTTGATCGTCGAGCGCGAGATGGAGATCGAGGCGTTCAAGCCGGTCGAATACTGGTCGGTGCGGGCCTTGTTCGAAACGCCCCGCGGCCAGACCTACGAGGCCCGGCTGGTCACGCTGGCCGGAAAAAAGCTGGACAAGCACGATCTGACCAATTCGACTCAGGCCGAATTGGCAGTTCAGGCCATCACCAGCCGCGCGCTGAGCGTGACATCAGTCGAGGCCAAGCCTGCCGCCCGGAATCCAAGCGCGCCGTTCATGACATCCACGCTGCAGCAGGAGGCCAGCCGCAAGTTCGGCATGGGAGCCCGCCACGCGATGCAGGTGGCGCAGCGGCTGTATGAGGCGGGTTACATTACTTATATGCGGACTGACGGCATCGACATGGCGCCCGAAGCTGTGACTGCCACCCGCGACGCTATCGCCGACCGATATGGCGCGGAATACGTGCCAGACAGCCCGCGCATGTATAAGAACAAGGCCAAGAACGCTCAGGAAGCGCATGAATGTATCCGCCCGACGGATATGTCGCGCGATGCCAAGGCGCTGAAGGTCACGGATGAGGATCAGCGCAAGCTTTATGATCTGATCTGGAAACGCACCATTGCCTGCCAGATGGCGGCCGCCCGGATGGAGCGGACCACGGTCGAGATCGGCAGCGCCGACGGTCAGGTCGGTCTGCGCGCCACCGGGCAGGTGGTATTGTTCGACGGTTTCATGCGCGTCTATGAAGAGGGCCGCGATGACGTCACGGATGACGACGAAAAGCGCCTGCCCCAGATCATGAAGGGGGACCCTGCCCCGTTTGCCAAGACCTCATTGCTGGATCAGCACACCAAGGCCACGAGCGATGACAAGGCCGCCATCCTGTCCGAGAACGAAGCCGTTCTGGCCCTGCAACATCACACCCAGCCGCCCCCGCGCTATACCGAGGCCACTTTGGTCAAACGGATGGAGGAGCTGGGGATCGGGCGCCCTTCAACCTACGCCAGCATTGTGACGACGATCCAGGACCGGGAATATGTGCGCAAGGACAAGAACCGGCTGATCCCTGAAGAAAAGGGCCGCATCGTCACCATCTTCCTGCTGAATTTCTTCCGACAATACGTGGGCTATGAGTTCACCGCCAATCTGGAAGAACAGCTGGACGACGTCAGCGCCGGGGATCGCGACTACAAGGATCTGTTGGGCAAGTTTTGGCGCGAGTTTTCGGCTGCAATCGGCGAGACCTCGGAGCTGCGCATTTCGGAAGTGCTGGACAAGCTGGACGAAGCGCTGGCACCGCAGCTTTATCCGCCGCGCGAGGACGGGTCGGATCCGCGGATCTGCCCGAAATGCGGCGTGGGGCAATTGCACCTGAAGACGTCGCGCACCGGCGGATTCGTCGGGTGCGGCAACTACCCGGAATGCACGTATACCCGTCCGATCGCCGGTGAAGGCGCGGAAGGCGACGAACGTCTTCTGGGCGAGGACGCGGGTGATGAGATCTGGCTGAAGTCCGGCCGCTTTGGTCCTTATGTCCAGCGTGGCGAGCCGACGCCGGAGAACAAGAAACCCCCCCGTGCGTCGCTGCCGCGCGGCTGGAGCAAGGATGACATGGATCTGGACAAGGCGCTGACCCTTCTCAGCCTGCCCCGCCAGATCGGCGAACACCCCGAAGGTGGAATGATCAGCGCGAATTTCGGTCGCTTCGGGCCTTACCTGATGCATCAACTGGCCGATGAAGCCAAACCGGTTTATGCCAACCTCAAAGACCCTAATGACGTGTTCGAGATCGGGATGAACCGGGCCGTGGAACTGCTGGCCGAAAAACGGGCCAACCCCGGTCGGGGCCGTAGTGCGGCAGCCAAACCGCTGAAGGAACTGGGCGAGCATCCCGATGGCGGCGCGATGCAGGTTCTGGACGGGCGCTACGGGCCTTATGTGAAATGGGAAAAGGTCAATGCGACCATTCCCAAGGACGTAAAACCCGAAGACGTGACGCAGGAAATGGCCGTTGAACTGGTCAACGAGCGGGCGGCCAAGAAGGGCACCAAGAAAAAAGCTGCGCCAAAGAAGAAGGCCGCTGCCAAGAAGACAGCCAAGAAGGCGGGCTGAGACGGGGCTAGGTAGAAATACCATTGCCCTCTGGTTTCATTGACTTCCCCGTGACGTGGCGGCACAACCTGCCGCATCACCATGTCATTGGGGGAGTTTTCCATGAAGAAAATCTATGCCAATGCCACTGAAGCGCTCGATGGGGTGCTGTCGGATGGCATGCTGATTGCGGCGGGCGGTTTCGGCCTGTGCGGTATTCCCGAACTGCTGCTTGAGGCGATCCGGGAATCGGGCGCCAAGGATCTGACTTTTGCCAGCAACAACGCCGGGGTCGACGATTTCGGTATCGGCATCCTGCTGCAGACGAAGCAGGTCAAAAAGATGATCAGCTCGTATGTCGGTGAAAACGCCGAATTCATGCGCCAGTACCTGAGCGGCGAGTTGGAGCTGGAGTTCAACCCGCAAGGCACTCTGGCCGAGCGTATGCGAGCCGGCGGCGCGGGCATCCCCGGCTTTTACACCAAGACCGGCGTGGGCACCGTGATTGCCGACGGCAAGGAACACAAGGACTTCAACGGCGAGACCTACATCATGGAGGAAGGCATTTTTGCCGATCTCGCCATCGTCAAGGCCTGGAAGGCCGATGACACCGGCAACCTGATTTTCCGCAAGACTGCACGCAACTTCAATGTACCTGCCGCGACCTGCGGCAAGATCTGCATCGCTGAAGTTGAAGAGATCGTGCCGCGCGGCTCGCTCGACCCGGATGGGATCCATCTGCCCGGCATCTACGTGCACCGCATCATTCAGGGTAGCCACGAAAAGCGCATCGAACAGCGCACCACCCGCAAGAAGGAGGACGCATAATGCCCTGGGACCGCAATCAGATGGCCGCACGCGCGGCGGAAGAGCTGGAAGACGGCATGTATGTGAACCTCGGCATCGGCATTCCGACGCTGGTGGCGAACTACGTGGGTGACAAGGACATCACTCTGCAATCCGAGAACGGCATGCTGGGCATGGGTCCATTCCCGTTCGAGGGTGAAGAAGACCCCGACCTGATCAACGCGGGCAAGCAGACGATCACCGAGCTGTCCCGCACGTCCTACTTCGACAGCGCCACGTCCTTTGCCATGATCCGGGGCGGCAAGATCGCTGCGGCGATTCTGGGTGCCATGGAAGTGGACGAAAAGGGCGATCTGGCCAACTGGATGATCCCCGGCAAGCTGGTCAAGGGTATGGGCGGCGCGATGGATCTGGTCGCCGGCGTCGGTCGTGTGATCGTGGTCATGGATCACACCAACAAGCATGGCGACTCAAAAGTGCTGAAGGAATGCACCTTGCCGCTGACAGGTAAGAGCGTAGTGGATCGCATCATCACCAATCTGGGCGTGCTGGATGTGGTTGAAGGCGGCCTGAAGATTGTCGAACTGGCCGACGGTGTCAGCGAAGACGATATGCGGGCCTCGACCCAGGCCACGATCGTCGGCTGATTGACCTGATATTGAATGGCCCGCCGACTCGCGGGCCATTTTCAGTTTAGCGTTTGAAAAACGCAGCCATCCGAGATCAGTTCCGGCGGGGTCGAGCACAACGCGCGCGCCACCTGAAACGCTGCAAGCACTTTTGGCACGTAATCGCGGGTTTCCGCATAAGGCGGCACACCACTGTGTTTGCGAACGGCCCCTTCGCCCGCATTATATCCGGCCAGCACCAAAATCGGGTCGTTTTTGAATTCCCCCATCAGCCAGTTCAGGTATTTCACACCACCCGCGATATTCTGCGAGGGCTGAAAACTGTCCTCAACACCGAACCTTTCGGCCGTGGCGGGCATCAGTTGCATCAGTCCTTGCGCACCGGCTGAACTGACAGCATCCGCCCGGCCGGCCGATTCCACGGAAATCACCGCAAGGACAAGTGCCGGGGAAACCTTGGTTCCCACTGTCGAGCGCAGAATGTCGATCCCCTGAAGCTGCGCGATGTTTTGAAGGGTCTGCAAACGTGGTGAAGCAACATTTGTGGATGAAAGCGCATTGATCGCCATATCCAGCCGCCCTGCCCCGGCTTCAGCCAGCTCCGGCGAGATCTTGTCCCAGAAGGCTGTGTAGGAACCGACGGGCTTTTCTGGGCTGTTCGTCCCCGGCAGGTTCTCAGGCGGAAGCGCGGTGCGCTTGACCACTTCAGGCGTTTCAAGCTCGGCCCCGGTGCTGGGGGCAAAAGGCTGGGATGCATGTTCTTCAGCCGTGATCTGAACGGTGATGCGCGGGCGTGTTCCGGGCTTTGGCGCCTTGATCCTTTTATAGACGCCTCTCGGCTCGATATCGGCGGCGATCACCGGAACCGTGCCCGATATCAGAAATGCCGACACGCCGGCGCATGTGATTGCGTACCGGAGATTCATTTTTTGCCTGCCTCTTGTTTTCTTTTGACGAATTTGAACCTCGAATCCGGCCGCAAGGCCAGAAAAACAAAGCGAATTGGGGCAATTTCGCCTCATTTGGCGCAATTTTGCATCTCTTGCGAAGGTCAATACCGTCACGTTGAAAATTTTTTTTGTTCTTTTTCAATTAGATATCGAATTCGTGACCAAAAAGTTAAGACGAAGCGCAAAAAAACTGTGTTTGGCCCAATTCCTGCCACGCACAACAGTCAAACATATATCCATACCGAGACGGTCATGAGCGGACTGAGAGAGAAAGCTCTGAAAGACGCCAAGGTTAATTGACTTAGATCCTTTAGGAGGGACGTAACATGATCAAGTTCATCAAGAACTTCCGCAAAGACGAAGACGGCGCCGTGACAGTTGACTGGGTCGTTCTGACCGCAGCAGTCATCGGCCTGGGCACCGTGGCCTACCAGCAGATCGCCAACGGCGCACAGGGCATGGCAACCGACGTGAACGCCGCGCTGAGCAGCGCAACCATTAACACCGGCACCAGCGATGGTACCGTTTCAGGTGGTATCACCGGTTCGGGCACCAACTAAACCAGACAATTCCCAGAACTGGAAACAGGCCGCGCCAACACTGGCGCGGCTTTTCTTTTGGAACCGTGAACTCAAGAACCGGCCAGGCAAGGCATCGGCGATTTGGCAACCGAGCGAAAATCAGGCGCGGTCACGGCCATGCGCACCTCAAAGAAATCCAAATACGTCATATTATTCAATGTTTTGCCCAATTCACGCCATTCCGGCAAAGCAAAACATAATGTGTGCATCAGCAAAGGTTGTACATGAACAGATTCTATTGGTCGGTTCTGCCCCGACCCTGCTTTACTGGAGCGACCCGCAATGATCAGGTTCACGAAAACCTTTATCACCTCTGAAGACGGTGCTGTCACCGTCGACTGGGTCGTTCTGACTGCCATAATCATTGCGCTTGCGACACTGATTTACTTCGGTATCCAGACAGCAACCATCAGCCTGAGCGGGAACACCAGCTCGGCGATGTCCAGCGGGACCATCAGTACCGGATCCAACAACGCGCCTGGCGGGATCGTTGTTTCAGGGACCGCGGGCGGCGGTAGCTGAGCTACTGCCTAAGGTTTCCAAGCATAGTTCAGCCAACTCTGGGCTCTTCACGCTGGACGTTTGAAACGTAGCCCCCCGGGGCCTGCGCTTGACCTGAGTGTGTTGCCAACTCGCCCTACAATCGTGGAACAGTGATAGAAATGTCTTCTTTGTCCTACATTTCGACACAATTCCTGTTTAGGAAATAAGCTGTTTCAAAGTTTCCCACTGGCCGAAATGACTCTGGCCATCGAAAATATGAGGTGCGCGCATGCGAGCTGTGTTTGGTCTTGTTCTGATCGTCGGGGTGGCTCTGGCCGGCGGCGCGGTTTACATGGCGCGCAACTATATCGCCGCCTATCAGGATGCTCTCGCACGCGAGCGTTTGGCAGCCCAGGAAGCTTTGGCAAACGCGAACGTCAATGTAATTCCGACCGTCAGCGTCATCGTGTCCAACCGTTCGCTAAAGTATGGCGAACGCGTAAAGGAAGAAGATGTGCGTATCGTCGATTGGCCCGAAAACGCGATCCCCGAGGGCACATTCACGGAAATGACCGTCCTGTTCCCCGAGACCGGAGACAATGAGCGTTATGTCATGAGGGCCATGGAAAAAGACGAAGCTATCATGGAGGTCAAGATTACCCGGCCGGGCGAAGCCGCGGGTCTGACCTCGCGCCTGGAAAAAGGCAAGCGGGCCTTTGCCATCAGCGTTGATGTTGCGTCCGGCGTATCCGGATTTCTGCGCCCAGGAGACGACGTCGACATTATCTGGACCGGCTCGTTGCGAGGCACGGTCGAGGGTGCCAGCGGTGAACTCACACGTTTGATCCTTCCTAGTATCAGACTGGTTGCTATTGATCAGTCCGCAGGCTCGGACGTCACGGGCACAACGATTGCACGTACGGTCACGGTGGCCGTTACACCGGAACAGGCCATCTCGCTGGCCCAGGCCCAGAGTACCGGCCGCCTGTCCCTTGCCTTGGTTGGGGTCGAGGACGAGGCCATCACCGCGGCAATCGAAGTCGACCAGCGAAAACTGTTGGGTATTAAAGAGGCGGCGCCTGCTCCGAAAAAAGCCCAGGAAAGAGTGTGTACGATCCGGACTCGCCGCGGCGGAGAGATCGTCGAAACCCCAATTCCCTGCACAAACTGACGTTAAATCAGAGCGTTACGGACTTGAGTCGCGCAATCTGCGCGGCTCTTTCTATTTTGATTGTTGCCCATTCCCCACATAAGGAACAATCCAGAAACCATTGATTATTGCAATAAATTCTGAATTCGCGCAGTGTTTCGTATTAGAGGGCGATAGACCCAAAAACGAGGCGTGATCGGAGAGGCAGGTCACATGACAATACGTTCCTGGATCAGCGCAACCCTGCTGGGGTTGGCGCTTGTTGTGAGCCCGGTCGGCGATGCCGCCTGGGCACAAAATATTCGCGTGGTTAAAAAAGGCACAGCGGAAACGCTGGATGTCCCTATGAATCGCGCAATTGTTGTTGAGAGTGAAGAGCCGTTCGCAGAACTGAGCATCGCCAACGCGGGTATCGCCGACATCTCGTCGCTTTCGGACCGCACGATCTATGTTCTTGGTAAGGCTCCTGGCATCACAACGCTGACGTTGTTCGATGGCGTCGGCAATCTGATCACGAACGTTCGCGTTCGTGTGGCACCGGATGTGACCGAATTCAAGGAAAGGCTGCGCCAGATCCTGCCCGATGAGCGGGTCGAGGTGCGTACGGCAAATGACGGCATCGTGCTGTCCGGTACCGTGTCCAGCTCGGCAAAGCTGGCCCGCGCGCTGGAACTGGCGGAGCGTTATGCCCCGGAACGCGTTTCGAACCTTATGAGCGTTGGCGGCGTGCAGCAGGTCATGCTGAAAGTCCGGTTTGCAGAGATGAACCGCTCGGTCGCCAAGAGCCTGTCAGCATCGCTGGGCTTCGGTGGCGGCGATGTGACCGGCGGTATCAACACGCTGAACAACTCGCTGGCATTGCAGAACGCACTGAGCAACAACATTCCCGCCGTGCAGTCCAACACAGGTGCGATCCTGTTTGGATTTGGCGCAGGTTCGACCCAGGTTCGCCTGTTGCTGGAGGCCCTTGAGGCCAAAGGCCTGGCCCGCAGCCTGGCTGAACCCAACCTGTCAGCACTGTCCGGGCAAGAAGCGACATTCCTGGCCGGCGGCGAAGTACCCATCCCGGTTCCGCAGGACGATGGTGTCGTTACCATTGAATACAAGGCCTTCGGTGTCGAAATAGACTTCATCCCACGTGTTGTCGACGGCGATCTGATCAATCTGGAGATGGCCGCGTCTGTCTCGGCGATCGATAACAGCTCGAACTTCACGATCAATGGCGACAACGTTCCAAGCTTTATCACACGCCAGACCAGCACGACGGTTGAACTGCGCGACGGTGAGAGCTTTGCTATCGCCGGGCTGATCCAAGACAACTTTGCCGACCTGAACAACCAGATCCCGTGGCTTGGCGATGTGCCTGTCCTGGGTGCCCTGTTCCGGAGCGCCGAATACCAGCGCGAGCAAAGCGAACTGGTTATTATCATCACCGCACATCTTGTGTCGCCGACGCGGGGTGAGGCCCTAGCTCTGCCCACCGATCGGGTCAAACCGCCCAGCGAATTCGATCTGTTCGTGAATGGCAAGACCGCCCGGACAACACGTGCCGGTGCAGGCGCCGCAACAGAAGTGGCCAAACAGGGCTATGGCAGCTCTTACGGCTACGTCCTGGATTGATGAGGAGGATAGGACCCATGCAAAAGTGGATGATGACACTATGTCTGTCGGTCGCTGTCGCAGGCTGTACACGGGAAGCGGGCTACGAAATCGATTCGGGCGCTTTCGGCAACGCAACTCTCAACAATATCCAGGTGATGAATGGTGAGTTGTCCTATGCCCAGATCCTGGCTCAGCGGTTTGCGGCCGAGGTTCCAACCCAGATCAATTTTGCCTTCAACAGTTCGCAACTGGATGCTTCGGCACAGCGAATCCTGGCGCAGCAGGCGGATTGGATCAAGCAATTCCCTGAGGCTCGGTTCCGCGTGTACGGCCACACGGATGCTGTCGGCTCAACGGCCTATAACAAGGCTTTGGGTCAACGGCGCGCCAATGCTGCGGTTGCCTTCCTGATTCAGCAGGGCATCTCGCGATCGCGCCTAGAGGCCGTTGTGTCCTTTGGCAAAGCGCGCCCGCTGATCGACACGCCAAACCGGGATCGGCGCAACCGCCGTACCGTGACCGAGGTGTCGGGCTTCTTGGATCGCGATCCGCTGATTCTGGACGGCAAGTACGCCCAGGTCGTCTATCGCGAGTATGTTGCGAGCGCGACTTACGCAACACAACTGAGCAGCGCAACAAACCTTGGCGTTACATCCGAACAATAAACTGGTTTTGGGCGACATCGTCGCCCAATTCCCTACAATTTGTTCTTTTACGCCCAATTCTCGCCCAACTTCCAAGAGACGTTGTCAACAATTGGGTGACCTGCGGCCAGATTTGACCGCATCGGGGCGACAGCCAATCCGACCAGACCGCTTGTGTTTGTAAGATTTGCCAAGCCCTCACTACGAGGATTGTGTTAATGACAAGCGCCGCGCCGCAAGACGAAAATAACGCCATTCTGGCCTGCACAATCAGCCGTGATGTCCAGAACTTCGATCTGTTGATCGAAGACATGGAAGTTGCGCTGGGTGAACGCTGGGGCGATCTTGGATTTGCTGAGGCACTGGCTTTTTTCGGCCAGCCCGAGGCAGATTCTCTTGAATTTGTGGCACTTGCAATCGACGGGGAAGACGAAGACAACCTGACGCTGATGGGTGAAATCATCACCCGCGCCAAGGACAAGAAAATCAAAGTTGTTCTGATCGCCGAAGATGTCACACCTGCGTTGCTGCATCAGCTGCTGCGCAAAGGTGCCGATGAATTTGTCCCGTACCCGCTGCCCGAAGGCGAGTTGCAGGAAGCCATCGAGCGCATGAAACAGCCCGATCCGGTTGCCGCGCCCCAGGCGGCGGCAGTTCCGCTGACCCAGGGCGAATCAAAAGAAGGCGCGCTGTTTGTGGTGCACGGCCTGGCCGGAGGCGTAGGTTCGACCACTCTGGCGGTCAATCTTGCCTGGGAACTGGCTACGGTTTCGGACAAAGAAGCACCGACCGTCTGCCTGATTGACCTGGATCTGCAATTTGGCACAGTTTCCACCTATCTGGACCTGCCGCGTCGCGAGACAGTGTTTGAAATGCTGTCGGACACGGCGTCCATGGACGACGATGTTTTTTCCCAGGCGCTGCAGACATATGAAGAAAAACTGCAGGTTCTGACCTCGCCTTCCGACATTGTGCCGCTGGACCTGATTACGCCGGAGGATATTCAGCGCGTCATCGACACCGCACGCAAGCATTTCGACTATGTGGTCGTGGATATGCCAAAAACGCTGGTGCACTGGTCCGAAACGGTGCTGGCGGCGGCGCATGTCTATTTTGCACTGATCGAGCTGGATATGCGGTCCGCCCAGAACGCGCTGCGCCTGAAGCGTGCCTTGCAGGCCGAGGAGCTGCCCTTCAACAAGCTGCGCTTTGCATTGAACCGGGCGCCAAAATTCACGGATCTGAACGGCAAGGGCCGGGTCAAGCGCATGGGCGAAAGCCTGGGAATCTCCATCGATCTGCAACTGCCCGAAGGTGGCAAACCTGTTCTGCAAGCCGGCGATCACGGCCTGCCGCTTGCAAAATCTGCCGCCAAGAACCCACTGCGGCGGGAAATCGCCAAACTGGCCAAGTCGCTTCACAGCCTGGGCTCGAGCAACGCGGAAGCCGCGTAACAACTTCTCAAGGGGACAGCCGTCATGTTTTCGAGATACAAGAAGCAGCCTGATGCGCAGCCGGTCAAGACTGCGGCCAAAGCCCCAGAGGCCGCCCCGGCCGCGGCAAACGCTCCTGCCTCTGCCACAACGGCGGTTGTCCGCAAACCGGTGCAAAAAAAGGCCGCCGAGGCCTCATCTTCCGACCGTGACCGCAAGCGCAAGGAACGCTTGAGTGAAATCAAGATCGATCTGCATCGCGAATTGCTTGAAAACCTGAACCTCTCGGCGCTGGAATCAGCCGCCGAGGCTGAGCTTCGGGCCGAAATCAGCGCCATTGCCAGCGAAGTTCTCGAATCGCGCAACATCGTTCTGAACCGCGAAGACCGTTCGCAGCTCAACAAGGAACTTTATGACGAGGTCACCGGGCTTGGGCCTTTGGAAACCTTGCTGCAGGATGACACGGTCAACGATATTCTGGTGAACGGACCGCAGCAGATCTTCGTGGAACGCGATGGCAAGCTTCAACTCAGCGACATCACCTTCAAGGACGAAAAGCACCTGATGCGGATCATCGACAAGATCGTGTCCGCCGTGGGTCGCCGGGTCGATGAATCCAATCCTTATGTTGACGCCCGTCTTGCTGACGGATCGCGTTTCAACGCCATGGTGCCGCCGATTGCGGTGGACGGATCTCTGGTATCCATTCGTAAGTTCAAAAAGGACAAGCTGGGCATCGATGATCTGGTCAATTTCGGTGCGTTCAGCGAAGAAATGGCTGCCTATCTTCAAGCTGCGGTGTCTACGCGCCTGAACGTTATCGTATCGGGTGGTACAGGTTCTGGTAAAACGACCACATTGAACGCCTTGTCCAGCTTCATTGACGACGCCGAACGCATCCTGACGATCGAGGATACAGCCGAACTTCAGCTGCAGCAGACCCATGTGGGCCGGATGGAAAGTCGCCCGCCCAACGTAGAAGGCAAAGGTGAGGTCAGCCCGCGAGACTGTCTCAAAAACGCCCTGCGGATGCGCCCCGACCGTATCATCGTGGGTGAGACGCGCGGTGCCGAGGTGATCGACATGTTGCAGGCCATGAACACCGGCCACGACGGGTCAATGACCACGATCCACGCCAACTCGGCCCGCGACGGGATCTCGCGTCTGGAAAACATGATCGCGATGGCCGGGATCGAGATGCCGATCAAGGCCGTGCGCAGCCAGATTGCCAGCGCTGTGAACCTGATCGTACAGGCCAGCCGCTTGCAGGACGGTTCGCGCCGCATGACATCGATCACCGAGATCACCGGGATGGAAGGCGATGTGATTTCCATGCAGGAAATCTTTCGTTTTCAACGTGTTGGCCTGACACCTGACAACAAGATTATCGGTCACTTCACCGCAACCGGCGTGCGCAGCCACTACTCCGAGCGCTTCCGTCTGTGGGGCTTTGACCTGCCCGCGTCCATTTACGACCCAACCACAATGTAGGAGATCAAGGATATGCAACTGCCTATGGAGGCATTGATCTATGTCGCGATCTTCGTGGGCGTTCTGGCCCTGGTCGAAGGTATCTACCTGGTCGCGTTCGGCAAATCCATCAGCCTTAACAGCCGGGTAAACCGCCGCCTCGACATGCTCGACAAAGGTGTCGGGCGTGAACAGGTTCTGGAACAGCTGCGCAAGGAAATGCAGCAGCATATGAAATCGCAGAGCATCCCGCTCTATTCCCTTCTGGCCGACAAGGCGCAGAAGGCGGCGATTGCGTTTTCGCCCCGTCAATTGATCATGATCATGTGCCTTGTATCCGGGGTCGCGTTCATGGGGCTTAGCATCGGCACAGCCACCGATACCGCCTTACGGGCGGCCATTTCCGTCGCAATCGGTGTTGGCAGCGTTTATGCGTGGGTGAACCAAAAGGCCAAGAAACGCATGGGCATGATCGAAGAACAATTGCCCGAAGCCGTGGAACTGATGGTTCGCTCGCTGCGTGTCGGCAACCCCTTCGTCTCAACGATTCAGGTTGTTGCCACCGAGGTTCAGGACCCGCTGGGAACCGAGTTTGGCGTCATCGCCGATGAATGCGCCTATGGCCGCGACGTTGGCGAAGCCTTGAAAGACATGGCCGAACGTCTGGACATGCAGGATTTGCGGTTTTTGGCGGTTGCCGTGGGCATCCAGCAGCAATCCGGCGGTAACCTCGCAGAGATTCTGGCCGGTCTTGCACAGGTTATCCGTGCCCGATTCCGCCTGTTTCGCCGCGTCAAGGCGATCACGGCCGAGGCACAGTGGTCCGGTAAATTCCTGTCGGCCTTCCCGCTGGGCTGTCTGGCTTTCATACTGGTCAAGGATCCCGGTTATTACGACGGCGTTCTCGACCATCCATGGTTCATTCCGATGTGTTTCTTTGTTGGCATCACGCTGACGCTGAACCTGATCGTCATGAAAATCATCACCAACATCAAGGTTTGAGGGCACGGCAATGGAATTCCTGACCCGCATCAATGACTTGCTGACCGAGCATCTGGGCGAGTTCGGACCACTGATCGTGGTCGGTGTTCTGGGGTTGTTCATGATCCTGGTCACTATCCCTCTGATGCTGAACCAGCCCGAGGATCCGCTCAAGAAGTTACAGCGTTCGAATGCCGCGCCCAAGAAGGGAAAAAAGGCCAAGAAAGACCAGTTGCGGAACGCCGGTCGGAACGAGCAGCTTGAAAAATTCGCGACCTTTCTGGAACCGAAAGATCAGGAAGAGCTGTCGGCAATGCAGCTCAAGCTGCGGCAGGCAGGGTACCAGACCAAGGATGCGGTGCGGTTTTTCCACTTTGCACAGTTCTCCCTTGGGATCATCGGCATCATTGTCGGCGTTCTGCTGGTAACGGTGTTCGCGGGAACGCAGGAATTCACCACCCAGCAAATTCTGGTGCGCGTGCTGGTGCCCGGCGGTGTCGGCTACATGATCCCCAAATACTGGATCACGCGCCGCATCGAAGAGCGGAAAGAGAAGATTACGCAAGCCTTTCCCGACACGCTTGACCTGATGCTGGTCTGTGTGGAGGCTGGTCAGTCCCTCGATCAAGCCATAGTCCGGGTGTCCAACGAAATGAAAGCCTCGTACCCCGACATTTCGCAGGAGTTCGAGATCGTCGCTTACGAAATGAAAGCGGGTAAGGACAAGGATACCGTCCTGCGTGACTTTGGCACCCGTTGTGGCGTGCAGGACGTCAACTCGTTCGTCACGGTGATGATCCAGTCGGCGACTTTTGGTACATCAATTGCAGAAGCCCTGCGGGTGTATGCGGGCGAGATGCGCGACAAGCGCGTCATGCGCGCGGAAGAGGCTGCGAACAAGCTGCCAACCAAAATGACGCTTGTCACAATGGGACTGACAGTTCCGCCTTTGCTGGTTATTCTTGTCGGGCCTTCGGCAAACGTTATTTCGACTTTCGGCCGGTAGTAACCTGATGAACCCATTTCGATGCTGCGCCCGGACCGGGCTCCGCCGCATCTTTCAGGTCACCCTGGTTTTCGCCATGGTGGCCTCTTGCACAGAGACCGATCGTTCCGGCGATCTGGAGGCTCCGGGCATTGACGCCGGAGGACAGGCCGAGGACGAAATTGAGGTTGGAAACCGGTTGATGGCCGCCGGCGAGTACGAACTGGCGCTCAAGTCCTTTACCCGCGCCGCTCTGGAACAGGGGATGACGCCGCAAATCCTGACATCGATGGGCACGGCAAATCTGGGCCTGAAGCGCCTTGGCCAAGCCGAAACCCTGCTGAGACGGGCCGTCAAGGATGATACCGATTGGCCGGTGGCCTGGAACAATCTGGGCGTTCTGCTGATGGAAACCGGGCAATATCCGGAAGCGGCTCAGGTGTTTCAGCGCGCTTATGCGCTGGACAATGGCGAAAGTGACGCAATCCGCGACAATCTGCGGTTAGCACTCGCAAAAATGGAAAATCCTGATAATAATACCTCACAAGAACAAGAATATACGCTGGAGCAGCAAGGCGACGGGCAATTTACGCTTCGCAAGCTCCCGTAACCAGAGGCAAGAGCAGTAAAGGACGCAAAAATGCGCCAACAATTCTTGATTCCGTCGATCGTCATATGCGGATTGATTGTATCGGCATGCGCCAAAGAGACCGAAGAAGAAAAGGTCGAGCGTACATTTCAGGAAGTAAACGTCATTGATGAAACCAATCTGAATGACGTGTTGCTGAGTGCGGCCGACCCGAACGAGGCGGTCACATATTTCCACAATGCGGCCACCAAGAACCCTGATCGCATCGACCTGCAGCGGGGTCTGGCGATATCCCTGTCACGCGCCAAACGCACAACCGAAGCTTCTACCGCGTGGAAGAAGGTTACAGGCATGAAAGGCTCGACCAACGCGGACAAGGTCGAGTATGCAGACGCTCTGGTTCGCGGCGGCAACTGGAAAGAGGCCGAGGCTGTGCTGGATTCGGTTCCACCCACATTTGAGACATTCAAGCGCTATCGTCTCGAGGCGTTGGTGGCGGATTCGCAGGAAAGCTGGAAGCGGGCGGATCATTTCTACGAAACCGCCGTGGGCCTGACGACGCGCCCGGGCAGTGTGATGAACAACTGGGGTTATTCCAAGCTGACACGCGGCCAGTATGCCGAGGCCGAACGCCTGTTTACTGAAGCGATCCGGCACGACAAATCCCTGTTCACCGCCAAGAACAACCTTGTCCTGGCCAGATCGGCCCAGAGAAACTACACCATGCCGGTTATTCCGATGACCCAAATCGAGCGCGCCCAGTTGCTGAATACGATGGGGATCTCGGCGGTCAAGCAAGGCGATGTGAACACGGCCAAGAACCTGTTCCGCGAGGCCATTGCCACCCACCCGCAACATTTCGACGAAGCCGTCCGTTCGCTGCGTGCGCTCGAGGAAGCCTGATTGATGCATATCCCTGCGGTTGCAGCTGCGTGGTTCCTGCCATTTGTGCTGCCAATCTGCTTTTACGTCGCTTTCACTGATATGCGTGAAATGCGGATCAAGAATCACGCGGTTCTGGCGCTGGCGATTGTTTATGTCGTCATCGGTCTGTTTGTCCTGCCGCCGTGGTCGCAGGAGTGGTTAAGCGGGAATATTGGCCCCCTATCCGTCACTTTGCCCCTCTATCTGTGGCAACTGCTGCATATTGTCATTGTTCTGCTTGTTGGCATCGTCCTGAACGCGGCAGGGGTCATGGGTGCGGGAGACGCCAAGTTCCTGGCTGCGGCCTCTCCTTTCGTCTGGTTTGCCGACGCTTTTATCCTGTTGGCCGTTCTGACAGCGACCCTTCTGGCCGCCGTGGCAACCCATCGTCTGGCCAAAAACACCCGTCTGCGCAGCATCGCACCGCATTGGGAAAGCTGGGACCGTGGCCGGCAATTTCCAATGGGTCTGGCCCTGGCAGGCGCTTTGGCCATGTATCTGATTTTGGGAACTGTTTACGGTTCGTGAACTATCATCAGCGCGCCTTGCCCCCGCCTTGGTCCTGCCACAAAGGCGGGCCAAATTTTCCGCAAGCGGCCCTTTCAGGGCCCGTTGACGTGAAACCGGGATAGACGAGCCACGCTCATGAATATGCAGACCACTTCCGTTATGGCCCCCCCTGCCCCAAAGGGGCTGGGTGAAATGCAGCTTCCGCTGGTGATGATGCGGGACATTTTGCTCAAGACGATCTTTCGCAAGAACGTCGACACCGTGTCCGAGATCGCCGCAGCCATCTGTCTTCCGGGTTCCGTTACGCAGGAACTGGTTGATATCACCCGCGATCAGAAACTGCTTGAGGCGACCGGCACCCTGAACGCCAACAGCGGCAACGAAATGGGGTACCAACTGACCGATGCGGGAAAGGCGCGTGCGCTGGACGCGTTGAGCCAGTCGGAGTATTTCGGCGCCATGCCAGTACCGCTGGACGTGTATCGCGAGCAGGTCAAGCGCCAGTCGATTCGCAACATTCAGGTTACGCGTGAACAACTGACCGGTGCGATGGGTCATCTGGTTCTGCCCGACAGCCTGCTTGACCATTTGGGCCCGGCGGTCAGCGCCGGCCGGTCGATCCTGATGTATGGCCCGCCGGGCAATGGTAAATCCTCGATCTCGAACGGTATCCGCGACGCGCTGGGGGACAATGTCTATGTGCCCTGGGCCATCGAATATGCCGGGCAGGTGATCACCGTCTATGACCCGATCGTCCATACCGCCATCGAACAGGAACCCGATGACCCCAACAGCCTGCGCCGCCGCAAACGGTTCGATTCGCGCTATGTTCAGTGCGAGCGCCCGACGGTTGTGACCGGGGGCGAACTGTCTCTCAGCATGCTTGATCTGGTCTACAACCCGACCGCGCGCACCTACCAGGCGCCGCTGCAGTTGAAATCGACAGGTGGCATCTTCATCGTCGACGACCTTGGCCGTCAGGCGGAACCACCTCAGGCGCTGGTCAACCGCTGGATCGTTCCGCTGGAAGAAAACAAGGACATCCTTGGCCTTCAATCGGGTGAAAAGTTCGAAGTTCCCTTTGACACGCTGGTCATCTTCTCGACCAACTTCCACCCGAACGAGATCTTTGACCAGGCCGCCCTGCGCCGTATCTTCTTCAAGATCAAGATCGACGGTCCGAACCAGGAAAACTTCCTGAAAATCTTCGCCATGGTTGCCCGCAAACGCGGCATGCCGCTGGACGAGGCCGCGCTGGTGCATCTGTTGAAGGTCAAATACCCCACGATCAACAACATCTATGCGAACTATCAGCCGATCTTCCTGATCGACCAGATGATCGCGATCTGCGAATTCGAAGGCATCCCCTATCAGATGAGCCCCGACCTGATCGACCGGGCCTGGGCAAACATGTTCGTCAAGGACGAGAAAATCGTCAAATAACGCCGTGCCAATCAGGCGCGAGGGCGTTTAATCTGCGCAAATGACGCAGATTCCCGCCCGGATCACCGACTGGTTTTCAGCCAAAGGCTGGTCCATCCACCCGCATCAGCAGGACATGTTCGACCGGGCACAAGACCCGGCGACATTGCTGATCGCACCCACAGGTGGCGGCAAGACCATGGCCGGCTTCCTGCCGACGCTGGCGGAACTGGCCGATGGCACGCACGAGGGCCTGCACACACTCTATGTCTCGCCGCTCAAGGCGCTGGCGGCGGATATCCGGCGCAATCTGCGCGGCCCGGCAGACGAAATCGGCCTGCCGATCCGGATCGAAGACCGGACCGGCGACACCTCAGCCACGCAAAAGAAACGCCAGCGCGTGGATCCGCCGCATATCCTGCTGACGACGCCCGAAAGTCTGGCGCTGCTGACCTCGTACGAGGACGCGCCGCGCATGTTCAAAGGCGTGCAGCGGGTGATCGTTGACGAGATCCACGCCCTTTCCGAAAGCAAACGCGGCGATCAGTTGATGCTGGCACTGGCGCGCCTGCAAAGCCTGTGCCCTGCCCTACGCCGCGTGGGCCTGTCAGCAACTGTCGAAGACCCCGATGCCATCGCCCGATTTCTTGCCCGCCATCCTGACACCTGCCGGATCATTCAGGCCGACCCCGGCCCTGACCCGGATATCTCGATGCTGGAAACAACCGAGATGCCACCATGGTCCGGCGGCGGCGCGGCCTATGCCATTCCGGCCGTGCTGGAGCAGGTCCGGCAACACAAGACGACACTGATCTTTCACAACACCCGCGCACAGGCCGAGATCTTTTTTCACAACCTGTGGCTCGCAAATGACGAGGGTCTGCCCATCGGCATTCATCATGGCAGTCTGGACCGGCAGCAACGCGAAAGGGTTGAAGCCGCAATGGTGCGCGGAGAGTTGCGCGCCATTGTCTGTACCGGCAGCCTGGATCTGGGCATCGACTGGGGTGATGTGGATCTGGTGATCCAGATCGGCGCGCCCAAGAACGTCAAGCGACTGGTGCAACGCATTGGTCGCGCCAATCATCGATACAACGCCCCCTCCAAGGCTTTGCTGGTGCCTGCCAACCGGTTCGAAGTTGTCGAATGCGTCGCAGCGCTTGAAGCCGTCCAGGCGCATGATCTGGATGGCGAACCGCGCGGGCGCGGCCCAAGGGACGTGTTGTGCCAGCACATTCTAATTGCCGCCGCCGCAGGGCCGTTCGATGCGGACGACCTTTATGCGGAAATGACGATGGCAGGGCCTTTTGCCCAAGTGTCGCGCCCGGAGTTCGACGCCTGTCTGGAGTTCTGTGCCACTGGGGGATACGCCCTGCGCGCCTATGACCGCTGGCAACGACTGCAGCAGCGCTCCGATGGCCGTTGGCAACTGCGCGACCCGCGCGCCGCGCAGCGTATCCGTATGAATCTGGGCACGATTCAGGATACCGACACCCTGAAAGTGCGCCTGAAACGCAACCGGGGCGGCAAACCCCTGGGTGAGGTCGAAGAGGGCTTTGCCGCTTCGCTGACGCAGGGTGATACCTTTCTGATCGGCGGGCAAATCGTCCGCTATGAAGGCCTGCGCGAAATGGTTGTCGAGGTCAGTCGCCGCGCTGATCGCAAACCCAAGATCGCCACGTTTTCCGGCACGAAATTTGCCACTTCCACGCAGTTGAGCGACCGCATCTTGCGGATGTTTGCCCAGGACAACTGGCCGCAATTGCCGCCGCACACCGCCGAGTGGCTGGCCCTGCAACGCAACATGTCCCGTCTGCCCCAACGCGACCGGCTGCTGATCGAAAGTTTTCCCAATGACGGGCGCGAAAATCTGTGTGTCTACGGATTTGCCGGGCGAAACGCCCAGCAAACGCTGGGCCTGCTGCTGACCAAACGGATGGAGGAAACCGGGCTGGCACCATTGGGCTTTGTCGCCACCGACTATGCCACGCTGATCTGGGGACTGGATGCGGTGACCGATCCGCGCCCCCTGTTCGAACACAGAGCATTGCGGGCGGGGCTCGAGACATGGCTGGCGGGCAACGCGGTGATGAAGCGTACCTTTCGCGCCTCGGCGACAATCGCGGGGCTGATCGAACGGAATACCGGCGGCCAGCGCAAGAGCGGGCGGCAGGCAACGTTCTCGTCTGACATACTGTATGACACGCTGCTGAAATATGACCCGGACCACCTGCTGATGCAGATCACGCGCGAAGAGGCCATGCGTGGTCTGGTGGACTTCGGCCGGATCGAGGAAATGATTGCGCGCATCGGCGACCGCATCGATCTTCTTCGGCTGGACAGAGTTTCCCCCCTGGCCGCGCCGCTGTTTCTTGAGGTCGGCAAAGTGCCCGTCAAAGGGGCCGCCGAAGAACGGCTATTGGCCGAGGAAAGCGCGCGGCTTTTGCAGGCTGCGGGATTAGAGAGCGGCTAATCCGCTTGCCTTGGGTCGGGAAAAAGGCAAAGAACGGATCATGAACAGCCTGTTGTTTACCTTTGCCGGTCTATCCCTGCACGCTTTGGGGTCCGGGGCGTTGTGGTGGCCCGATCGGAATTTGCTGTGCGTGTCCGACCTGCATCTGGGCAAGTCCGAGCGCATGGCCCGGCGCGGCGGGGCCGCGCTGCCGCCCTATGACACACAGGACACGCTGACGCGGCTGGCGGCGGACCTGCACCACACCCGCGCCGAGACGGTCATTTGCCTGGGTGACAGCTTCGACGATCTGGACGCCGCACAGTCATTGATCCCGGACCATCAATTGCAGATCGTCACCCTGCAGGCTGGCCGGGACTGGATCTGGATCGAAGGCAACCACGATCCCGGACCTGTCGAACTGGGCGGAACGCATCTGTCCGAGTGCTCCTTTGGACCGTTGGTATTCCGCCACATCGCCGAACCCTCTGGCCGGGCCGAGGTTTCGGGCCACTACCACCCCAAGGCGAGCTTACGCGTGCGTGGCCGGTCCATCACCCGGCCGGCGTTCCTGCTGGATCAGGCGCGTTTGATAATGCCGGCCTACGGTACGTTTACGGGCGGTCTGCGCAGTACCGACGCGGCCTTGGCCGGCTTGATGGACAAACAGGCCAAAGCCATTCTGACCGGGCCACAGCCACAGATCATTCCCATGCCGCGCTAGTTCAGATCAGCCCGTCCTGTTCCAACATGGGTCTGTATTTTCGGCTGACCGGCACAAGGTCGCCGTTACGCAGCCGGACGAAAGTCTTTCCGTCGGTCCGTTCGGTGCTGACAATTGCATCATCAGTCACCCAATGGGATCGGTGTGTGCAATGACCGGGGATCGGCTCCATCTCGTCGATCGCATCCGTAAAACGCGATCGAATGGTAAACGTACCCTCAGAGGTGACGACATCCACATTGTGATCCCGAACCGTCAGACGATAGATCCGGCCCTGAAAACCCGCCGGAAGACGTCTGACCAGACGCGGCATCTGCTCTGGCACTCCGGTCGGCTTTGGATGTCCGGGTTCCGTCCGGCCGACCAGAATCAGGCCGGTCGAGAACAGCACCCCGTAAGGTAAGACCGCCAGGGCACCTGGGGCTTCCTGTCCGCCAATCGTGAACAGCAGCCAGGCCAAAAGCCACAATGCCGGTGTAAACAGGATCAGGATGACGGCAGAGAAGACAACGTCTCGGGCCGAAAGATAGTCCTGAGACAGATGTTCATAGATGAACTTTCTGGAAAGCCATGTCGCGGCGATTGCCAGTGCCATGACACCGGCCCAGAATGTCAATCGCATGCCGAACGGCAATGCGACGTCCAAAAAAGGTGGAAAAGTGTAAGCCAGCAGCGGAACGAAAACCAATCCAGCCACCACGCGTTGAAGGGTGCAAGCGGCTATGATCAGGTTCAGTTTTGACTTCATATTGTTCCGACGGGCAATCCGCTGAGGTCCGTTACAATCACTTCGAGCGGCATGCATTTCGCATTTAACCAACTGGATTTAATAACTTATCACCTATTTGATCACATTCAAACCCGTTTATTCAAAATTAATGTTGTCTCTCAATGAGGAAACGGCCGGGAAGGTTTCCCCTGCCCGGCCGTTCCAAAGCATCGGTTGAGCGCTGAAATTGCGCGCAATCTTCCGCGATCAAGCGGTCAGGCCCTCGGGTTCAGGTAAACCGTTCGCGCGGCAGCACGCTGTCAGCGTGTTGGCCAGCAAGCAAGCGATGGTCATCGGGCCAACGCCGCCCGGAACCGGTGTGATCGCACCGGCGCGTTCGGCCGCACTGGCATAGTCGACGTCTCCGACCAGCTTGTTCTTGCCGTCGCGCTCGATCCGGTTGATGCCCACATCGATCACGGTCGCCCCTTCCTTGATCCAGTCGCCCGGCACCATCTCGGGGCGGCCTACGGCGGCAACCACGATATCGGCGCGGCGCACGACGTCCGGCAGGTCCTTGGTGCGCGAATGCGCGATGGTCACGGTGCAGCTGTCACCCAGCAACAGTTGCGCCATCGGCTTGCCGACGATGTTCGACCGGCCGATCACAACAGCATCCATACCCGACAGTGACCCATGGTGGTCGCGCAGCATCATCAGGCAACCCAGCGGGGTGCAGGGCACCATCGACTTCTGACCGGTACCCAGCAGGCCCACATTCGAGATATGGAACCCATCCACGTCCTTGGCCGGGTCGATCGAGTTGATCACCAGATCCTCGTTCAGATGCTTGGGCAGCGGAAGCTGAACCAGAATCCCGTGCACGGCGGGATCGTTGTTCAGCTTGTCGATCAACGCCAGCAGGTCTGCCTCGGAGGTCTCGGCATCCAGCTTGTGCTCGTACGAGTTCATGCCGACCTCGACGGTCATTTTGCCCTTTGAACGGACATAGACCTGACTGGCCGGATCCTCGCCCACCAGAACCACGGCCAGGCCGGGCGTGATGCCGTTTTCCTCTTTCAGCTTTGCAACCTGATCGGCCACCTGCGCGCGGACTTTGGCCGCAAAGGCCTTGCCGTCGATGACTTGAGCTACCATCCTTTGATCCCTTCTTTCAAAAGCGGATCGGGCGCCAGAAGCGCCCGGTCATTCAGTCAGGGCCGAGCACACTTTCTTCGCGTGCAATCGACCAATCAATCAAGATACGCCACAGATCTTCGGCAAGATCAGGGTCCATGCCCAGTCTGTCCGAGCTCACACGTACCTTTTGCACCACATCTTCAACTCGCTCAGGAATTCGGGCCGGAAGACCCTCGCCCGGTTTCAGCTCGGACGCGCGGTCAATGTAAGTTGCGCGCGTCACCAACATCTCAATCAGTTGGCGGTCCAGCTTGTCGATCTGAACCCGCAATTCCTGCATGGAAAGACAGTCTTGCGGCAGTGTCAGAGTGGGCATCGCAATCTCCTCATGGCCCAGGGATTCCCCGGACCACGAGATGTCTCATTCAGCGGCTTAGAACAAGCCCTCGATCTCACCTGCGTCATTGAGGCAGATGGTTTCCGCGGCGGGTTTGCGCGGCAGACCGGGCATGGTCATGATCTCACCACAGACAACCACGATGAAACCGGCACCAGCGGACAGGCGAACCTCGCGCACCGGAACCGAGTGGCCGGTGGGCGCGCCACGCAGGGACGGATCGGTGGAGAACGAATACTGGGTTTTTGCCATGCAGACCGGCAGGTTGCCATAACCGGCGGCTTCCCATTCCTTCAGCTGGTTGCGGATCTTGGAATCCGCCAGCACCTCGTCAGCGCGGTAGATGCGCTTGGCGATGGTCTCGACTTTTTCGAACAGCGGCATGTCGTCCGGATAGATCGGCGAGAAGTTCGCAGTACCGGCATCGGCGATTTCCACAACCTTTTTGGCCAGATTCTCGGATCCCTCCGAGCCCAGTTCCCAGTGACGGGACAGAACCGCCTCAACCCCATGCTCGGCGCAATAGTCCTTGACGGCCTGCACTTCGGCGTCGGTGTCGGTGACGAAGTGGTTGATCGCGACGACAACCGGCACACCGAAGGACTTCACGTTCTCGATATGGCGGCCCAGGTTGGCACAGCCCGACTTCACGGCATCAACATTCTCGGCACCCAGATCGGCCTTGGCAACGCCGCCGTTCATCTTCATCGCGCGCACGGTGGCAACCAGCACGACGGCAGACGGGGCGATGCCCGCCTTGCGGCATTTGATGTTCATGAACTTTTCGGCACCCAGATCGGCACCAAATCCCGCTTCGGTCACGACATAGTCGGCGACTTTCAGAGCGGTCTTGGTGGCGATGACCGAGTTACAGCCATGCGCGATGTTCGCGAAAGGACCGCCGTGAACGAAGGCCGGGTTGTTTTCCAGCGTCTGCACCAGGTTCGGCTGCATGGCGTCCTTCAGCAAAACGGTCATCGCGCCTTCAGCTTTGATGTCGCGGCAGTAGACCGGCGTCTTGTCGCGACGGTAAGCGACGATGATGTCGCCCAGGCGTTTCTCCAGATCCTTCAGATCGTTTGCTAGGCACAGGATCGCCATGACTTCAGATGCCACGGTGATGTCATAGCCTGCTTCACGCGGGAAACCGTTCGAGACACCGCCCAGCGAGCAGGTGATCTGACGCAGGGCGCGGTCGTTCATGTCGACCACGCGGCGCCACACGACGCGGCGCATGTCGATGGCCTGCTCGTTGCCCCAGTAGATGTGGTTGTCGATCATGGCCGACAGCAGCGAGTGGGCAGAGGTGATGGCGTGGAAGTCACCGGTGAAGTGCAGGTTCATTTCCTCCATCGGAACAACCTGCGCGTAACCGCCACCTGCAGCGCCGCCCTTCATCCCGAAGTTCGGGCCCAGCGAGGCTTCGCGGATACAGATCATCGCGTTCTTGCCGATGCGGTTCAGGCCGTCGCCCAGACCAACGGTGGTGGTGGTTTTGCCTTCACCTGCCGGGGTCGGGTTGATCGCGGTCACCAGGATCAGCTTGCCATCTTCACGGTCCTGCACCGAGTTGATGAAGTCCTGGCTGACCTTTGCTTTGTCGTGACCGTATGGCAGCAGGTCTGTGGACTCGATGCCGATTTTAGCGCCGATTTCCTGAATCGGCTTCTTGTTCGCTTCGCGGGCGATTTCGATGTCGGATTTATAGCTCATTGGGCAGGGTCCCTGGTTGAATGCCGTGCAAAACCGACGCTGAGCGTCGGCGCTGTGCAATCCATACCGTCGTGTACAAAACGGATGGCTATGGATTCCGACATAATTGTGCCGCGAAACGGCGTCGGGGTGTTTACCGCGTTTCTAATCGGAAACGCCGGTACCGGAAGGTGCCCAGGCCCGCTGATCCGGCACGAACAGTTTCATGCTGTCACCCAGCTTCAATTGACCCGGACGTTCGACCCAGGCGGTCACGCCCCTGCGCCCCTGCGCCGCCGGTTTGAAGGCAGGGCCATGTCCCGGCAGGTCGGCCTCCACCTCGCGTCCCGGAATGATGCAGGGACGGTTTTCCATATCGATCGTTAGCGTCAGGCCATTTGCGGCCTGCAGACGGGAACTTGGCGGCACATGGGTGAAATCGGGAATTCCGCGCAACACCAGGCTGGCGCCCAGATAGGACGGGTCCAGCCGGGTCAGGCTCATCTCCGTAGCAATCTCGTCCAGTTGCTCGGCTGACAATACCGACAACTGCCGGACATTTCGAATTTCCGTTCCCTTCGGATAGAGGTTTGTCATGCGAACGCAGGAGGCCCGGTTCACACCTTCGTGCCGCGCGCCGGGATCACCCGCGAAATCCAGATCCAGCCTCTCGACCGACTTGGCCCGAATACTATTGCCGGCAGGAACGTGCCCCAGCCAGGTAACTTCGGCGGTGTATTCGGTTTGGCGCAATACGGGCATGTCACCCCTTTCAGGCGGTGTGCGATAACACGGCACAGAAACCCAGTTTTTTTGATTGGAAAGAAAAAAGACCCGGGACATTGCCCGGGTCCGTGTTCTTAAGCCGAAGGTTCCGGCTCCATCCCGCCTTCGGGCGGAGACTTCTTGACCTTGGTCTTCGGGATCGCGGTGACACTGGGCGCGCTACCCTCGTCGGTGTTGTCGCCTTCGTCATCCCCCTCGCCGGGCGATTCGCCGTTCATGACGCGCTTTATCTCGTCACCTGTCAGCGTTTCGTATTCCAGCAAGCCCTGTGCCAGGCGTTCCCAGCTTTCACCGTTCTCGTGCAGGATTTCGAGCGCACGTTCATAACCCTGCTGAATCAGGCGCTTCACCTCTTCCTCGATCAGTTCCTTGGTGTGCGCGGAAACCGAGAATCCGGCCGTGTTGCCTGAATACCCCTCATGCGCCTCGGCATAGTCGATATTGCCGACCTTGTCGGACATGCCCCAACGCATCACCATGGCGCGCGCCAGCTGGCTGGCCTGCATGATGTCACCGGCCGGACCGTTCGACACATGATCTTCACCGTATTTGATCACCTCGGCGGCTTTGCCCGCCATGGTCATGGCCAGCTTCTGCTCACACTCATCGCGGTGATAGTTCAGGCGGTCCATTTCCGGCAGCGAAACCACCATACCCAGGGCACCACCGCGCGGGATGATCGTCGCCTTGTAGACCGGATCGCACAGCGGCAGGGTCAGGCCGACCACGGCGTGACCGGCCTCGTGATAGGCGGTCTTTTCCTTCTGGTCCTGTGTCAGAACCATCGAGCGGCGCTCGGCCCCCATCATCACCTTGTCTTTCGCGTTCTCGAAATCTTCCATGGTGACAAAGCGGCGGCCCACACGGGCAGCCATCAGGGCCGCCTCGTTCACAAGGTTCGCCAGATCAGCACCCGAGAAGCCCGGCGTACCGCGTGCAATGATACGCAGGTCGACATCGGGGCCCAGAGGAGTCTTGCGGGCGTGGACACCCAGGATCTTCTCACGACCCTTGATGTCCGGATTACCCACAGTGACCTGACGGTCGAAACGGCCCGGACGCAGCAGCGCGGGGTCCAGAACGTCTTTACGGTTGGTGGCCGCAAGAATGATCACGCCTTCGTTGGCCTCGAACCCGTCCATCTCGACCAGCAACTGGTTGAGGGTTTGTTCGCGTTCGTCGTTACCACCGCCATAACCGGCGCCACGGTGGCGACCCACGGCGTCGATTTCGTCGATGAATACGATACAGGGCGCGTTCTTCTTGGCCTGTTCAAACATGTCGCGCACACGGGATGCGCCGACACCCACGAACATTTCAACAAAGTCCGAGCCCGAAATGGTGAAGAACGGCACACCCGCCTCACCCGCAATCGCACGGGCCAACAGCGTTTTACCGGTACCCGGAGGGCCAACCAGCAGCGCGCCTTTCGGGATCTTGCCGCCAAGACGTGAGAATTTCTGCGGGTTGCGCAGGAATTCGACGATCTCTTCCAGTTCTTCCTTCGCCTCGTCGATCCCCGCCACGTCGTCAAATGTAACGCGGCCATGCTTTTCGGTCAGCATCTTGGCCTTGGACTTGCCAAAGCCCATCGCGCCGCCTTTGCCGCCGCCCTGCATCCGGTTCATGAAATAGACCCAGACACCAATCAGCAGCAGGAAGGGCAGCAGTGTGATCAGGAACGACTGGAAACCCGACTGTTGCTGCTTTTCAGCGCGCACGGGGATGTTCTTGTCGATCAGCAGTTTGGTGACTTCGGCATCGCCGGGCTTGATGGTGACATAGCTGGCACCACTTTGCGTGGTATAGCGAATCTGCTCGCCGTCCAGTGTCACATTCTTGACTTCGCCGCCCTCAACTGCGCTGACAAAGTCGGAATAGGTTCTTTCGTTATTCTGAAGCGATCCGCCAGGACCGCTGAACAGATTAAACAATGCCAGGATCAGCAGAAAAAGAACGACCCAGAAAGCGATATTACGAGCGTTGCCCAAGAAAAATCTCCCAACAGATTTCGGCAGGTGAGGATCCGCCGCTTGCTCCTTAAAATAGAGAGGATTGTGGCAGGTTCAATGCGATAAAATCATAGCATAAAACTCGGGCCAATTTGGCATCATTTCGGCATGCCAACCATTTGGGGATCCGGAAAGCGGGGCAGACACGACCGTATCGCCTGTCCAGACCGCAGGCGTGGACATCAGTGCGCGCCGGGGCAAGCGTGCTTCACGCCAATCCGGTAATTGTTTCAGCCCGTCCTCGCCCAGCGCGCGGATTTCGGCATCTGGAATGGTGGGGCCGGACACCACCCAGCGTCGGTCCCAAGGCTGGTTACACGCGGCTGATACACCCTGAACCGCCTTTAGTTCCCTGCAAATCCACGCATTATCGCGTTCTGTGAAGACCAGACAGCCTCCGATGGTGCTGGTCCGGCGATTCAATAATGCTTCCAGCGCCTGATCCACATTTGACTGGCGCGGAGGATACCCCTCTCCCGCTATCCAGTTGATGGTCGCGATCAGAAGGCGGCGCTGGACCTCGCGCGGCAAAGCCACAAAACCTGCGGGATCAATGCAGACAGCGCCGTCTTTCACTTCGGTGATCTTGCGGGCGGATTCCTGCGTATACCGCGCCAAAGCATCACGGGCTTGTGCAAGATTTTCAGCCACCCGGGCCAGAGACTGCGCGGTGATGCCAATCGGTTCCAGGCTTGCCAGAGCCTGCCGCACCTTGATCCGGTCAAATCGGGTATCGTGATTCGACGGGTCCTCGATCCAATCAGTGCCGATCCCGCGTAGATAAGTGCGCAGTTCCTGACGCGAGATATCCAGCATCGGTCGAAGCAGCAAAACCCCGTCTCGTGCGCGAACAGACGGCATCGATGACAGGCCGGTGACGCCGGCCGCGCGCGCCAGCCTCATCAGAACGGTTTCGGCCTGATCGTCTGCCGTGTGCCCAAGGGCAATGGCCTCCGCCCCATTGCGACCGGCCCATTCCGTCAGCAACGCGTAACGCGCCTGACGGGCCTGATCCTGCAGGTTTCCGCTGCCACCCCACCCTTGCCAGACCAGAGTATCATGCGACAGCCCAAGGCTTCCTGCCTGCGCGGCCACCGTTTCTGCCTCGGCCGCTGCTTCAGGCCGCAGGCCATGATTCACGGTTGCTGCCAGAACTGTCACCCCTTCAGCCCGTGCTATGCCATGCAGAAGATGCATCAGCGCAACCGAGTCGCCGCCGCCCGAAACCGCCACACCGATACGGCGCGGCAGTGTTTTCGGCAGTCGCTCGCGGATCTGAGCTGTCAGAGAAGCGGCACTTCGGGTCAAGAACAACCCAGAGACGCCATTTCCTGCGTGGCGTCCGAGACCGTGCTGGAGGATGGGAAACGCACCCCAACCTCGCCCAACGTGATACAGGCCTGATCGGTTTGTCCCAATCGCCCCAGCGCGGCGCCCAGTTCAAACAGCGCTTCGGGGGCAAAGGCCCCTTCGGAATCACCGGTAAAGCTCGCCAGGAATGCCCGGGCGGCTTCACGGGTATCGCCCAGACCTTCCAGCGCCTGGCCACGTCTCAGATGCGCCTCGGGTGCAAGCGGACTGCCGGGATACGAGGTGTCGAATTGCGCGAATCCATCTGCGGCAGACTGAAAGTCACCATCAGCCAGCGCCTGCGACGCTGCATCAAAATCAGCGCGTTCACCCACGGCAAGTTCACCCTGACCCGAATTGGTCGGCTCAATCGGCGTAGGAGCGACGGCGACATCGGTCGCGGTTTCCCCGCCTAGGGTCGACGTTTCGCCCAACGTGCTGAGATCGCCCCCTTCCAGTTCGACCAGCCGGAATTCCAGGTCACCAATTCGATTGGTGCCATCGGTCACAACGCTCTGGATACGTTGGTTCAGCTGTTCGGTCTGCCGGGTCAGGCGCTGTAACTCGGCCTCGATGGCGTCAACGCGTTCCAGTACGGAACTGCCGGACAGGTTCGGCGCCGGGGAGCCGGTGGTCGAAAACTCGCGCTTGAGGCGCTGGATTTCCACGTGCAGCACTGTCAGTTCCTGCCGGATATCCGCCAGCGTCTGCTGATCCTGCGCCTTTGCCACGCCGGCGGTCAGCACGACCGCCGCCAGAACCCATCCTGCAATTCGCATCATCTTACCCCAGTGTTGAGCCGGTCAGCACCGTCACCGCGCGGCGGTTCTTGGAATAGCAATCCTCGGTGCTGCAAATCTCGATCGGGCGTTCCTTGCCATAGCTGACCGTGGTTAGACGGCTACCCGCCACCCCCCGCGAGATCAGATATTCACGCGCGGCGTTCGCCCGGCGTGCGCCCAGCGCAAGGTTGTATTCGCGTGTGCCCTGTTCATCGGCGTGACCTTCGATCATCGCCACAAAATCCGGGTTTGCCATCAGCCAGTCGGCCTGCCCCTGCAGAACGGTCTGCGCCTGCGCGGTCAGGGTGGATTGGTCGACCTCGAACAGCACCCGGTCCCCGACCGTTTGCTGGAAATAGGCAGGCGAGCGTGGGTCGCTTGGCGATCCCGGCAGGATCGAACCGCTGCCGCCTGCGCCGCCGCCCAGTGCCGATGGATCATTGTTGGTACAGGCCGCGATCACGCTCAGCGTGCCCAAGACCAGGATTTTGCCCAATACGTTCATTTCAGGTGCCTCGTGGATTTGTTTGTTTATTGCCGTCTCTTTAGCACAGCCAGAGTTTCATGTGAACTTTGCCGATCTGCTGCCCCGATCAATTCTGCAAAGGCCCCCAGGACGGGTCGCTGCCGCCATCCGGCGTGCGGACCGGGCGCAGGTTCCGGCCCGAAATATCCACCGAATACAGCGTCGCCCGTCCGCTTGCGCCCTGGGTCTCGCGGGTGAACATGATCACGCGACCATTGGGCGACCACGTGGGGCCTTCGTCCAGGAAGGACGAGGTCAGCAAGCGTTCTTCACTGCCGTCCGTACGCATGACACCGATGTGGAAACGGCCCTTGTTCTGCTTGGTGAAGGCGATCAGGTCACCACGCGGCGACCAGACCGGCGTGCCATACCGGCCCTGCCCGAAACTGATGCGTGTCGGCTCACCCCCGCCTGCGGGCATGATGTAGAGTTGCGGCGTGCCCGAGCGGTCGCTTTCGAACACGATCTGCGAACCGTCCGGCGAATAACTAGGTGCGGTTTCGATTGCGGGCGTGTTCGTGAGGCGGACACTTTGGCCCGACGCAAGGTCCATCTTCCAAAGGTCGGTATTACCGCCCTGAATCAGCGAATAGACGATCGAGCGCCCATCTGGCGAAAAGCGCGGCGAGAAACTCATCGTTCCGTCCTGCGTCTTGAGTTCACGCCGTTTGACCCGGCCCACGTCCAGAACGTAAATCCGGGGGCTGCCGCTTTCGTAACTTGTGTAAAGCAACTGCTCGCCGGTAGGGGAAAAGCGCGGGGCCAGAACGATGGCAGAGCTGTCGGTCAGATACTGAACATTGGCTCCGTCGTAATCCATGATCGCCAGCCGTTTCAGGCGCTGGTCCTTGGGGCCGCTTTCCGACACAAACGCAACCCGGCTGTCGAAATATCCGCCCTCGCCTGTCACCCGGCTATAAACCTGATCGGCCACTTTATGCGCCATGCGCCGCCAGCCATCCGTGGTGCCTGCAAACTGCAACCCGCTGCCCAGTTCCTGACCCGAGAAAACATCCCAGACCCGGAAACGGACGGTCAGCTTTTTGCCTGACACGTTGACCGCGCCCGTCACCAACGCTTCGGCATTGATGGCCTTCCAGTCCGCAAACTGAAGCGGGGCCTCGAAGCTTGTCACCTGACTGATGAACGCATCCGACGAGATTTCGCGAAACAGCCCGGTGCCGGTCAGATCCGCCGCAACTACGCGCGAGATGTCCTGCGCGTATTGCGCCGCGGTAGGACTGTCCGGAACGAAATTTGGAACGGCAAAGGGCAAGGGTTCGATAATACCCTGATCCAGTTCCAGCCGCAGCGGCCCGCTTTGTGCAAAAACCGGCGCCGACAGAAGCGTCAGGCCAATAAAGAGGCTGGTCAGAAGTTTCATCATTTGATCCGCATCCTCTCGGGATTGAATGTAATCTCAATATCCTGCCACTGCGCGTATTTGTCAGCAGGCAGGTCGTATCCTTTTGCTCCGCAACGCAAAATAGCGCGCCGCGCGGCCTCGTAGGCCTGTTTTGCAGCCCCTGAAGAGCCGCCAGAGCTGTCCAGCAACTGCAAGCTGCCGCCAACAACCTTACCATCCGGGGTCAGAGAAAAGCCGACCACAACGACGGTCTGCAAGGCGTCCGTCGACAACGATCCGACATTCCAGCATTTCGATACCGCCAGCCGCATCGCGTCCTTTTCACCACTGGTCAGCGGTGGCCCCGATGGCGCGTCATCCTGTCCCAACGCATCGGCCAGCGCATCCTCGATGGCCTGCTGGTCACTTTGCGCCGGTTCTTCGGGGGCTTCCGGGGCTTCGGCCACCACGGGTTCGGCCGGAGGTTGCGGGCGGCTGGGACGCGTTCGGGGGCGCGGGGAAGTCTGGGGCGACAATTCCTGCGTCTCTTCCGCCTCGGTCACGATCTGATCCGTGGCTTCCTCGGGCGCGGTCTGATCCTGTTGCTCCTGCTGGGTCTCGGCCCCTTCATCCAGGGATACGGCGGGGGTTTCGATGTCATCCGGTTTTGCCTCAGGCGGCGGCGGGGCCACCGGCTCGGGCGCAACCTTGTCAGCGGAATTGGGCAGGGATTCCGGACCCGGCGTCGGCAGCGCAGCGACTTCCGTATCAGGCTGGTCCAGCGTCGGGGGTTGTTCGATCACTTCCGGCTCGGGCGGGGCTTCCACCGGCTCGGGCAAAGGATCAGGCTCGGGCTCGGACGCGACAATCGGCTCGGGTTCTGGTTGTTCTTCGGGTGTCGGTTCAGGGGCGTTGGCCACTTCGGGCTCTTCAGGCTGCTGCAAATCAGCGGGCGGCGACGGAACCTGGGGCGCGTCGCGTTGCGCGGTCATCGCAGCAAACTGTTCAGCCGTGACCACAGATACCTCCTGAACGGCCATAGGCAAAGGCTCGGACCGGAACGTGCCGCCAAATAGCGCCCATCCGATCAGACCTACGTGGGCAATCGCCGAGATCTTGGTGCCGGTATCCACCGCGCGGCCTCACTCTCCACCTTCGTCAAATGTCGGCCCGCCGGTATCGGTCACAAGGCCCACATTCGAAAACCCGCCGGCATTCAGCGCCCCCATCACCTGCATCACCTGCGCGTAGGGAATTGCGCCGTCCGCCCGCAGGAACACCCGGTCACTGGTACGCTCAACCGCAATGGCCCTGAGTTTTCCGATCAGATCGGCACGCGCGACGTCCGTGGTCTGGATCTGCACCCGCCCGTCCGCTGTCAGTGTGACGGTCAGCGGTTCCTCATTGTCACCCGGCAGGGCACTGGCCGCCGTCTTGGGCAGGTCCACGGGCACCCCCACGGTCAGCAGCGGGGCCGCCACCATGAAGATGATGAGCAGCACAAGCATGACATCTACAAATGGCGTCACGTTGATCTCGGCCATCGGCTGGGCGCGACCACGCCGCCGCCCCCGCCTACGGCCGTTTCCGCCCGAGGGTTGCTGAACCGCCGCACCCATCTCAGCTGTCCAACTGCCGCGACAGGATGGTGGCGAATTCGTCGGCAAACGCTTCATACCCGCCAACGATCCGATCACTGTCCGCGCTGAGCTTGTTGTAGAAAATCACCGCCGGGATCGCGGCCAGCAGGCCCAGACCGGTGGCCAAAAGCGCTTCGGCAATACCGGGCGCAACAACGGCAAGGTTGGTGTTCTGCTGCTCGGCGATCTCGATAAAGGCGTTCATGATGCCCCATACGGTGCCGAACAAACCGATAAATGGCGCGGTCGAGCCGACCGTGGCCAATATGGGCAGACCTTTTTGCAGTGTTTCCGCCTCTTTTGCGATGGCCACATCCATCGACCGGTCAATCCGTGCCGTCGCGCCGGCAATCAAGCCGCCGTCATTTCGGTGTGACCTGCGCCACTCGATCATGCCGGCGGCGAATATCTTCTCGGAACTGCCGTCCGGTCGCGTCCCGATCTGTTCGAACAGCTCATCCAGCGGATTGCCGGACCAGAAGGATTCATCAAAAACCTGCGCTTCGCGTCGCGCTGCGCGGTAATTGATCAGTTTCTGAATGATGATCGCCCAGGACCAGAACGATGCGACGACCAGTATCAGCATCACCAGTTTGACGATAAATGTCGCGCGGGCAAACAGCCCCCACATGGAGAAGTCGATCTCCTGCGCCAGCGCCAGCGTTTCAGCTTCCATGAACCTGCTCTTTGTTTTGCCTGACAGCCATTTGGCCTTGTTTTGCCAAACGCTAACGCAGTTGGTATCGAAAAGCCAACAGAACCACCCCGGCTGAGTAAATTGTTACATCAATGCGCGAATCTCTGCCGGAAGACGGATCGGCCTGCCCTCGCTATTGATGCAAACGGCGGTCACGGTGGCGCGGAAAATCTCGGTTTCGCCGCGCCGGACAAGCTGCGCCATGGTCAGGCGCACTCCTGAAATCGAAACCATCTCGGTCTCGACGATCAGTTCATCATCAAACCTGGCCGGCGACAGATAATCTGCCTCGATCCGGCGCACGACCCAGACAATCCCCTGATCCCGCATCGCGTTCTGGTCATTGCCGAGGTTGCGCACCCAGTCCGATCGTGCCCGTTCAATAAAACGCAGGTAATTCGCATGATAGACAACACCACCCATGTCGGTGTCTTCGTAATAGACCCGAATGGGAAAGACGTGCTTCATTGTGGCTGCTCCAGACGCGCAAACAATCGCAATGCGTGGGACGCATCCTGCGCCATTCCCGGCAAAATCGGATCATAGGCGGCCCGGATAAGCGCGGCGATTTCAGGGCGCAGAATTGTCGTCTCGCCAGCCACGGCCAGCGGAGACTGCGACCGGAACGCAGCATCGGACCACAACAAAACGGTCTGTACCACCTGCCCCAGCGCAAGCGTTTCGGCAGGAATTTTGGACAATTCGCCATCCATCTTCAAAAACACGAACGCCGCCCGGATGGTCCCGTCCTCCTCGAACCGGAATATACGGTACTGGTTGGCATCCGCCTCCATCAGCCGCCCGACCAGAGGGGTCAGATCAGGGATCAGACGGTCCAGATCGGGCACCTCCAGCAATTCCTGCCAGTCGCGAAAAAAGAAGACCATGCAGTTCGCGCCCAGTTCCGGATCGGTCTCGGCCATCTTGTGGCCAGCCAGGGCGACAACCGCCTCGAACGCGCCCTTGATCACGGAAAGCGTATCATCTTCGACGCCAAAGACGATCGGCACGATCGGTCGCCCCCAACGCGCGAACAGGAACTCGCCGTTTTCACGCGTAAAAAGTGCTTCGATTTCTTCCGGTGTCACGGCCGACCCTTCATCTTGTCAAAAATACTCTCGCCGAAGGCATAAAACCCATGGCGCACCGCATCAACCAAACAGATCGCTCTGCCCGCGGGGCGCCGCCATTCCCAGATGCGTCCATGCTTTCTGCGCCAGCATCCGTCCACGCGGAGTGCGCTGTATCAGTCCCTGCTGCAACAAATAGGGCTCAATCACTTCTTCAAGCGAATCCCGGCTTTCTGACAGCGCCGCCGACAAGGTTTCGATTCCCACAGGGCCGCCCGCGTAATTTTCGGCGATCAGCTTCAGATAACGCCGGTCCGCACCATCCAGCCCCAGGTTGTCCACACCCAGACGCGTCAGGGCACCATCGGCCAGATCGCGTGTAATCCGCCCATCGCCCTCGACAATGGCAAAATCGACCACGCGCCGCAGCAGCCGCCCGGCGATACGCGGGGTTCCACGCGAACGCCGGGCGATCTCGCGCGCGCCTTCATCATCAGCCGGAGCACCCAGCTTGCGCGCGTTGCGGGTGACGATCTCGTGCAGTTCGTCGACCGTGTAGAACTGCAACCGCGTTGGAATACCAAACCGGTCGCGCAAAGGCGTGGTCAGCAGCCCCATGCGGGTCGTAGCGCCCACCAGAGTGAACGGCTGCAATTCGATCCGGACGGTGCGCGCCGCAGGGCCTTCACCGATCACCAGATCCAGCTCGAAATCCTCCATCGCAGGGTACAACACCTCTTCAACAGCCGGGTTCAGACGGTGGATTTCGTCTATGAACAAAACGTCCCGCGATTCCAGATTGGTCAGGATCGCCGCCAGATCGCCCGCCTTGGCCAGCACGGGGCCCGAAGTCATGCGGAAATTCACCCCCAGCTCGCGCGCCATGATCTGCGCCAGCGTGGTTTTCCCAAGCCCCGGCGGGCCATGGAACAACGTGTGATCCATCGCCTCGCCCCGCTGGCGGGCTGACTGGATGAAGATGCGCAGATTGGCTCTTGCCTCGGCCTGACCGATAAATTCGTCCAGCCCCTGCGGACGCAGCGCGCGGTCATTGTCTTCCGGCAACGGATCGGGGCGCAGGGCGGGATCGGCGTCTACCATTCATTCACCCTTTCGGAGCAAGCAGTTTCAAAGCGGCCCGGATCAGTTCCGCCTCATCCGCGTCGGGCAGGTTGGCTGCGGCTTCGGCCACGGCCGATGCTGCCTCGGACGGTCCATACCCCAGATTGGACAAGGCCGACAAAGCCCCCGCAGTAGCAGCCGCCGAACCCGAGACTGGCCTGACCGTCGGTTTGGCGACTGGTGCAGGTTCGGACGATTCGACCACTTCCAGTTCGGGACCGCTCATCGCTTCTGTCACCGTGCCGCCCATTGCCATCACGCCTGGCGCCTTGTCCTTGAGGTCCAGCACAATCCGCTGCGCCGTCTTCGGTCCGACACCCTTGGCCGCCTTGACCGCACCCCAGTCACCCAACGCGATGGCGCGACTGACCCCGTCCGGTCCCAGTGCGGACAGGATGGCGAGCGAGACCTTGGCCCCAACGCCCTGCACCGAACACAGCAGGCGATGCCATTCCTTCTCGACCAGCGACAGAAACCCGTAAAGCTGCATGAGGTCCTCACGCACGACCATGTCGGTGTAGATCGAGACGCCCTCACCCACACCCGGTAGTGCCGCCATGGTCCGGTCCGAACAGTAGACGATATAGCCGACCCCGCGCACATCAATCAGCACGTGGTCTGCCGCGCGATAATCCAGCCGCCCGGTCAATTTTCCGATCATGCCCGCACCTCTTTCATGCGCGCCTGAGGCGCCGCGCCGTAATAGGAATGACAGATAGCAATCGCCAGCGCATCCGCCGCGTCCGCCCCTTTGGGCTGACACCCCGGCAGTTGCAGCTTGACCATATGCAGCACCTGCTCTTTTTCGGCGTGACCCACACCGACCACGGTTTTCTTGACCCGGTTGGGCGCGTATTCCCCGACCGTCAAACCGGCCTTCGCCAGCGTCAGCAACGCCACGCCGCGCGCCTGACCCAGTTTCAGCGTTCCAGCCCCGTCCTTGTTGACGAATGTCTGCTCGATCGCGGCCTGATCCGGTCGATACTCGGCTATGACCTCGACGATCTGGTTGTGCAGGGACAAAAGGCGTTCACCCAGATCGTCCCCGTCCGACTTGCACAACCCGTTGGCGACATGGCTCAGACGGCTGCCATGCGATTCGATGATGCCCCATCCCAGGGTTCTCAGCCCCGGATCAATGCCTAGAATTCGCATGTTGTGCCTTTGGCCTGCTCGGGTTCGTGTGATTTTTTTATCAACTAGCACGAAGCAAGAACATTTTCCAAGTGAATTGACCCAAAGGCCAAAAACGACAGACCTGTCTCAACGGCGACAGATGGACCCTTTTTGCGACCCGGAATGTCCTGTTTCCGCCACCTACTGAAAGAGAAATTCATCAATGATTTAAGGGATTTTAATGAAATCCGAGCTCTGCAGAAATTGCATAGGACACATGCAAATTCCGCTCTTGTGCCGGCGATATGACATCACTAGATGCCCGGCAGATCGCAAGATCAGACAGTAACACAAACCAGAAGGAAACAGGATATGGCTGCACTGGACACAACCCGCACCGCCACTGGCTCGTTCGGCCTCGTTGGCCGTATCGGCGAAACTTTCGCAGCGGTCGTCAACGCCGTTGTCGAATGGAATGACGCCCGCGTTACCCGCAACGCGCTGAGCGGTCTGACCGACCGTGAACTGGAAGATATCGGCCTGTGCCGTGGCGACATCGACGTCGTTGCGGAAGGCCGCCGCTAAGACGGCAAACGCCCACTCACAGCTCCTTTACAGAGCAAAAAAACACCGCGCAGCCAGAAGCGGCGCGGTGTTTTTTGATTCAGGCCAAGTCAGTAGAGGACTTTGTTAAGCTGAACCGAGAGAAACTCTGTCATCGGGTCCACCTGCATGATCCAGGCTCCTGCCTGCTCAACCGAGGTGCCCTGGCTTAGTGTGTCAATGCGGTGGTCATAACCGGTCGGACCAAGGCTGGACAGCAGAAACGCCTTGAAGGCAAAGAACCCGCAGATACAGAACAGCAGAACCTTTGCAGGGATCGCCGATCTGACGCGTTGTGGTTTCATCACCACCAGACCATCCTTGCGCATCGTCGCACGATAGCCGTGGCTCATCTTGCTGTGCTTCTTGTTCAGGCGATTGACGCGCTGATCGAACTCCAGTTGTTTTACCGTCATGGCAGCCTCCTAAAACCGCCCCCCGCTGACTTGAATGACGGTAGATACAGATTGCGACAAAAAAGAGGCAAAAAACCACAAAACTCCTGCAAATGGCCCTGAATTAGCCCTGTTTGCTTAAGATCAGCGTCGTCCAGTCACCAATCTGGCCGCGATGATGGGTATTGAACCCATTTTGTAAATAAACGGAAACGACGTCATCGGCCTGTTCGTTCAGAATCCCTGACAGAATCGCGTAGCCTCCAGAGCGTAGATTCGCTGAAATTTCCGGTGCCAGAGCCACCAGCGGACCTTTCAGAATATTCGCAAAGATCAGGTCATAGGGCGCATGCGATTGCAGATCGGGGTGATCGAAGCCCGCCGCCTCAATACAGAGCACCTGACCGGACATCCCGTTTGCCTTCAGGTTGGCCTCGGCCACCTCAACCGCGACCTGGTCAATATCGCTGGCCAGAAACTGCCCGTCCCAGACCCGCGCGGCGGCCATTGCCAGAACAGCAGTGCCACAGCCGATATCTGCCACTTTCGCCGCCGAGAACCCTTCGTCAAGCAACCGATCCAACGCCTTGAGGCATCCAAGGGTCGTGCCATGGTGCCCCGTGCCAAACGCCATCGCGGCCTCGATCAGCAGAGGGATACGGCCTTCGGGCAGCTTGTCCGCATCATGGCTGCCATAGACAAAGAACCGCCCCGCCTCGACCGGTGCCAGTTCCCGGCGGACATGCGCGACCCAGTCGGTTTCGGGCAGTTCCGAAACGACAAAGGGCTTCGCCCCGAACGCAGCGGCCAGAACGGCCAGCGCGGTTTCATCGGGGGCTTCGGTGAAGTAACCGCCAACCTCCCACAGGCCCGAGTCGTCTTCGACCTCGAACACGCCCACACCGGTTGGTTCCGGGTCCAGACGCTCCATCGCTTCGCCCAGGCTTTCGGCGGCTTTCTTCCCGTTCAGTGTCGTGAGCGCAGTGAATGTGGGCATCGGGGCCTCCTGTCCAATCTCGCACTGCGCCTAGGGCCACTGGCCGCCAAGGTCAAGCGCCGGCGCCTATTCGGCGGGGGCGGGGGCGTATTTCGACAGGATGGTTTCGTTGCCCGGTTCCGGGTGACGCGGGATCAGCAGGGACAGACCCAGCGAGACCAGCGCCATGGCCGCAGCCAGCCCGAAAACGGCGCCGGGCGAGACAACCCACAGGAGCCCCAGCAATGCTGGCAGGAACACAGCCGCGATATGGTTGATCGTGAAAGCCACCGCCGCCGTGGGCGCAATATCCGCCGGGTCGGCGATCTTCTGGAAATAGGTCTTCAACGCCAATGCCAGCGCGAACAGTACGTGGTCGATCACGTATAGGATTGCGGCCAGCAGCACGCCCCAGCTAAACCAGTAGATACCGCCATAGGCCGCGAACACGATCGCCAGACCGGTATATTCAAAAATCAGCGTGCGGCGTTCGCCGAACATCGCCACCGCTTTGCCCAACATGGGCGCAGCGGTCATGTTGATCAGCAGATTGATCAGATACAGCCCTGTCAGTTCGTGCACGTCAAAACCGAACTTCTCGACCATCATGAAACCGGCGAAAACAATGAAAATCTGCCGCCGGGCCCCGGCCATGAATTGCAGCGCATAGTACAGCCAATACCGGCGGCGGAGTATGATCTTCTTTGTCTGCGGCGTCGGCGCATCGAATTGCGGGTACGCGATCAGGCACAACAAGCCGAGCAGCGCCGTCAGCCCCCCGGCCGCCATGAATACCGTGTTGTAGGACAGATCGAACCGGTCCCATGTCAGGACGATCAGGCCGTAGACCACCAGAGTCGAGGCAGACCCCATCGCCACCAGCCATCCCAGCACCTGCGGCGCGCGGTCTTTGGGCAACCATTGCAGTTGCAGCGACTGGTTTACCGTTTCGTAGTAATGAAAGCCGATCGAACTGAACAGCGTCACAAACAGCAACCCGCCAAGGCTGGGAAACCAAGCGGTGACGGCCGTTGCAACACCCAGCAGCATCAACGAGATCATCGCCAGCACCTGCTCGCGAATGAACAGGATCACGGCAATCACGCCGACGGCCAGAAAGCCCGGAATTTCCCGCACCGTATGCAGCAGACCGATATCCGCACCGTCAAAATTCGCCACCTCGATGACAAAGTTGTTCAACAGCGCGCTCCACGCGTTGAACGCGATGGGCATGGTCAATGCCATCACGAAAAGGAGCGTGACCGGACGGCGCCAGAACGGAAGGCTCTGCGCCTCAGAAAGCGGCATGGGTTTCAGCATGGGACTCCCTCTACGCCCATTTGAACAGTTTGGCGAGAGGGAAGCGGCATGCGCACAGCAGGCCTGCGCAGATGCAGACGTCAGTAGAAGCTTTGCGGGTCGATATCCACGGAAAGTCGGATATCGCCTTTCAGGCGCAAAGGCTCGATCCAGCGCGCGATGGCGTCCTGAATGGGCGCGCCCTTCGGCGCTTTGACCAGCAGCCGCACCCTGTGGCGGCCTCGGATGCGGGCGATGGGCGCCGGGGCCGGACCAAACACCTGCGCGCCCACGTCACGCAGCGGCGCGTCATTGCGGGCCATGGCATTGCCGATGTCGAAAACCGGGCCGACCTCGGGGCCCGACAGAACAATTCCAGCCATGCGGCCATAAGGCGGCACGCCTGCCGCCTGCCGCCCGGCGGCCTCGGCCTTCCAGAAACCTTCTTCATCGCCGGACAGAATGGCGCGGATGACAGGATGTTCCGGTTGAAAGGTCTGCAACAGCGCCTGCCCGGGCTTGTCGGCCCGACCGGCTCGACCCGCAACCTGCCGCATCAACTGGAAGGTCCGCTCGGCAGCCCGCAGGTCCGCGCCATGCAGGCTGAGATCCGCGTCGATAACTCCGACCAGCGTCAGCTTTGGAAAGTTGTGCCCTTTGGCCACCAGCTGTGTCCCGATGATGAGATCCGCGTCGCCTTCGGCAATCTCTTCAATCTTGGCCTTCAGCGCCCGCGCCGAGCCGAACAGGTCAGAACTGAGCATCGCGATCTTCGCCTCGGGAAAGGTCGCTTCGGCCTCTTCCGCCAGCCGCTCGATTCCCGGCCCGACCGGGGCCAGCTTGCCTTCGACCCTGCAGGACGGACAGGTCTCGGGCATCGGTTTGGTTTCGCCGCATTGGTGGCACATCAGGCGTTTCAAAAAGCGATGCTCGACCATCCGCGCGTCACAGTGATCACAGGCAATCTGTTCACCGCAAGCGCGGCAGAGCGTCACCGGCGCGTAGCCACGGCGGTTGATGAACAGCAGCGATTGTTCACCCTTCTCGATCCGCTGCCGCACGGCCTGCCGCAGGGACGGGGAAATCCACGTCCCTGCCTGCATCTGTTCGGCGCGCATGTCGATGGGCTTCATCTCGGGCAGGACCGCCGCCCCGAACCGCGACGTCAGATCGAGACGCTCGTATTTCCCGGCCTCGGCGTTGGCCCAGCTTTCCAATGAGGGCGTGGCACTGGCCAGAATCACCCGCGCGCCACAGATGGCCGCGCGCAGGACCGCCATGTCGCGGGCGCTGTAGTGCACGCCGTCCTCTTGCTTGTAAGAGGTATCATGTTCCTCATCTACAACAACCAGGCCCAGATTGCGGAACGGCAGGAATAGCGCCGACCGGGCGCCGACCACCAGTTGCGCATCCCCCTGCCCGACCATCCGCCAGACCCGGCGGCGTTCGGTCATGGTCGCACCCGAGTGCCATTCGGCCGGCCGCGCGCCGAACCTTGCCTCGACCCGGGTCAGAAACTCGGCGGTCAGGGCAATCTCTGGCAGCAAGACCAGCGCCTGCCGCCCTTGCCGCAAAGTCTCGGCCACCGCTTCCAGATACACTTCGGTCTTGCCGGACCCGGTCACGCCCTTCAGCAACGTCGTGCCATAATTCCCCGTCCGCTGCCCGGCTTGCAGCCGCGCGACCGCCTCTGCCTGATCTTCTGTCAGCTCCTTTCCGGGCAAATCCGGGTCCAGACGCGGATAGGGCAGATCTCGCGGGCTGTCCTCTTCCCGAACCGCGCCTTGCTTGACCAAGCCCTTGACGACCGAGGACGTTACCCCCGCCTGTTCAGCCAGTTCCTTCAGCGTATAGGCCAGCCCGCCATAGTCGCGCAACACTTCCAGCACGCGGGTGCGTGCATCCGTCATCCGGTCAGGTTGACCTTCGCCAAGGCGATAAATCTTGCGCATAGACGGCGGATCACCCAGCCCCGGCGCGCGGGTCGCCAGACGCAGCATCGCGGGCATCGGCGTCAGCGTGTAATCGGCCACCCGCCCCAGAAACACGCGCATCTCCTCGCGCATCGGCGCAACCTCGAGCACACGTATGACCGACCGCGCCTTGGCAAGGTCAAAGCCCCCCTGCCCCGGCCCCCAGACCACGCCAAGAACTTTGCGCGGCCCCAATGGTACTTCGACAAACGCCCCCAGAAAGCACCCTCCCTCGGGCGCCTTATAGTCCAACGTCCGGTCCAGCGGCTGCGTCGTCAGCACCGCAACCAGGTCTCCCTCGTCGAAAAGTCTGTTAGCGCTCACGGCATATCCTTCGCAGGGGGTTCCAGCATGGGTCTCTTTGAGGTAAAGCCATCCGCAACCAAGGCCAACCCATCAAAGGACTGCCCTCATGAAATTCTTTGTAGACACCGCCGAGATCGATGCCATCGCCGAACTGAACGATCTGGGCATGGTGGACGGCGTAACCACCAACCCGTCGCTGATCCTAAAGTCGGGCCGCGACATTCTGGAAGTGACCAAGGAAATCTGCGATCTGGTCGACGGGCCTGTGTCTGCCGAAGTGGTCGCAACCGAAGCCGACGACATGATCGCCGAAGGCCGCAAGCTGGCCAAGATCGCCCCCAACATCGCCGTCAAAGTGCCGCTGACATGGGCCGGTCTGAAAACATGCAAAACGCTGACCGACGAAGGGCAGATGGTCAACGTGACTCTCTGCTTCTCCACCAACCAGGCCATTCTGGCAGCCAAAGCTGGTGCGACCTTCATCTCGCCCTTCATCGGACGTCTGGACGACATCAACCTTGATGGCATGGATCTGATCGCCGACATCCGTCAGGTTTATGACAATTACGGGTTCGAAACTGAAATTCTGGCCGCCTCGATCCGCACCGTGAACCATGTGACCGACAGCGCGCGCATCGGTGCCGACGTGATCACAGCACCGCCCGCCGTCATCAAGAAACTGGCCGATCACCCGCTGACCGACAAGGGTCTCGAGACCTTCCTGGCCGACTGGGCCAAGACCGGCCAGAAAATCCTCTGATCCATTGCACAACAGCGCGGCGCCGTCTGGCGCCGCGCCCGGCCCAACGGCCGAGGCCTGATCCCCGATCAGGCGCAGGCAGGCGGGAGCCGCCGCATCAGACCTGAGAAAACCCGTCAAAGCTGCATTTTTTCCAAGGCAATCGCGGCAAGCCATGTTATAGTCCGGCACAACAAAAAAAGACCGGACGGGATATGAGCAGCAACCCCAAACTCGAGGATAGCCTTCGCGCCGCGATTCTGGCTGAACCAGACGCTGTGCTGGATGACAAGGACCTGATGCAGGCCCTGGTGGCCGCGAACGAACAGGCGCGTGGCGAAAATGTCATCGACCTGCGCGGCATCGCCATGCAGCGGCTTGAAGCGCGGCTGGACCGACTGGAAGACACCCACCGCTCGGTCATCGCGGCGGCTTACGAGAACCTTGCGGGCACAAATCAAGTACACCGCGCCATTCTGCGCCTGCTGGAGCCCGTCGAGTTCGAAGAATTCCTGCGCGCCCTGGGCAGTGACGTGGCCGATATTTTGCGCGTGGACCAGATCACTCTGGTTCTGGAAACCACAATCGAACAAAACGATCCCGCCATCGAAAAGCTGGGGGGCGTTCTGGCTGTGGTGGAGCCTGGCTTTGTCGACGCGTACCTCAACAGTGATCGCAGCAGATCCACGCGGGATGTCATTTTGCGCGAAACCCGGCAACACAGCCCCAGGATCTATGGTGCGCAGGCGGGGCATTTGCGGTCCGAAGCCTGCCTGCGGCTGAACCTGGGCACGGGTCGCCTGCCGGGCATGATCGTTATGGGCGCCCGGGATCCACGACATTTCACTCCACAACTGGGCACCGACCTTCTGACCTTTTTCGCAGGCGTATTTGAACGCTCCATGCGCCACTGGCTGTCGTGAGCCTGATTTCTCCGGCCTGCCGCGATGCGCTGCAGCAATGGCTTGACGGGCTTGCTGCGCTGGCCGGACGATCGGAGAACACGCAATCCGCCTATCGCGGCGATGTCACCGACTTTTTGTCCTTCATGACCCTGCACCATAACGGGCAGCAGGGGCTGGCCGCGCTTGAACGGATCACGGTTTCGGACATGCGGGCCTGGATGGCGGATCAGCGCGGTAGCGGCGTGGGGGCGCGGTCGCTGGCACGCAAATTGTCGGCCGTCAAAAGCTTTTATCGCTGGCTGGCCGAGCGCGAAGGTTTCGAACCCACCGCCGTTCTGTCGACGCGCGCGCCCAAATACACCCAAAAACTGCCCCGCCCGCTTGCCGAAGATGCGGCGCGCGCGATGATTGATACGGTCGAACTGCAATCCAGCTCGGATTGGGTCGCGGCCCGGGACATGGCGGTGGTGACACTGCTCTACGGGTGCGGATTGCGGATATCCGAAGCCCTGTCCCTGACGGGTAGGGATGTGCCGCTGCCAGCAACACTGCGGATTCTGGGCAAGGGCGGGAAGGAGAGGATCGTGCCGGTTCTGCCAGTCGCCCGGCAGACCGTGGAACGGTACACGTCGCTTTGTCCTCATTCCTTGTTGCCCTCGGAAGCGTTGTTTCGCGGTGTGCGGGGCGGGCCGCTGAACCCCCGTGCAATACAGGGCGTCATGGCGAAGGCACGGATGCAGCTGGGCCTGCCTGCCACAGCCACCCCACATGCGCTCAGGCACAGCTTTGCTACACATCTTCTGTCGGCGGGTGGTGATCTGCGCGCAATTCAGGAATTGCTGGGGCATGCGTCGCTTTCGACCACGCAGACCTACACGGCGGTCGACAGCGCGCGCCTGATGGAAGTCTACAACCGGGCTCATCCCAAGGCCTGAACAGGATCACCACAGCCGCTCGCCGGCGTTTGGTCATTGGAGACTTTTTGCTTTGCATCTCGTCGCCGCATCGTCCATGACACCCCCATGACATTGAGATTCAAAGCCCTTAGCGTTCATCTGTTCACCGCCACCGGTGCCGTTTTCGCAATGCTGGCCATGCTGGCCGCCGTCGAAGAAAAATGGAGCCTGATGTATCTCTGGCTTGTGGTCTCGTTCATCGTGGACGGTATCGACGGCCCGCTGGCCCGCCACTACCATGTCAAGAAAAACGCGCCCGAGTTCGATGGCGTCCTGCTGGACCTGATCATCGACTACCTGACTTATGTGTTCATCCCCGCCTTTGCACTGTTCAAATCGGGTCTGATGGACGGCTGGACCGGTTGGTTCGCCATCATCGTTATCACTTTTGCCAGTGCCATGTATTTCGCGGATACGCGAATGAAGACCAAGGACAACTCGTTTTCGGGTTTCCCCGGTTGCTGGAACATGTTCGTCATCGTGATCTTCGCGCTCGAGCCGAATTTCTGGGTGATCCTGCTGCTGGTCACGCTGCTATCATTGGCAATGTTCCTGCCGCTAAAATTCGTTCACCCGGTCCGGACCGAACGCTGGCGCAATCTGACTTTGCCAATGGCCCTGGCCTGGACGTTCTTTGCAGGATGGGCGGCCTGGGTCGATTTCCATCCCGAAAGCTGGGCCCACTGGGGGCTGGTCGTCACCAGCCTGTACCTGACCTTCGCGGGCATCGCTCAGCAGATCGTGCCCGCGCGCGACAGCTGAACTTACAGGACCTCCTGCACTTCGAATTCCGTCCCATTATGGGTGAACACATCACCCTCCTGCAGGCCGGCCATGGCCAGATAGATCGGGCTTTGCATGGAAATGCCCATATAGGTGTTGCCGTCGACGTCAAACCGCGTCGTTGAAACACACACAACAAACCGCCGGTTGTTGAATTTGATCACCGCGCCGGGCTGCACCGTGTCGGTCAGGCTGAAATCAGTGTTTTCGATCACGTCGATCTTGGCATGATGGGCATGGACCGGCGCGTCGAAAGCTGCCGCCAGATCTGCATTCTCGCGCGAGGCAGCGATGTCGTCCTTGTCATGTCCTTCACGGTCATCCAGCTGCGAATCTTTCAGAAACGCATCATAATGCGCCTGCGCCGTGGCAAGCTCCTGCGCTTCAAGCGACATCAACCGGTCGATAATTGCCTTCTTGCGGGCTGCAAGGTCTGCTTCAGTGGTCATTCAATGCGGTCCTTCAAATTCAGTATCGAATATAAGTTGGGCCGCAATCCGGGCGATTGCAACAGGTTTCCACGGTTCAGATAAGCAGGCTGGCAGCTCCTTCGTGGCGCAACAGGGCAACCTTGGTCTCGACACCCCCGCACCCGGAAAACCCGACCATCCTTCCATTTGCCCCCAAAACGCGGTGGCATGGGATGATCACCGGGATCGGATTGCCGCCACAGCCGCGCCCCACCGCCTGCGCCGAATAGCCCAGCTCCGCCGCCAACTCGCCATAAGTCCGGGTCTCACCCAGCGGGATCGCGAACATTGCGTCGCAGACCCGACGCTGAAACTCTGATCCCTTTATACGATAGGGCAGATCGAACCTTTGCAGGCGCTTCTGGTCGTAGGCCCGCATCTGCGCCGCCGCCTCGCGGAGCAACGGCGTATCAGGGGCATCGTCGGACCCATCCCAAATCAGCCCCGTGATTGCCTCGTCTTCCTCGACGATGCCGAGGCGCCCGAACCGTGTGTCTACCGCAATCGTTCCCATGCGGTCATGCTGACAGACAGGTCACAGCCACCGCAACCCGATTCCGGACAATTCGCCCGTCTTTTGTTCAATATACCTTTCGGAGAAAGGCAGAGCCTCACTAAAGGCCCTGCCCCATATCCGCCGGTAACGGATCAGCCCAGCGCTTCGTCGCAGCGCCCGCAAACGTCGTCATGCGCGTGGCGGCCGACATCCGGCAGGATTTTCCAGCAGCGCTGACATTTCGCGCCTTCGGCTTTTTCGAACACCACACCGACGCCTTCAATCTCAGGCACGCGGAACGCCTCGGCCGGGGCCGGATCGCCGGTCACCGACAGGCCAGAGGTGATGCACATGTCATCCACATCAAACGTTGCCAGCAGATCGCGGGTTTCGGAGTCTTCGATATATACGATCGGCGCCGCCTCCAGGCTGGAGCCGATGACCTTGTCCTGGCGCTGCACTTCCAGCGCAGCGGTCACAGCACGGCGCACCCGGCGGATCTTGGCCATGGCTGTCTCAAGCTCGGCGTTGCGCCAGTCGGCAGGCGTCTCGGGGAAGTCCACCAGATGGACTGAACTGTCGTCGCCCGGGAACCGTTCCAGCCAGACTTCCTCCATGGTGAAGACCAGGACCGGCGCCAGCCAGGTGGTCAGGCGGTGGAACAGGGTATCCAGCACGGTGCGCGCGGACCGGCGGCGCAGCGTGTCGCCATCGCAATACAGCGCATCCTTGCGAATATCGAAATAGAACGATGACAGATCGACGGTCGCAAAGGTGAATACGGCACTGAACACGCCCTGGAAGTCGAACGCGGCGTAGCCCTTGCGGACCTGCTCATCCAGATCGGCCAGACGGCTGAGAACCCAACGCTCCAGTCGCGGCATATCCTCGGGCGCGACGCGATCCGCCTCGGAAAAGTCAGCCAGCGAACCCAGCATGAACCGCATGGTGTTGCGCAGGCGGCGATAGCTGTCGGCGGTGCCTTTGAGGATTTCCGGCCCGATCCGCTGGTCGGCGGTATAGTCGGTCTGAGCCACCCAAAGGCGCAGGATATCGGCACCATATTGCTTAATGACCTCTTCCGGCACGATGGTGTTGCCCAGCGATTTGGACATCTTGTTGCCCTTGGCATCCAGCGTGAAGCCGTGGGTCACAACGTTGCGATAAGGCGCACGGCCCTTGGTGCCGCAGGCCTGCAGCATGGACGAATGGAACCAGCCACGATGCTGGTCGGTCCCTTCCATGTAGACATCGGCGATGCCGTCTTCGGTGCCGTCCTCGCGGTCGCGCAGAACAAAAGCGTGGGTCGAGCCCGAGTCGAACCACACGTCCAGCACGTCGAACACCTGATCGTAATCATCGGGGCTGGCGATGCCGTCCAGGATCTTCTCTTTGAAGCCCTCGGTGTACCAGACGTCCGCGCCATCTGCCTCGAACGCCGCTTTGATACGCGCGTTCAGGTCTGCGTTGCGCAGCAGATAATCTGCGTCGGTCGGCAGAGCACCCTTTTTGGTGAAGCAGGTCAGCGGCACGCCCCAGGCGCGCTGGCGGGACAGAACCCAGTCCGGGCGCGCCTCTATCATGGAATACAAGCGATTGCGGCCCGTTTGCGGCGTCCACTTCACCAGTTCGTCGATGGACCGCAGGGCACGCTCGCGGATGGTGTCTCCCATCTCGCCCATGCCATCATCCAGCTTGCGGTCGACCGAGGCGAACCACTGCGGCGTGTTACGGTAGATGATCGGAGCTTTTGAGCGCCACGAATGCGGGTAGCTGTGCTTGATCTTGCCACGCGCCAGCAACCCGCCGACCTCGACCAGCTTGTCGATCACGGCTTTGTTCGCATCACCCTCACCGCCCTTGCGGGACAGGATGAATTTGCCTCCAAAGAACGGCAGATCAGCGCGGAATGAGCCATCGTCCATCACGTTGTAGGTGATGACCTGTTCCAGCATCCCCAGATCGCGGTACAGCTCGAATTCTTCCATCCCGTGGGACGGTGCACAGTGAACGAAACCTGTGCCTTCGGTGTCGGTTACGAACTCAGCGGCGCGGAAGTCGCGGATGTCGTCCCATTCGCCATTGCTACCTTCGGCCCCGGCCAGCGGGTGGGTCAGCCGGACACCTTCCAGTTCATCGGCAGTCACATCGCGGACGCGGGTCCATTGGTCGTCATTCAGGCGGGCGCGGCCAAGCACATCGGCGGCCAGATTGTCGGCCAGCAGGAATTTGTCGCCCACATTGGCCCAGCATTCCTCCGGCGCTCCGGTGACTTCATAAAGGCCATAAGAGATGTCCTTGCCGTACACGACCGCTTTGTTCGACGGCATGGTCCAAGGCGTCGTGGTCCAGATCACCACAAAGGCGTCATCCAGATCGCCCGCATTCACGACCTTAAACTTCACCCAGATGGTGAAGCTTTCCTTGTCGTGATATTCGACCTCAGCCTCGGCCAGCGCAGTTTTCTCGATGGGCGACCACATCACGGGTTTGGAGCCCTGATAGAGCGTGCCGTTCATCAGGAACTTCATGAACTCGTCGGCGATCACGGCCTCGGCATGATAGTCCATAGTGATATAGGGATCGGGCCAGTTGCCAGTTATACCCAGACGCTTGAACTCTTCGCGCTGGATGTCGATCCAGCCTTCGGCGAACTTGCGGCATTCCTGACGGAAATCGACGATGTTCACCTCGTCCTTGTTCTTGCCCTTCTTGCGGTACTGTTCCTCGATCTTCCATTCGATGGGCAGGCCGTGACAGTCCCAGCCGGGCACGTAACGCGCGTCGAAACCCATCATCTGATGGGATCGCACGATCATGTCCTTGATGGTTTTGTTCAGTGCGTGACCGATATGCAGGTGACCGTTCGCGTAAGGAGGGCCATCATGCAGCGTAAAGGGCGTGCGGCCCTCTTTTTCACGCAAGCGGTCATAGACGCCGATGGTTTCCCACCGCTCCAGCCATGCAGGCTCGCGCTTGGGCAGGCCGGCGCGCATCGGGAACTCGGTTTTGGGCAGGTTCAGCGTGTCTTTGTAGTCAGGTGTCTGGATCGTATCGGCGCACATTTGGGGCGTCCCTTGGATGATCTGGTCTTACTAGGATCGAAGCGTTCGGTGCGAAGTCTCAAACACCTTTGCCCGGCGTCTCAGAGGGTCAGAGCGCCGGGGATATAATTCGAATAATGATGGCCAGACGGTCATGCATGGCAGGCTTATAAGACGCCTTCCCGCAATGGTCCAGAGGTTCTGCCGCCCGGGGTGAAGAGCGGCGAGCGTGTCATTTTCAACACCAATTCAAAACGGCCAAACGGGCTGTCAGAGGTGAAACAGGGACCCGACAAGGTAGGCAATCAACGCCGCCGTTCCGCCAATCAACAAGGTTTCAAAGCCCGACCGCCACCAAGGGGCCAGCGACCACCGGCTTTTCATCGCACCGATGGCGAAGAAAACCGCAAGTGTCAGTGAGACCGAGACCGCAAAGGCATTCTGGACGGACACCAGGAACGGAACCAGCGGAACCATCCCGGCCACCAGAAACGCGAGGAACGTCGCCATTGCAGCCTTGAGCGGATGAGGCTCGACACTGCCCAGACCGTATTCGCCTTCGATCATCAGGTTGATCCAGTTTTCCCGATTATCGGTGATGGCATCCGTCGCCTCGTTCAGAACGCGGCCCGAAAGTCCTTTCTGAGCCAGAATCTCGCGCACTTCGCCGCGCTCGCCTTCGGGGTAAAGGTCGATATGGCGTTCCTCGACCGCGCGAATGCGGCGGATATTGTCCAGTTCGGCCTTGGTGCCCGAATAGTTCCCCGCCGCCATCGAAAACCCGTCGGCCAGCACGTTCGCAAGGCCAAGCGCCACGATGACAAAGGGCGACAGACCCGCCCCGGCGACACCGGACACAATGGCAAAGGTCGTGACCGACCCGTCCAGCCCGCCATAGACAAGATCCCGCAGGACGCCGCGACCGGGCGGGGCATTGATCCGGGCGGAAATCTCTTTCTGGCTGTGACCGTGGTCGATCATGGCTGGCCCTCCGTCGCCATTAGCTTGGCGGAAGGATAGCACTATGGCCTTGCGTCAGATCAATCTTTCGAGAACAGGCCGCTCAGTGCACGCCGGATCATGCCGCGGGTCGACGGCTTGTGCCGTTTGGAAAAGGGCAACGGACGGCAGACTTCCATCGCGGCCACGCCAACACGGGCGCTCAGCGCGCCGTTTACCAGACCCTCACCAAAACGGCGGGACAGTTTGCTGAGGACTGAGCCGCCCAGAACCGGCTCCAGCAGATCATCACCCACAGCGACGGCACCCGTGGCGACCAGATGCACAAAGACTGCCCGCGTCAAACGCCATCCGCCAAAAAAACCGGCGCGGCCTCCGTAGATTTCGGCAATGCGCCGGATCATCCGCAGGGACGCCAGCATCGCCGTTGCGACATCCGCCAGCGCCAGCGGTACAAGCGCGGTCACGGTGGCCACCTGCCTGGCCGCGGCTTCGACCTCACGGCTGGCGGCAGCGTCGAGCGGGGCAAGCAATTCGTCCTCGGCAAGGGACAGCAGACCGCTGGCATCGAATTGCTCACTCATGCGCTCGGCCAGCCTGTCGCGGCCCCATCTCGTGTCTTCGCGGCCCTTGTAGAACGCGACCAGCCTGTTCGTGACCGACCGCGCCTGCGCCAGATCAGCTTCGGCCAGCGCGGCATCGGCGGCGCGGCGCATTCCATCCACGCGCGACAACCGTCCAATAGCCGCCAGTTCACGGATCACGATGATCAGCGTCACCAATACCAGCGCCGCAATCAGCCCGGTGACGATCCACCCCAGAATAGGCGAACGCGCCACCAGCGACGTTGCAAAATCCCACGCTGCAATCGAAACCGCCGCGCCCACAACGGCCAGCGCCAGCCCCCAGAACCACCGGGACAGGGCAGAAGGCTTTCGGGCCGCAAGCCGGGCCGCGGCCTGCATTGCCTGACCTTGCGGCTGCGCAACATCGGGCACGGGCGGCGCCTGTGCTACGTCGGCAGCGGGTTCATCCGCTTCCAGATCAATCAGAACCGGGCCTTTAGCCATTGTTGCCGTCCTCCGCATTCCAGACAAACCTGATATCCGGCAGGTTTTCGTCGTTGTCCGATCCGTCGCCGCGCGCGACCTCGACAAATCCGTGACGCTCATAAAACCTGAGCGCGGGCCTGTTTGCCTCAAATGCGTACAGCGACAGCTGAGATCGTTCGATTTTAGCCCGGTCCAGCAATTTCCGCCCAATCCCCTGCCCCCGCGCCGCAGCAGCAAGATAGAGGGAGTGAACCTCGTCACCATGACGCGCCAGAAAACCCACGACGCCCTTGTCCGTCTCGGCAACTGTGACCCAACCCTGATCGATCATCCTGCCGCAAAACGCGATGGTTTCAGCGCAGGAATGCAGCTCGGGCATCCAGTCGTTTTCGCGCGCGAATCCATGCAGGATTTCACCGGTTGTGCCGGCATCCGTACTGCGGGCGGGGCGGAGTTTTACGGTCACAGGCGGTCTCCGATCAAAAACTGGGCGGCCCGGTCCAGCCGGATGTGCGGCGGCCCGTCCCCGGGGCGAAGGGTCAGATGCGCCGGGGCAAATGTCATGAAACCGAAATCATCGTTCAGCCAGTTCTCAGCCCCGTCGCGGGCCGGGCCCAGCAGATGAGCGGGATCCGACGGCAGATCCCCGGCATAAAAGGCAGCCTGGTTCCCGGTATCCAACAGAGTGCCACGCACGCAGGGCAGTTCCGACCCGTTGTGATTGCGCATTTCTTCCGTCGTGGCACGCAGCGACGCCAGCGACAGGGCGGCGGTCTCGGCTCCGGCGAATTTGGCCCTGTCCTGCGCTTCGCGCGTCAGCGCCTCCATGATCGCGGTCAGGCGTGGGTGTTGCAAGTGGTGCAGATGATCGGCCTTGGTGGCAGCAAAGAGAATACGCTCGACCCGTTTGCCCAGCAGCAGCTGGCTGAGCCACGCATTTCGGCCGGGACGGAAAGCCGACAGGATATCTGCCATCGCGCGGCGCATGTCCTCGACCGCCTTCGGGCCTTTGTGAATTGCGCCCAGCGCATCGACCAACACAACCTGCCGGTCGATGCGCGAGAAGTGATCACGGAAGAACGGTTTGACCACCTGCGACTTGTACGCCTCGAACCGCCGTTCCATCTCGCGGTGCAGCGAGCGCCTGCGCGACGGGCCGTCAACCGGCAATGGCGCAAAGGTCAGAACCGGTGATCCGGCCAGGTCGCCCGGCAACAGGAATCGCCCCGGTGTACAGTCGTAGTAACCACTGTCCCGCGCCCTATTCAGATAATCCGTGAACGCCGCTGCCAGCGCCTGAGCCGTCGGTTCATCGTGGTTGTCATTGGGATCGGTTGCCCCAATCCGTGACAGGAAATCTGTTGCTTCGGACCGGTCTTCGATGCGAGTCAGCGTGCCCTGCGACCACTCCGCATAGGATTTCTCCAACAGGGCCAGATCCAGCAGCCATTCCCCCGGATAGTCCACGATATCCAGGTGAACGGTACGTGGCCCCTGCAACCCGGCCAGCAAACCGGCGGGGCGCGCCTTGAATGACAGGCGCAGTTCGGACACCGCGCGCGTGCTCTCGGGCCAGTGCGGCGCGCGGCCGGTCAGGTCGGACAGATGAGATTCAAAGTCGAACCGGGGAACCGTGTCATCAGGCTGTGGTTGCAGATAGGCGGCGTTGATCCGCCCCTCCTGCTGGGCGACCAGCCCAGTCATGCGGCCCCGATCCAGAAGATTGGCCACAAGCGAGGTGATGAACACCGTTTTGCCGGACCGCGCCAGCCCGGTGACGCCCAGACGTATGACAGGCTCGAACAGGGTTTCAGACACGCGGTCGCCCACGGATTCGACACCGCGCACAAGACTGTCTGCCAGTGATGAGATGACCAATCCGCCGCCCCGCATGGTTGTTTTGCTCAAGATAGGTAGCAAGCCCCGAGGTTGCCAGAGCTTTTCCCAATCCGGCTCTTGCCCGGACCGGCGCGGCGCGATACCAGCGCCACATGCCAAGATACGCGCTGAAAGTCGAATATCAGGGGGAATCGTTTGCCGGATGGCAGCGGCAAAAGGACCTGCCGTCCGTGCAGGGCGCAATCGAGACCGCACTGTCGCGTATCCAGCCGGGTGAGCACACAATTGCCGCCGCCGGGCGGACAGACTCGGGCGTTCATGCGTTGGGACAAGTGGCGCATTGCGATCTGGTGAAAGACTGGGATCCGTTTCGCCTGTCCGAGGCGCTAAACTATCACCTCAAGCCTCAGCCCGTGGCCATCGTGCAGGCTGCGCGGGTGGATGACGACTGGCATGCCCGGTTTTCAGCACTCGAACGGCAATACCTGTTCCGCATCCTGATGCGCCGCGCCCCCGCCACCCATGACAGCGGGCAGGTCTGGCAAATCAACCACCAACTGGATGTCGACGCGATGCAGGCCGGTGCGGACATGCTGATCGGACGGCATGATTTCACAACCTTCCGCTCGTCGATCTGTCAGGCGGCCAGCCCGGTCAAAACTCTGGATGAGTTGCGGGTTGAACGGGTTCAGGGCTTTTCAGGGCCCGAAGTGCACTTCCACGTGCGCGCGCGGTCGTTCCTGCACAATCAGGTACGCAGCTTTGTCGGCACGCTGGAACGGGTCGGCGCGGGATCGTGGACACCAGAAGATGTGCGCGATGCGCTGCAGGCCGCTGACCGTGCTGCCTGTGGCCCGGTCTGCCCGCCGCAAGGGCTTTATCTGGCGCGGGTCGGATACCCTGAACCGGTGTTCGATTGATTTAGAGCGCGCGCATCAGTAACCCGCTTGCGATCACTGCAATGATGAGACCCGCCACCAGTTCGATGGTCGGGGCCAGCACGGAAACGAACCGCGTTGCCGAGGCCGAGGCCAGAAGCCCCCCGCGCAAGCCGAACGATGTCCAGCCCACAAGGGTTGTGACCGTCGCAGTGCCCAGCGCCATGGCAAATGCCCCGGCGATGCCGACCATTGCGATACCCATCTGCCAAGTCAGGATCAGTACGAACAGCGCGCCGGTGCAGGGACGCGCAGCAATCCCCGCGATCAGCACCAATGCCTCACGCAGGCTGCCAACATTCGCCACTTCTTCGGGGCTTGGGCCATGGCGGTGACCGCACTCGGAACACTCCCCGTGATCGTGGTGGTGGTGATGATGGTGGTCATGATGATGGTGCGCGGAAGACTGTGAGTTTCGATGCTGTCGGGCAAAACTGCGAACCGCACGCAGGACAAGCCACATCCCGATCGCCGCAATGGCCCCATAACTGATCGGAGCCATCACCTGTTCTGTTGTCCCGATCAGAGACTCGCGCGACATCTGAAACACCAGCACCCCGGCATACACCAGAACGATAGCCGTTACCGCCTGCCCCAGGCTGGACAGAACACTGATTGCCGACAATCGCCAGAAAGCGACCTGACGGCCCAGCCCGTAGCCGCCGATCAGAACCTTGCCGTGTCCCGGGCCGATCGCGTGGAAAAACCCATAGGCGAAACAAACCGTCAGCAGGGTCGCGACAGCTTCCGGCTGTTCCGCGCGCGCGGCGCGCAGGGAACGCGCGATCTGGTTCTGGAAATCCCGTTGTTCACCGGCAGCCCAGGCAGCAAGATCATCGAATCCGCCGCTGCCCCAGAACCACAACAGCAAGGCACAGGCCAGCGCGACCGGAATGATCAGGAATTTGGACATGAAACGCGGATCTCGGTCGCAAAGCTTTCCCCGACAAGGGGGATATCGTTTTCTTCTAGGTCGACATCTGCATCCAATGTCAGCAGAAAGGCCTGCATCTGCGCCAGTTGTCCGTCGATATCGGGTTCCCGGCGATCGATGTGGCAGCCATCCGGCCCGGAAATCGTCACCGGGCGCGTGACCTCGTAAGCCGTGTAGAAGGTTTCATCGAAAGGTTTGGCGGACAGGTCAGCCGCCGATACGCCGCCAGATTCGACCTCGCGCAGATGAGTTGTCACGATACGCCCGTCTTCGGTGGTCGCGGACGGCTCTGACGGCCCCGTCAATGAAACCGGCGTTCCACCTGCGGTGACGACAAGATCGCCGTTGTAGCCTTCGACCCATTGCATGTCGAAACCGGTCAGAACCTTCTGCTCGGCCTCGGACAACACGCCGTCTGCATCCTGATCGAGTTTCAGGTCTTCCAGAACCAGAAGGGAATAGAATTCGTCATAAACCCAGGTCACGCGGACATGAGTCAATTGGCCCGTCTCATCGACAATGAACTCCAGCCCGGTGTCGATATAGACATGCGGGTGCGGAATTGCCGAAACCGGCAGGCAACAGGTTAACAGTGTGATCAGCCAGCGCATGGCCAGAACATAGGGGCCGAAATCAATTGCGGCAATGCACTTCCGACGTGGATCGCATCATCCGACGCTTGCGCTAGCGCGGGGGAAGCAGAACGAGTGTCTGCAACGCCGTACCTACTGGCCCCTGCGTGTCATACAGGATCGCTTGCGACATTCCGATTCCGTTCGGCTGCCAGTGCGAGACCGACTCGGCCGCCAACCAGTCCGAAACAGGTTCGCGGTGGATGTGCAGCGTCAGGTCCGTGTTCATAAACCCCATGCCGGACGGTTGCACGTTGCACGAGATACCGTTGCCGCAATCGGCCAGCGGACACAGCGACTGAACAGGCGAAGGCTGTTCAGTGCCAAGCAAATGCGGCGTTCGCAACCAGATCGTCTTGGGACCAAGGCCCTGATTGCCGCCTTTTGGATAGGCCACGTCCACGGCCTGCGCAAAACAGTGCAGGTCATGCCGCAACTCCATCAAGGGAAAATCCCCGGTCACGAGATCATGAAATGCAGGTGCGAGAACCTCAGCCGTGGGAACCCTGCCCAGATCCTTGCGCACAAGATGCATTGTTGTTGCCGTCGCGCACAGCGTGTTGTCCAGATCATGCACAGTGACCCGTGTTGTCGCTAATGTGCGTGTGTGCCGGGTGGTCTCGGCGGCAACCCGCAATCCCGCCAGCGGCAATGGCCGGATCAGATCCACCGTCAGCCGGGTCAGCATCTTTTCGGGGCCTGTTTCAGCCTCGGCCGCGCGGACGATCAGGCCGGCAACAGGGCCGGCATGACAATGATCGGCGGACCATGGTCCGCGCGCCGGGTCGTTGCCGACAAACACGCCATCCGGATCAAGGTCAAAGAAAGCCTTTTGGCTGGGCATGGCAGTCATCGGTGTCGGATCCCACAGGTCATTTGTTGATCATGTTTCCGCGATCCGACGACGGACCGGGCTTTACCTTTGGACCGAGAATGACTTAGCTGCCCGAAAGATGTCCAGTTGGGTGACGGAACGTCATTCGTTCAAATCGAAACACATGGGGGTGCGAAATGGCATTGTTGGTTGAAACCGGATTGTCCGACTGGATCAGCGATGATGATATAGCGCGCGAAATCCGGCGACACCATCCGGACGCGGACGTGCGCACCCAGGATACGATTGGCGATGCCGCAGACATCACGATGATCGCGCTTGTCGGCCTGCGCCAGGATCAGCCGGCGCGCTATCCGAATTTGAAACTCGTGCAGAAACTCGGAGCCGGGGTCGAGACAATCGTCAGCAATCCTGGCCTGCCCGATCATGTCCGCATCACCCGCCTGAAACCGGATGCACCGGCGCAGGGCATAGCCGAGTGGTTTCTGGCCTATGTGTTGCGCCGGCAGCGGCACATGGCAATCTATGAAGCCGCCCAGCGCCGAGCCGAATGGACGCCGCGCGCGCCCGGCTTCAGCCCTGATACGGTGGTCGGGGTATTGGGGCTGGGCCATATCGGTGCGCGAACCGCCCGGATGCTGCGCGATGTCGGGTTCCAGGTCATGGGATGGAGCCGTTCGCCCAAGCAGATTGAGGGCGTGACCTGCCTGCATGGCGAAAACATGCTGCCCGACCTTCTGGGGCAGTGCGATCATGTCTGTGCTATTCTGCCATCGACACCTCAGACAATCGGATTGTTCGATGAAACGCTTCTGGGTGCGATGAAGCCCGGAAGCCAGTTGCTGAATGCCGGACGCGGTGATCTGATCGACGAAACCGCGCTGATGGCGGCGCTGGATCGCGGCACACCGGGTCATGCAGTTCTGGACGTCACCTCGCAAGAACCCCTGCCTTCGGACAACCCGTTATGGCGGCATCCCCAAGTGACGATCACCCCGCATGTGTCGGGCTGGCATCTGGGCAACGCATTGTCCGATGTGGCCGAGAATTTCCGGCGCCTGACCAGCGGTCAGCCACTGCTGCACGAAGTCGACAGGGCGCGCGGTTACTGATCTACCGCAAAATGGTCAGGGCGTCAGAATCCAGTTGCCGCTGGCGTCCTTGCATCTGCGCGTTCTGACCTCGCGCGAACTCTCGGCGCCTTCGGGCTGAATGAAATGCTGCAGATGAACGCAGTTGCCGCGAACATCCCGGACCCGGATCGTTCCCTTTGATCCCGTGGCGTCATTGACCCAGCTGCGCTCATCTCCGGCCCGCGCGCTGCCGGTCAGCAACTGGTCCGCCGTTGCATTTACCACTTCAAAATCCGCAGGGGTCAGCCCCATCTCCGATATGATGCGGGACAGCGGTTTGGCGTCTGCGGCAACGCCCAGACCAAAACTCATGACCGCTGCGAAGGTTGCCAATTTCCTGGGCTTCATATTCGCCTCACCGTTCTGAAATAGATTTAGTCCCAAGACTATACCCGCGCTGGTCCGTGGCCAAGCCCCCCACGGCGCGCACCTTCAAATTATCCCGAACAAACCTATCGCAACTCAGGCGCTAGGACCGCCGGTTTATTGCCAGCATAGTGCGATCGATACGAACCAGAGGCATTCGATGGCACACCCGACTTATTACGCCCCATCCGGCGGGCATCCCGGTCAGGATCAGATTCTGACCGACCGCGCCATGTTCACCGACGCGTACGCGGTGATCCCCAAGGGCACCATGCGCGACATCGTCACCAGTTACCTGCCATTCTGGGAGGGCACGCGTCTATGGGTGCTCTCGCGCCCGCTCAGCGGATTTGCCGAGACCTTTTCGCAGTACATTATGGAGGTTCAGCCCGGCGGCGGATCTGATCGCCCCGAAACCGACGAGCAGGCCCAAGGAGTGATCTTTGTGGTCGAGGGCACAGTCTCTCTGACCCTTGGCGGCGATGTTCATGTCCTTGAAACCGGTGGCTACGCCTACATCCCGCCGGGTTCGGACTGGACGCTGCACAACCGCGCAGATGAAGTGACAAGATTCCACTGGGTCCGCAAGGCTTACGAGGCCGTCCCCGGCCTGCCCGCGCCCGATCCAATCATCACCAATGAACGCGACGTGGCCCCCATCGAAATGCCCGGCACCGAAGGGCGCTGGTCGACGACCCGCTTTGCCGACCCGCAGGATCTGCGCCACGACATGCATGTCAACATCGTCAACTTCGAACCCGGTGGCGTGATCCCCTTTGCCGAAACCCACGTGATGGAACACGGACTTTACGTGTTGGAGGGCAAGGCCGTCTACAGGCTCAACCAAGACTGGGTCGAGGTCGAGGCCGGAGACTACATGTGGCTGCGCGCTTTCTGCCCGCAAGCCTGTTACGCAGGCGGCCCGGGGCGGTTCCGCTATCTGCTTTACAAGGACGTTAACCGGCACATGCCGCTGAACCTGTCGCGGCGTTAAACGGGTAGAATGGCCATTTACCTGTCAGGGGTTCACAGAAGCGTCTGAATCTGGTGAAATATCCTCAGGTTATAGTACTGGAGATTGCGCCATGTTTTTTCGCGGAACGATGTTTGCGCTTGCGGCCGTTATCGGCCTGACGGCGTTCGATGCCGCACCTGTTGCGGCCAGGGAAGAAACCAAATCCGTATTTGTCATGAGCCGTACATGGGCTGTGACACAGGTTTCAGACGCTCCGGTCATTTACCGCGCCACACGGGACAACAACAATCTGAACCCCTTCGGTCCGCCGCCGCGCCTGCGGACGATACAAGCCATAGCGGCGATCCAGCAGGCCACGGGTTGCAAGGTTATCCGTTCAAGCATGTATCAGAACATCTCGGGCCAGTTTTTCTCGCAGGTCTCCTGCGGTTAGAACGGTATCGAAACGGGCATTGAGATCGCCCGGTCAGCCTGCCATAGCTTGCCCATGAAACTTGCGATCAACGGATTCGGCCGTATCGGCCGCACAATTCTGCGGCAGGTTCTGGCCTTGCCGGAAGACAGCAATGTCGAGCTGGTGCTGATCAACGATATCGCACCGCTTGAGACCTGCGCCTATCTGTTCAAATACGACAGTACATTTGGCCCTTACGCCGGAACGGTCCTGGCCGAAGGTGACACCCTGATCGTGGACGGGCACCGGGTTCCGATGACCCACAGCGAGGATCTGACCCGTGTGGATCTATCCGGGGTCGACGTCCTGCTGGACTGCACAGGTATCGCACGCACGTCCGATGTGGCCAGCCGAGGATTGACTGCCGGTGCCAGCAAGGTGCTGATCTCGGGCCCCTCGCCCGCAACCGAAGTCACCATCGTACTGGGCGCAAACGAAGATCAACTGGGCAATGCCCGGATCGTTTCGAACGCATCCTGTACCACCAACGGGCTGGCTCCGCTGGTGCGGGTATTGGATGGGATCGGCGGCATCACCGCGGCCCATATGACAACGATCCATTGCTACACAAACAGCCAGCCGATGGTGGACGCGCCGCGCGGCGATCTTGCGCGCTCGCGTGCGGGTGCGCTGTCCATGGTTCCAACCACAACCAGTGCCACGCATCTGATTGACGAAGTCATGCCTCATTTGGCCGGTCGCATCTCGGGCGCCGCGGTGCGCGTACCCACCGCCAGCGTTTCGGCCGTAGACCTGATCGTGACCCTGGAAAACGAGATGAGCCCCGAGGTGATTGACGCCAAGCTGCGCGCAGCGGCCGAAAACTCGCCTGTTTTGGGCTGGACGGACCTGCCTCTGGTCTCATCCGATCTGCGCACGCGACCCGAGTCGCTTGTGATCGCGGGCCCTGAAACTCGCATGGTGGGAAACAGACAGGTCCGGGTGTTTGGCTGGTATGATAACGAATGGGGCTTTTCGGCCCGAATGCTGGATGTCGCGCGCCTGATGGCGGCAAGCTGAAGACGCAGCCCGCCAAACGGCGGGCTGCGATTCACGGATCAGTCGTGGGGCAAGCTGCCCGAGCCATGCCCGGCCATTCCGCCTGACACCTCTTCGGTGGCCTCTTCCGCCAGTTCTTCGGGCAGGATCAGATTCAGCGCAATTGCGATGACCGCAGCAGGCAAAAGCCCACTTTTCATCAAGATGCCCAAAGTTTCCGGCAAGTGCTGGACCGCATCCGGTTCCAATTGCAGCCCAAACCCGATGGACAACGAGATGGCAAAGATCACCATGTTGCGCCGGTTCCAGTCCACATCGGACAACATGGATATACCGGCGGCCACAACCATCCCGAACATGACGATCACACCGCCGCCCAGCACTTCGATCGGAACGGTGCGGATGATGGCCCCGACTTTGGGGACCAGTCCGCACAGGATCAGAAACAGCGCACCGATGGTCACGACATTTCGGCTCATGACGCCGGTCATGGCGATCAGCCCGACATTCTGGCTGAACGACGTGTTGGGCAGTCCGCCGAACACTCCGGCAACCGCCGAGCCAAAACCATCCGCATAGGTTGCACCGGCAATCTCCTTGTCGGTGGCTTCACGCCCGGCACCGCCCTTGGTCACACCGGACACATCGCCCACGGTTTCGATGGCCGAAACAAAGGCCATCAGACAGAACCCGATCACGGCAGCGAACGAAAACTCGAACCCGTATTTGAACGGCATCGGCAATGCGAAGGCCGAGGCGCGGCTCCAGCTTGAACCGATTGCCTCAAATGTCACCATGCCAACCATCAGCGCGTATACGTAGCCGGCAGCCAGACCGATCAGCACCGCCGAAACCGACAGCATCCCGCGCGTAAAGAACTTGAGCGCAAGGGTCACGAAGATCACGACCAGAGCCGCCGACCAGTTCAGGGCCGAGCCGTACTCCGGCGTGCCAATCGCCGGAACGCCGCCAGCCGCGTATTGAATACCTACCTTGACCAGCGCCAGACCGATCATGGTTACGACCAGCCCCGTCACCAGAGGCGGCAGCGCAAACCGGATCTTGCCGATCACCGCCCCGAGGCTGGCGTGAAACAGGCCACCGATCAGAACGCCGCCGAACAGGGCAGCCAGCCCATCGACGCCCTTACCGGCCACAAGCGGGATCATGATGGGCAGAAAGGCAAAGCTTGTTCCCTGAACGATGGGCAAGGCCGCCCCGACCGGACCAAGTGTCACCGTCTGCAGCAGGGTTGCGACCCCGGCAAACAGCATGGACATCTGGATCAGATAAAGTAGCTCCGGGAAATCGGGCGAGTTTGATCCAAATCCGAATCCCGCCGCGCCCGCGACGATGATCGCGGGCGTCACATTGGACACGAACATCGCCAGAACGTGCTGTATCCCAAGGGGAACCGCCTTGTGTAATGCGGGTGTATAGTTCGGATCCCGAAGCTGTTCGGGCGTACCGATCGAAGTGTCGGCCATGAGTACTGTCCTCCCTGTCAGATTTCATGGGGGTCTTACCGCTTATCCTGCGGCTTCAACTGGCTACGGCACGACCTGATAGGGCGTGTCGAACCAGAATTCTTCAAGATTTGCGCCTGCGCCGATCCTGTCGACGACGGCAAACAGGCCGGGGGCGTGGAGCGGCGTCAGGACCCCGTGCCAGGTGCCGCGATGGTAATTCACCGCCTGCCCCGGCCGGGTCACAAAAGCCAGCGGTCGCCCGGGCTTGCCATCCGCGTCCGGCGCGACGATCACCAGAAAGGGCTGGCGGGTCATCGGGATAAAGGCCTGACTGCCCTCGGGGTGCCGTTCGACCATGTCGAACGTATAGGGCAGTGCCCGTGGATTGGCGTTAAACAGGCTGATCCCGGCGCGCCCTGCGGCAAAATCCAGAGTTGCCCGGTCATGATACCGACCACATTGGCCCTGATTTATGATCTTGTCCGGCTCACCCGCAACGTCGATCACATCGCCGTATGGGGCAAACGCATCAGCGGTCAGCGGCTGAACACTGATCCGATTGCTCATGACGGCAGCACATCCCGCAGGCGGAATTCGGCGATCCGTTCGACTTGTCGACAGGCTTCCGCAAATTCAGTGTCCCGGTCCTGCCCGATCCGCCGTTTGAACGCTTCCAGAATCGATGCCTTGTCGTGATCCCGAACCGCGATGATGAACGGAAATCCGAATTTGTCCGTGTAGGTCTGATTCAGATCCGTGAAAGTCGCACGTTCATCGTCGGTCAACGCATCCAGCCCGGCCGAGGCCTGCTCGGTCGTGCTTTCCTGGGTCAGACGCTTGGCCTGCGCAAGCTTGCCCGCGAGATCGGGATGCGCTGTCAGCACGCCAAGCCTTTCCGTTTCAGTGGCCGAGCGGAACATGCGGGCCAGGGCATTGTGCAGGCCGCCCGCCGTGTCATGCGCCGGACCCAGTTCCAGATCAAAAGCGCGCTCGGCGATCCAGGCTGAGTGTTCGAAAATGCCGCCATAGCTGGCCACAAAGTCCTCCCGGCTCAACTCGGTCGGCCTTGCGCGCGGTATGGGTGGGTAATGCGCGGCCCAGTGTTCTGCGATCTGCAGGCGCGTGGCGAACCACACATCCGAAAACCCGCGCGCGTAATCCAGGAACCGTTTAAGGGCCATCACCCGACCCGGACGCCCGATCAACCGGCAATGCAGGCCAATCGACAGCATTTTTGGCGCCCCGGCCCCGCCTTCGGCGTAGAGCGCATCAAAGCTGTCCTTGAGGTAGGAGAAGAACTGGTCGCCTGAATTGAACCCTTGCGGCGTTGCAAAGCGCATATCGTTGCAGTCCAGAGTGTAAGGCACAATCAACTGATGCCGATCACCGAACCGAACCCAGTACGGCAGGTCATCGGCATAGGTATCCGCGACATAGGCCATCACGCCTTCTTCTGCCGCCAGCCTAACTGTGTTTTCCGAACACCGACCGGTGTACCAGCCGCGCGGGCGCTCGCCCACGACTTCGGTATGCAGGCGCACGGCTTCGGCAATCTGGGCCCGTTCCTCGGCCTCGGGCATGTCCTTGTGTTCCACCCATTTCAATCCGTGGCTCGCGATTTCCCACCCGGCCGACTTCATCGCGGCCACCTGATCGGGTGAGCGGGCCAGTGCGGTGGCGACCCCGTAAACCGTGATCGGCAAATCTTTCATCAATCGGTGCAAGCGCCAGAACCCGGCCCGTGATCCGTATTCATAGATCGATTCCATGTTCCAGTGACGTTGCCCTGGCCATTGCGCAGCGCCGACGATCTCGGACAGGAAGGCCTCGGACGCGCTGTCGCCGTGCAATACGCAGTTCTCGCCGCCCTCTTCGTAGTTGAGCACAATCTGCACCGCGATCCTTGCACCACCGGGCCAATTGGCATTGGGCGGGGTGGCTCCGTATCCGATCATATCGCGGGGGTAACGAGGGGGCTGCATGTCGTCTTCCGTTCCGGGTTTAACTTCCTGATTAATGCAATAGCCTAAAAATTCGTATCCGATTATCAAATCAATCCGAACGCTGTTTCCGGTTGTTTCGGCATTTCCACCATTTTGATGTTTGCGCCACACTGTGGCAAACCCGATGAAACAGTCAAAGGAGATCACTGTGGCAGGCTACCTGACAACCCATGTTCTGGACACGGCGCGCGGGTGCCCGGCGGAAGGTCTGAAAATTGCACTGTATCAGGTGTCGGGAAACTCCCATCGCAAACTGGTCGAGATGGAGACAAATTCCGACGGGCGCACCAACAGCCCCATCCTGCCGCAGGAAGACTTTGAAACCGGAACTTACGAGCTGATCTTTTTTGCCGGTGACTACCTGCGCGCAACCGGGCAGGCGGCAGAGGATCCGCTGTTTCTGGACCAGGTTCCCATTCGGTTCGGCATGTCCGATGCCGAGGCACATTATCACGTACCGCTGCTGCTTTCCCCCTACGGGTATTCGACCTACCGGGGAAGCTGACCGCTTTCCGCGCGCCTCCCAGCCGTCGTCGACCCTTTCAGGGCCGTCTTCCGTTGGGCCGGGCACTGCCCCTTGCAGGTGCAGCGCGGATTAGCCCTGAAAAACTGTTACCCGACTTGATAGGGGTCGCAACCGCGCCGCGGCCTTGCCGCGGCGCCGGGCCCAACGCTGTGCCGCGCCTGCAAGGCGCAAACGGCGGCGGGAGCTTCGGCTCAACCCTTCGCTTGCGAGCTGCGCACGACCTTACCGATACGCGAGATCATGAAATCCATAAACAACCGCGCCTTGGGGTCCTGATGGCGGCGATGGGTATAGAGGCATGCCATCTGCACAGGCACCGGCGGCGTCTGCGTCGCAACGGCCACCAAACGGCCCGCTTTCAGATGCTCCGCCACTTCAAAGGCGGGTTTCATCGCAATCCCCTGCCCGGACAACGCCCAATCGGTCAAAACATCGCCGTCATCGCATTCGAAGCGACCTGATACAGCGTATCGCTTCGGGCCCTCGGGTGTTTCCAGCAGCCATTGGAACTCTGTCGCGCCGGGGAAACGAAGGTTCAGACATTCATGCTTGTCCGAAACCAGGTCCGCGCCGGTCTGCGGCATGCCCCTGCGTTCCACGTAATCCGGCGCGGCGCATAGAACCCGCTGGCAATCCGCGATCTTTCTGATCCGCAGGGTGCTGTCCTCTGGCTGGCCAATGAAAAATGCCAGATCCAGGCCCTCGGTGGTCAGATCAACCGACCTGTCCGTCAGCCGCAGGCGCACGTCAATCTCCGGGTATTCAGACAGAAAATCAGGCACATGCGGAGCCAGCAACCGGCGGCCAACCCCCAACGGCGCCGCAACGAATAGCGATCCCCTTGGCGCTTCGGTCAGATGGACAACCTGCGCCTCGGCCTCATCCACCGCATCCAGAACCGCGACCGCGCCGGGATAAAAGGCGCGACCCTGTTCGGTCGGACTGAGGTTTCGCGTGGTGCGTTGAAACAGACGCACGCCCAGATGATCCTCAAGCTGCGAAATCCGGGCCGAGGTTACGGCAGGGGAGATCCGCAGGTCTCGACCCGCAGCGGACATGCTGCCCAGATCATAGACACGGACAAAGGTACGGATGTTCTCGAGATAGGACATCTTATCGATTTTTTTGATACAGTTTGACAATATACGGGAATACCGAAGAAAATCCCTTTTGCCTAGTGTGACGGCAAGCAATCGGAGACTTCTTGCATGTATGACCTCGCCGTGTTCTGGGACTGGATAGCCTTTGCTGTGCGCTGGCTGCACGTGATCACTGCCATCGCGTGGATCGGATCATCCTTTTATTTCATAGCGTTGGATCTTGGGCTGAACCGCGACATCCCCGGCCCCGCCGATGGCGAGGAATGGCAGGTGCATGGTGGTGGCTTCTACCACATTCAGAAATACCTGGTCGCGCCCGAGCGGATGCCGGACCACCTGACCTGGTTCAAATGGGAAAGCTATGCGACCTGGCTCAGCGGGGCGGCGCTTTTGATGATCGTCTATTGGGTCGGCGGCGAGTTGTATCTGATCGACGCGCAAAAGGCCGATCTGGCGCTGTGGCAGGGGATTTTGATCTCGGCCGCCTCGCTGACCGTGGGCTGGCTGGCCTATGACTACCTGTGCAAATCAGGTCTTGGCGAACGCCCCACCCTTTTGATGGTACTGCTGTTCGTGCTGCTGGTGGCAATGGGTTGGGGGTACAACCAGATCTTCACCGGCCGTGCAATGATGCTGCATCTGGGGGCCTTCACGGCCACAATCATGACGGCGAACGTGTTCTTCATAATCATGCCCAACCAGCGCATCGTGGTGGATGACCTGAAGAACGGGCGCACACCGGACCCGAAATACGGCAAAATCGCCAAGCTGCGGTCCACGCACAACAACTACCTGACGCTGCCGGTCGTGTTCCTGATGCTGTCGAATCACTATCCGCTGGCCTTTGCGACCGAATACAACTGGATCATCGCGGCGCTGGTCTTTCTGATGGGTGTCACCATCCGGCACTATTTCAACACCCGCCATGCCCGTGCCGGTAATCCGACCTGGACCTGGCTGGTCACCGCCCTGCTGTTCATCGCCATCATGTGGCTGTCGACCGCGCCGATGTACAAGCCGCTGGAAGAGGCCGAAGCGCAGCCGCTGACGCCTTATGAACAAAAATTCGCCGCCGCAGACGGGTTCGAAGAGGCGCATGACATCGTGCTGGGCCGCTGCTCCATGTGCCACGCTCGCGAACCGGTCTGGGAGGGTATCCTGTGGGCACCCAAGGGCGTGCTATTGGAAACCGAAGGCGACATCGCAAGAAACGCAAAGCAGATCTATCTGCAGGCAGGCGTCAGTCATGCGATGCCGCCTGCAAATGTCACCTTCATGGAGCCCGAGGACCGCGACGCCCTGATCCGCTGGTTCCGCAATGCGGGTCTTTGACCCCACAAAAGATTGCCACAAATCGCAATTCGCACGTCATTTCCCTTTTCCTGCACCCCATCAGATGGTCTAACATGAAGTCGAACAGCCGCCGAACCGTACAAGGCGGCCAAAGTGATTTCGAGTTGGGGCAGTTGGAGCCATTTGATGCAGGGAAGAAGGCCGCGCGCCATTCTTAAGTGCTGGCTGTTTGGCGTTGTCGTGGCCATCGCGCCGACCACATTGGCGGCGCTGGAAACCACGTTGACGGCGCCCGGAGCGCCGAAAGAAGTGGTGGACCGCCTCAAGGAAAACTCTTCGGTAACAACAGCCAAATCGCGCGGGCTGGACACTCCGCTGGAAATTCTGTCCGCGGCTCTTTCGGATTACCGCACCATCGTCCAGATCCTGTATGACGAGGGGTATTTCAGCCCGGTCGTCAGCATCAAACTGGATGGACAGGAAGCGGCCGATCTCAGTTCGCTGAGCGTTCCAAGCCAGATCAAGCGCGCTGTCATCACTGTGAACACGGGCCCGGTCTTTACATTCGGAACAGCGCTTGTGCAGCCGTTGGCCCCGCTGACCGTATTGCCGCAGGAATTTGCCACCGGCAAACGTGCGACAACAGGCGCGATCCAGCAGGCCACGTCCACAGGTGTTCAGGCATGGAAAGACGCTGGGCACGCAAAGGCGGACGTTGCTGGACAAAAGGTCGTCGCCCGGCACAAACAATCCAAGCTGGATGCCGAGATCGATCTGGCGCCCGGCCCGCGCCTGACATTCGGAAGGATGTTCATCGACGGCGACACCACCGTGCGGCACAGATCGATAGAAAAGATCGCTGGATTTCCCACGGGCGAAGTCTACTCCCCGCAAAAAGTTCAGAAAGTCGGAACCCGTCTGCGCCGCACCGGGACGTTCAATGTTGTCTCGATCAAGGAGCGGGAAAAACCCAACCCTGATGGCTCGCTGGATTTTGATGCCACGTTCGAGGATCTGCCCCCGCGTCGCATAACACTCGGGGGCGAGCTTGCCTCGCGCGATGGTCTTGATCTGACCGCGACATGGACCCATCGAAATGTGTTCAGGCGCGCGCAGCGGCTGAGGTTCGAGGCCGCGATCCGCAACATTGGCGGGGCCGAGAATATCGATGGGCGGATTGGCCTGCGACTGGATCAGCCAGACAGGCTGGGCCCCGACGACAGCACCTTTTGGAGCGCCCTGCTGGAGCGGCGCGACACCGAAAACTACAACGTTACCGTGGCCTCAGTGGCATATGGTGCGAGGCGCACCTTCTCGGACCAGCTTTATGCCGAGGCATCAGCAGGGTTCCAGTATTCGGATGCGGATGATGCCTACGGCTCCGGGCGCAAATTCAGGTATTTCATCCTCCCCTTCCGGTCGGAATGGGACCAGCGCGACAGCAAGGTCAGCGCCACGCGGGGGTTCTATCTTGATGCGAATGCCATGCCTTTTGCCGGACTGTCCGAGACCGAGTCCGGCCTGCGCATTTTTGTGGACGGGCGCGGCTATACCAGTTTCGGAACCGGCGGCAGGCTGGTGCTGGCCGGCCGCGTGCAGCTGGGGTCGGTTCTGGGGCCGTCACCGGACGGGGTGACACCGGATTTTCTGTTCTTCTCGGGCGGCGCGGGAACCGTGCGCGGACAACCTTTTGAAAGCCTCGGCATCCCGGTGGGAACCGGCGTGGCGGGCGGCAAGTCCTTTCTCGGCCTGTCCGGAGAGGTACGCGGCAAGGTCACCGACTCACTGTCTCTGGTCGGGTTCTACGACTATGGCACGGTCGACACGTCATCCTTCATCGGCAGCGGTGCCGAGTATCATGCCGGTGCCGGTATCGGTGCCAGATACGATCTAGGTGGGTTCGGCCCGTTGCGCGTTGATCTGGCATGGCCGGTTCAGGGCGACACCGGCAGCGGGTTGCAGTTCTATATCGGGATTGGACAGGCATTTTGATCCGGCGGCTTTCATATCCGGTGCTGATCGGCGCGGTGCTGATCACATCGCCCGTGACCGCGCAGGAAGATGGCGGCGGCAGCATGCTGGAGAATTTCCTGCAGGACACCTTGTCCGGCGACGACCAGAACGTCCGGGTCAAGGGCCTTCAGGGCGCGCTGAGTTCACGGGCGACCATCGAAGAAATCACCGTGGCCGATGACGAAGGCGTCTGGCTGACCATCAAGGATGCAGTGCTGGACTGGAACCGGCTTGCATTGATCCGCGGCCGTTTTTCGGTCAACGCCCTGACTGCGCAGGAAATCGACATCGCCCGCGCGCCTGGGGCAACCACCAAGGACACCCCCGCGCCTTCGGCTGAAACCAAGCCGTTTCAGCTGCCTGAATTGCCCGTTGCCATCCAAATCAGCGAAATCCGGGTAGACGAGCTGTCGCTGGGCCAACCCCTGATCGGGGTCGCGGCCGAGCTCGCCGTGAACGGAAATCTGTCGCTGGCAGACGGCACGCTGGATACCAAACTGGATGTCACGCGACTGGACCAGGCCGGCGACCAGATCAGCCTGTCCGCCGGGTTTGAGAACGCGAGCAGTGAAATCCGTCTGGACCTGAAAGTGGTCGAGGATTCGGGCGGGCTGATCTCGACGGCGCTGAAGATACCCGACAGCCCACCGATCGGTCTGACCGCCACCGGGTCAGGTCCCCTTACGGATTTCACAGCGGATATCGGCCTGAGCAGTGACAACCAGCAGCGTGTCGCAGGACAGGTCCGGTTGCGGTCGGCCACGGAGGCAGGTGGCGCGTCAAGTGACGGCATCGCCTTTACAACCGATCTGAAAGGCGACCTGACGCCATTTCTGGCGCAAAACATGGACACGTTCTTTGGCCCTGACACGCGTCTGTTTGTCGATGGCCGGACGCAGCCGGACGGCGCGCTGGACATTTCCGATCTCGAGTTTTCCTCGCAGGCGCTGAAGCTGAAGGGAGAGCTGCAGCTTGCCCCTGGCGGTGTACTGCAACTGGCGGCCCTGCAAGGGCGGATAACTCCACCGGATGGCGAAACTGTCGTGCTGCCAGTCTCAGGCGGTCAAACATCTATCGAAGCGGCTCAGATTTCAGCGCTGTTCGATCAGAAGAACGGCAACCTCTGGGATTTGAGCCTGACAACCAACGCTTTCAAATCGCCGCAAATCGGGTTGCAGCGGGCACAGATCACCGGCCAGGGAACACTGGAACAAGGTGCATCCTTACAATTCGAAGGTGACATTCAAGCCGCGCTGGACGGGATCGATCTGGCCGATGCCGGGCTGAACGCGGCACTGGGCGATCGCATCACACTGGACGGATTGTTCAGCTACGGCAGCGATCAGTCGTTGACCCTGTCGGGTGTGGAACTGGTGGGTTCAGACTATACGCTTGGGGCAGACGCATTGATAAGCGGTTTGGCCGGCGGTCTGACGATTGACGGAACGGCGACCCTGGACGCAACGGACCTGTCCCGGTTCTCGGAACTGGCCAAGCTTGATCTGGGCGGACAGGTCTCGGCCCGGGTCGAGGGAAACGGATCACCGCTGGAAGGCAGCTTTGACGGCAAGCTGAACGTCGAGGCCCGCGATCTGTTGACGGGCCGGGACGATATCGATCCGGTGATTGCCGGCGAAACGACCATTCTGGTGGATGCAAAGCGCGACACGGACGGCGTCACCATCCGTGACCTCACAGTAAACGGCGAAACCTTGCAGGCGGCTGCGAGCGGTGAGGTCACGACACCGAACGGAAACCTGACCATCGACGGTCAGGCCAGCGTCAACGCGCAGGATCTTTCCGTCTTTTCGGGTCTGGCAAAGCGCGAACTGAGCGGCGCAGTTCAGGCCACCCTCGACGGTCAGGGAACCGCGCAAACGCTGGAGTTTGACGGAACGGCCAGCGTAATCGGACAAGACATCACAACCGGACTTTCGGACATCGACCCGCTTTTGACCGGTCGGACCACTATTGAGTGGGATGGCGCCCGGACCGCCGACAAAATTGATATCCGTAACGCCACGGTAAACGGCACCGCACTGAACGCGCAGGTCTCGGCGATTGTGCAGGATCCGACAGGGGATCTGTCCGTTGACGGACAGGCGCAATTGAACGCGCCGGATCTGTCGCTGTTCTCCGGCCTGGCCAAACGCGATCTGGCGGGTTCGGTGCGGGCCGACGCCAATGGGACCGCCGCGCTGGCCAACCGGACTTTTGACATCAAGGGCGATCTGGATGCACGCGACATCCAGACCGGCATCGAAGCGCTGGACAAACTGATTCAGGGCCGCACGACTTTGACGGTGGACGCCGAGAAAACCGAGGAAACCGTCGATATCCGGGCATTCCGTCTGCAGGGAACGGCCTTGTCCGCGGACGCGTCCGGTGAACTAAACCGCGAAAACGGGGGGCTGACCTTCAACGTCAGACTGGATGATCTGGCCAGGTTGGCGAATACCCTTTCCGGTCCTTTGACCCTGACCGGCAATGTAGCACCCGATGGATCAGGTCTGGAAGGCACCGTCAGCCTGCAAGGCCCTGACAGCTCCTATGCCAGTCTGGACGGCAATGTTGGACTGGACGGAAACGCCGATCTGGAATTTGACGCGCGATTCAACAAAATCGAGCGGTTTGTGCCCGAGTTTCCGGGGACTATTGCGGCCAAGGGTACGGCAAAACGCGACAACGGCGTCTGGACCGTCAGCGCCAAGGCCGATGGACCTGCGGAAATCAGCGGCGATGTCTCGGGGACATTTAGCGAGACCACCGGTCAGGCCGACCTGACCGCGCAAGGTGGTTTGAACCTGGGCATCGCCAATGTGTTTATCACACCCAACAAGATCGATGGTCAGGCGCGGTTTGATCTTGCTTTGAACGGCGCGCCGTCACTGGCGGCCTTAAGCGGAACGGTTACAACCTCCGGTACAGCTCTGGCCATTCCCGCGGCTGGACAGACCGTGACGGGGATCAGCGGTTCGGTCGACCTGGCGCAAAGCCGCGCTACCGTCGCGCTGAACGGCGGGATGCAGGCTGGCGGGTCCTTTACGGTCAACGGCCCAATAGACCTGACGCCACCCTTCAATGCCAACATCACGACCGTTCTCAACAGCCTCGTGCTGACTGACAGGCTGCTATATGAAACGACGCTGAACGGCCAGATCGCCATGACCGGCGCTTTGGCGGGCAACAGCTCGATCGCCGGGCAGATCACATTCGACGAGACCAACATCAACCTCGCCGCAGCATCCGGCGCGGTGGGCGCGGCACCCATCCCCAACATCACGCATGTGAACGAAAGCGCGGCCGGTTTCCTGACCCGGGAACGCGCGCAGCTAGTCGTGACCGGGGACAAAGCCAAAAGCGATTCCCGGATTGCGCTGGACGTCAGCCTGCTGGCCCCCAAAGCCGTGTTTGTGCGCGGCCGCGGTGTAAACGCTGAACTTGGGGGCAGAATCAATATCGGTGGAACCACGGCATCCATCGTGCCGTCCGGTCAGATTGAGCTGATCCGGGGCAACTTCGACATTCTGGGGCGCAGGCTGGCGCTGACCAAGGGTGTCGTGACACTTCAGGGCGATCTGACACCCTATATCGAGTTCGAATCCTCAACCAGCACATCGGACGGCACCGCCACGATTGAAATTGCGGGGCCATTGGATGCGCCTCAGGTCGACATATTTTCCGACCCTGAACGCCCTGCGGAAGAGGCCCTGGCGATATTGTTGTTCGGCAATCGCTTTTCCGAACTTTCACCCTTTGTGATCGCGCAAATGGCGGCGTCGCTGGCGCAACTCAGCGGTGCAGGCGGGGACGCAACCAAAGGGCTGCGCGATGCGACGGGCGTGGATACCGTCGATATTGGCGCCTCGGAGGGCGGTGCGGGCCGTCTGGGCGCAGGTGCTTATCTGAGCGACAACCTCTACACTGATTTCACGGTCAACACTGAAGGCGACACCGAAGTGAACCTGAATCTGGATGTCACCGACAGTTTCACCGTGCGTGGCACGGTCGACGGGCGTGGTGAAACAGGTTTGGGTGTCTTTTTCGAACGCGACTACTAGGGCCAGTTGCGGTTCCAGAACCATCGGGACAGGTGTGTAAGATTGTTTTGTCCTGTACCAAAGCGCGTTTTTTGTCTGCCTGCCTAGCTCTCTGGCGAATGCGGCGCGTTGAGGCGCAACTGACGCTGCACAGTTTTGGACAGGCATGACCGGCACAGGATGGTGTGAAACGCGAAAGGGCGGCTCTGATCAGAACCGCCCCTGAATTTTTGTCGTGCGCGGCGCCTACTCCGCTGCGATGGCATCCCCGATCTTTTCAACGCGAATGGCCGAGAATTTAAACTCGGGGATTTTCCCATAGGGGTCGATCGCCGAGTTGGTCAGAATGTTCGCCGCCGCTTCGACATAGGCAAACGGAATGAAGACCATGTCTTCAGCGATCGCCCGATCGGCTCGAACCATGATGTCTATCGTCCCGCGCCGGGTGGTCAGCCGGATCATCTCACCCGGTTCGATCCCCATCAGCTTGAGCGTGCGGGGGTTCATCGAACAGTTCGCTTCCGGCTCAACAGCGTCGAGAACATTAGAACGGCGGGTCATCGACCCGGTGTGCCAGTGTTCCAACTGACGGCCGGTGGTGGCGATCATCGGGTACTCGTCATCCGGCGCTTCATCCGGCGGGATGACGCTGGCCGGAGTGAACCGGGCTCGGCCATCCGCGCGCGGGAATCCGTCACCGAACACAATCGCCTGCCCCGGATCGGTCTCGCTGAGCGACGGATAGGTGATGGTTTCGGTCTCAAGCCTCTCCCACGTGATGTTGTCAAGCGACGCCATGGTCAGCTTCATTTCATGGAACACCTGAGACACGTCCGTGTAATCCCAGTTCAGCCCGATCCGCTGCGCCAGATCGACGGTGATCTTCCAGTCCTCGCGCGCCTCGCCCGGAGGTGTCACAGCAGGCCGCACCCGCTGCACCTGACGGTTGGTGTTCGACACAGTGCCGTTCTTTTCATACAGCGCCGAGGCGGGCAGGATGATGTCAGCATAGTTCGCCGTTTCGGTCAGGAAGATGTCCTGCACGATCATCAGGTCCAGCTTGGCCAGCGCGTCACGCGCGTGATTCACATCCGGGTCGGACATGGCCGGGTTTTCGCCCAGAATATACATGCCCTTGATGTTGCGCGCATAAATCTGGTCGATGATCTCGGTAACGGTCAGGCCCTTCTCGTTCGAGAAGTCGTCCGAGTTCCAGACCTCGTTGAACTTGGCGCGAATGCCATCGTCCGTCACGGTCTGGTAATCCGGCAGGAACATCGGGATCAGGCCCGCATCGGATGCACCCTGCACGTTGTTCTGACCGCGCAGCGGGTGCAGACCCGCGCCGGGTTTACCGACGTTGCCGGTCATCAGAGCCAACGAGATCAGGCAGCGAGAGTTGTCTGTGCCGTGGATGTGCTGGCTGACGCCCATGCCCCAGAAGATCAGGCCGGCCTTGGCCTGCGCAAAGGTGCGCGCGACACGGCGCAGCTGATCGGGCTCGATGCCGCAAATCGGCGACATCGCCTCGGGCGTGAACTGGCGCAAATGCTCTTTCTCGGCTTCCCAGTTCTCGGTCCAGCGGTGGATGTACTGGCTGTCATACAGCTCTTCCTCGACGATCACGTTCATGATCGCGTTCAGCATCGAAACATCAGCACCCGGACGGAACTGCAGCATTTCGTCTGCGAACTTGCGCATACCAACGCCGCGCGGGTCCATCACGATCAGCTTGCCGCCGCGCTTGGCGAACTGCTTGAAGTAGGTTGCCGCAACCGGGTGGTTCTCGATCGGGTTCGAACCGATGATGATCGCCACATCCGCGTTTTCGATCTCGTTGAAGGTCGCGGTCACAGCACCTGAACCAACATTCTCGATCAGCGCCGCAACGGAGGACGCGTGGCACAATCGGGTGCAGTGGTCGACGTTGTTGTGTTTGAAACCCTGGCGGATGAATTTCTGGAACAGATAGGCTTCTTCATTGGTGCATTTGGCCGAACCAAAGCCTGCAACGCTGCGCGGGTCTTCGTCGCGAAGCGCCTTCAACTTGGTGGCGGCAAGATCCATCGCCTCTTCCCAAGTCGCTTCGCGGAAATGGGTACTTAGATCGCCGGGATCGACGTTCAGGCCCTTCTCGGGGGCGTCTTCGCGGCGGATCAGCGGCTTGGTCAGACGGTGCGGGTGGTGGATGTAGTCAAAGCCGAACCGCCCTTTGACGCACAAACGGCCTTCGTTTGCCGGGCCGTTGATGCCCTCGACATACTTGACCTTACCGTCCTTGACCTTCAGCGAGACTTTACAGCCCACACCGCAGAACGGGCAGACGCTTTCGGTTTCGCTATCGTAGTCTTTACTGTCGCCGTGCTGCTGATCGTCCAGCACGGTCGCGGGCATCAGCGCCCCGGTTGGGCAGGCCTGAACGCATTCGCCACACGCCACACAGGTCGACGCGCCCATCGGGTCGTTCTGATCGAACACTACCTGCGCCGTATGGCCACGACCGGCCATGCCGATCACGTCATTCACCTGCACTTCGCGACAGGCCCGGACGCAGAGGTTGCAGTTGATGCAGGCGTCCAGATTGACGCGCATCGCAACGTGGCTGTCATCCAGCAGCGGGATTTTCTCGGCCTCTTTCGCAGGGAAACGGCTGTCGCTGACATCGTTCAGCTTGGCCATGTCCCAGAAATGGCTGGAGGTATCGTGCGCTTCCTCGGGCTGGTCGGCCACCAGCAGTTCCATGACCATGGCGCGTGACTTCTCGGCACGTTCGCTGTCGGTCTTGACCACCATACCGTCCGCTGCGGGACGGATGCACGAGGCGACCAGAGTGCGCTCGCCTTCCACCTCGACCATACAGGCGCGGCAGTTGCCGTCCGGACGATAGCCTGGCTGCGGCTTGTGGCACAGGTGCGGGATAGTGAATCCCTGCCCCTTGGCGGCTTCCCAGATGGTCCAGCCCTCGGGCACGGTGACGTCTTCGCCGTTCAGGTTGAAGGTGACGGTCTTGTTTGGGCTTGCATCAAGCATGGCTCTGTCTCCCTCAGATTTCGTCAGCGAAATGTTTCATGACCAGGCGGATCGGGTTCGGGGCCGCTTGCCCCAGACCGCAGATGGACGCGTCGCCCATGACCTGGCACAGATCTTCGAGCAGGTCCTGATCCCACTTGTCGGCCTGCATCAACTTCACCGCCTTTTCACAGCCGGCCCGGCAGGGCGTACACTGACCGCAGCTTTCGTCTTCGAAAAACCGCAGCATGTTCAGTGCCGCATCGCGCGCAGTGTCCTGATCGGACAGAACCACCACAGCGGCAGACCCGATGAAGGTGCCCAGCGGCTGCAGTGTGTCAAAGTCGAGCGGGACGTCGTCGATACTGGAGGGGAGAAGACCTGACGACGGCCCGCCCGGTTGATACGCCTTGAACGCATGACCTTCGGCCATGCCGCCGGCGGCATCAATCACGTCAAGAATGGTCGAACCCGCGGGCAGCAGGTAAACACCCGGCTTCGCAACCCGGCCCGAGACCGAATAGCTGCGCAAGCCCTTGCGGCCATTCTTTTCAACTGAATTCAGAATCTGCGGCCCCTCGCGGCAGATCTTCGAGACCCAATAGAGCGTCTCAACATTGTGCACGAGCGTTGGGCGGTTAAAGACCCCAACCTGCGCCACGAACGGAGGACGGTGACGCGGCAGGCCCTTCTTGCCCTCAATCGACTCGATCATCGCGGATTCTTCACCGCAGATGTATGCGCCAGCACCGCGGCGAAGATCGATATAGCCTGTTTCGACGATCCCGGCCTGTTCCAGCGCGGCAATCTCGCGGGCCAGGATTTCCAGTACCGCCGGATACTCGTCGCGCATGTAGATAAAGCAGGTCTCGGCCTCGACCGCCCAGGCGGCGATCAGCATGCCCTCAAGAAAGACATGCGGCGCACGCTCCAGATAGTAGCGGTCCTTGAAGGTGCCGGGTTCGCCCTCGTCGCCGTTCACGGCCAGATAGCGTGTGCCCTCGTTCATTCGAACAAAGCCCCACTTTTTGCCGGATGGGAAGCCAGCACCACCCAGGCCGCGCAGGCCCGAGGACAGGATGTCTTCCTGCACCTTCTCCCAGTCACCACCGTCGCGCAGCTCTTTCAGCTTGGCGTAGCCGCCATTGGCCTCATAGGCGGCAAAGGTCTCATAGTCGGGCAGATGGGCGTGAGTGTCGCCCACAGCAATCGCAGCCTGCACCTTTTCGGGGGTCGCATGGTCGATATGGTTGTGGCCAATCTCAAGTACCGGAGCGGTATCACAACGGCCCATACAAGGCGCACGCACCACACGCACCTCTGCCGGGTCCAGACCGTCTTCCAGCGCCTTCTGCAGCAGCTGGGCACCGGCCATTTCGCAGGACAGAGAATCACAGACACGGATCGTGAGCGCAGGCGGAGGGGTCTCGCCTTCTTTCACAACGTCGAAATGGGCGTAGAAGGTCGCCGTCTCATAAATCTCGGCCTGTCCGATCCGCATCTCAACTGCAAGCGCGGCAATGTGATCGGCGCTGATATGGCCGTGTTCGTCCTGAATCAAATGCAGAAATTCGATCAGCAGGTCGCGGCGGCGCGAGCGGTCGCCCAGCAGGCGATGAATTTCCGCCTGCGCCTCATCCGTGAACTGACGGCCTTTGGGCGTGTGCCGCCCTTTGCCTTTACCTGACTTCCAGACGCCCTTGGGTGCGCCTGATGGCTTGGTGTCTAATGGTGCCATGATGCCCTCCGATTGAGGCTCCGTGTCTCATCAGAATAGCATATCGTCAAATCGCCAAATTCAATCGCACGATAACGACAGTTTATCACCGTAAAGACGTCACTACGGCACGCAAAGCCTCGACCGTTGGCAATTCCGGGTCACGACTGAGGGTCGCCAGACAAATCGGTTTGCTGACAACGGGATCGACCAAGGGCAGCACTTTGGTTCCCTTCAGATCACCCAACGCCCGGATCAGAACGCGAGGAACAACCGTAGCTGCCAGCCCCTCGCGCGCCATCACCATCGATGCGGTAAAGCCACTGGTTTCGGCGACGACGTGGGGATGCAGGCCCTGTTCGGCGAAAATCCGGTCTAGAATACGTCGGTTCTGCATCTGCGGCTCCAGAAGGCTGATCGGAAATTCAGCCACCCGAGCCCATGGAATAGGGCCGGTTTCCTCGGTCATGTGGGACGGGACCAGCAGCACATAGGTTTCTTCATAAAGCGGCTGCACCTGCCGTAAGTCAGTGCCGATACTGTCGCCATAGGTGATGCCTGCATCCAGACTGCCTTCGTCCAGCCGGTGCTGAATGGCCGAGGCCGACATGGTTTCGATCCGTGTGACAACACGTGGATGCGCCTGATGCAGTCGCTTGACCAGCCGTCCCGTAAAGGCAATCGCGGTTGGGATCACGCCCAGAATCAACGTGCCCGTAATCTCACCCCGCGCGGCCAGCACCTGCTGTTCCAGCGCCTTGGCGTCATCGAGGATACGCCGCGCGCGGCGGACGATCATCTCGCCCTCTTCGGTCAGGCCCTGAAACCGGTTGGCCCGGCGGACAATTGAAACGCCCAGCCGATCTTCGAGATTGCGGATGCGCATGGAAAACGCGGGTTGAGAAATCCCACATTCCTCGGCCGCCTTGGCGAAATGGCGTTGCCGCGCCAGAGCGCTGAGCAATTGCAGGTCGCGGATTTCGATCATGTGGCGGCGCCCAAAGTCTGGAGAGAGGCCCAGATTAGCGGTATTTTCAACAGGGGAAAGAGCCTGATGAAAACCTCAGCTCAGGCGCAGGGCGTAAACGTTGTTCAAATATCCCTCATCCCCAATATGGAATAAGGTCTCGCCGATCTGTTCAAACCCCTGAGCAAGGTAAAACGCAATGGCCGGGTCGTTTTCTGCGTTTGTCGTCAGCCAGACCAGACCGGCCCTATGGTCATGGCAGCACTGGAGCGCCGCTTTCAGCAAATGTTTACCTATGCCTTTCCCATGATGGCGCGGCTGAACGTAGAAGGTCGAGATTTCCATGCCCGACCAGCCGACAATAGGCGCGTTGCGCTCCGATGACAGGCGGATGAACCCGTCGATCCCCTCATCATTGTCAGACACCAGAATGAACTCATTCGGGTCGCGGATAAGCTGTCCGATTTTGGACGGCGTGAATTCCTGCAAAGCAAAGTCGGCAAATTTCGAATTCACCCCGCGCTTGAGGTAGGTACCGATCCACACCTCAATCGAGATTGCCGCGATCCTGGACGCATCCGAAATTTCCGCCTTGCGCAGTGTCAATGATCAGGCGCTAAGTATTAAACAAAAAGTGCATCACATCGCCGTCCTTGACGATGTAGCCCTTGCCCTCGGCCCGCATCTTGCCTGCTTCTTTCGCACCCTGTTCGCCATTGGCAGCGATGTAGTCGTCATAGGCGATGGTCTCGGCGCGGATGAAGCCCTTTTCGAAATCCCCATGGATCACGCCAGCGGCCTGCGGCGCGGCGGTGCCGGTGCGGATGGTCCAGGCGCGGGCCTCTTTCGGGCCGACGGTGAAATAGGTTTCCAGTTTCAGCAGGTCGTAACCTGCTCGGATCAGACGATCGAGACCGGGTTCTTCCAGGCCCATCTCTTCAAGGAACATCTGGGCTTCGTCCGCTTCCAGCAGGCTGATCTCTTCTTCGATCTTGGCGCTGATGATAACGTGAGCATTACCCTGAGCAGCGGCCATTTCGGCCACCTTCGCCGAGTACTCATTACCTTCGGCAGCTTCTTCTTCGGACACGTTGCAAACATAGAGCACCGGCTTGGTGGTCAGCAGTTGCAGCATCTTCCAGGCCTTGGCATCTTCGTCTGACACTTCAACCAGACGCGCGGGCTTGCCGCTTTCCAGCATCGCTTGCGCTTGGGCCAGCAAGCGGTCCTGTTGCTGTGCCTCTTTGTCACTGCCTTTCAGCTTGCGCACCAGATTGGCGCGGCGCTTTTCGATGCTTTCCAGATCGGCCAGCATCAGCTCGGTCTCAATCGTGTCCGCATCAGCTACCGGATCGACACGGCCATCCACATGGGTCACATCTCCGTCTTCGAAACAGCGCAGCACATGGGCAATGGCGTCGGTTTCCCGAATGTTGGCCAGAAACTGGTTTCCAAGCCCCTCGCCTTTCGAGGCTCCCTTAACCAGACCGGCGATGTCAACGAACGTCATCCGCGTCGGGATGATCTGTTTCGAGCTTGCAATCGCCGCCAGCTTGTCCAGCCGATCATCGGGCACGGCCACATCACCCACGTTGGGTTCGATCGTGCAGAACGGGAAATTCGCCGCCTGTGCAGCCGCGGTTTTGGTCAGCGCGTTGAAGAGGGTCGACTTACCCACATTCGGCAAACCCACGATTCCCATTTTAAAGCCCATGACGGTCTCCTGATGCCATTCGAGGGGTGCTTCTATGCAGGTCCGGGTCAATGCGCAAGCCAGAGCGAAAGATGGCGGCCCGGTCCAAAATGCAACATCACGAAATCGTTCGACATCCGTGATATTGCCGGCATTGAATCCTGCGCTCTAAGCTCACCATGTAAGACGTTGCAAACAACCAGATAGTGATCAACAGTTATGAAGAGTTTTGTTGCAGCCCTTGTGCTGATAATGGCCGCTCCAGCAGCGTACGCTCAAACCATCATCTTTGGCGCTGGGTATTCGGATTTCTCCGACAGCGACGCAGACGATGAAGCCGCTTTCTCGCTCGAGTACCAGCACCGCCCCTTTTATGAAGCCACCCGCGTGTCCGCCACCTGGGGCAGCGCCCTGACGGTGGATACGGCTGGTGATGTTCATATCGGGATCGGGTTGATCGGGTTCTACACCTTCGCCGACCGATGGTTCGTCGAAGGCAGCGTCATGCCAGGGTACTTTTCCGAAGGCGACTCGTTGAACGATCTGGGCGGAGAGTTCCAGATCCGCAGCCTTGTTGGCCTTGGATATACGTTGAACAATGGCAACAAACTGTCCTTCGCGATTACCCACAAATCCAACGCCAGCACCCATGACGACAACCCGGGTGTCAACTCGGCCCTGGTCAGATATCATTACGCGTTCTGAACCATTCAGCCTTGGCGGGATTGATTTCCGGGCAAAGTTTCTGCACATCAGGTTCAAACCTGAATGCAAGGACAGAAGATGACCCGTATCGACGCCAAGTTCGCCGCCCTCAAGGCCGAAGGCAGGAAGGCCTTTGTTTCCTACGTCATGGCCGGGGATCCCGATTTCGACACCTCGCTTGAGATCGTGAAAGGTCTGCCGGGCGCCGGTGTCGACGTGATCGAACTGGGCCTGCCTTTCACGGACCCGATGGCTGATGGCCCTACGATTCAGGCTGCAGGCCAGCGCGCGCTGGACGGGGGAATGACCCTGCAGCGCACTCTGGATCTGGCGCGGGCTTTCCGTGAAACAGATGATACGACCCCGATTGTCCTGATGGGATATTACAACCCGATCTACAGCCGAGGTGTCGACGACTTTCTGGCCGAGGCTAAATCCGCCGGAATCGATGGCCTGATCGTTGTAGACCTGCCCCCGGAAGAGGATGCCGAACTGTGCCTGCCCGCGCAGGCCGCCGGCCTGAACTTTATCCGGCTTGCAACGCCCACAACCGACGATAAGCGCCTGCCCCGCGTCCTTCAGAATACATCGGGCTTTGTGTATTACGTCTCGATCACCGGCATCACCGGCGCTGCCGAGGCGCAGGCCACCAATGTCGGCCCGGAGGTAGCTCGGATCAAGTCGGAGACCGATCTGCCGGTTATCGTGGGCTTTGGCATCAATACACCCGAAAAGTCGAAGGCAATCGCAAGCATAGCTGATGGCGCCGTGGTCGGTTCAGCCATTGTCAGCCAGATTGCCGAGGGAAAGCCGGTCGGCCAGATCCTGAGCTTCGTCCGGTCACTGGCGGACGGTGCACATTCGGCCTGATCCGCCGACAAAACTCGTCTCATGCGTCAACCGCAGCCCGCCTTTGCGAGCTGCGGTTTTTTTGCTGCCAGAGATACGTTGCAGAGCGCAAGAGAAATTGGTAAATAAAATTAACCAAAGCTACCGAGGCCCGGAATCATGCCAGTCATTACAACGATTGAAGACCTCAGACGCATCTATGAACGCCGCGTGCCACGGATGTTCTACGACTACGCCGAAAGCGGCAGCTGGACCGAGCAGACCTTTCGCGAAAACACCTCGGATTTCGAGAACATCCGCCTGCGCCAACGGGTTGCAGTAGACATGTCCGGGCGTTCGACCGCGTCACAGATGATCGGACAGGACGTAACGATGCCGGTCGCGCTGGCGCCGGTGGGGCTGACCGGCATGCAACACGCAGATGGCGAGATAAAAGCGGCCAAGGCAGCGGAAGATTTCGGCGTACCCTTCACCCTGTCGACAATGTCAATCAATTCCATCGAAGATGTGGCCGAGAACACGGGCAAGCCGTTCTGGTTCCAGCTTTATACGATGAAGGATCAGGACTACATCAATCGCCTGATCCAGCGGGCCAAGGACGCCAAATGTTCGGCATTGGTGATCACACTCGACCTGCAAATCCTCGGCCAGCGGCACAAGGACCTCAAGAACGGGTTGTCCGCCCCGCCGAAATTGACGGCCAAAACAATCGCCAACCTGATGACGAAATGGGCTTGGGGAATCGAGATGCTGGGTGCCAGCCGACGCGAGTTCGGCAATATCGTCGGACATGCGCACGGCGTTTCTGACGCATCCTCGCTGGGGGCCTGGACTGCCGAACAATTCGACCCAAGCCTTGATTGGGGCAAGGTCGAAAAGCTGATGGAGCAATGGGGCGGTAAGGTTATCCTGAAAGGTATTCTGGACGCCGAAGACGCGAAAATGGCCGCAAAGCTGGGGGCGGATGCCATTGTGGTCTCGAACCACGGCGGTCGCCAGTTGGATGGTGCGCTCAGTTCCATCCGAATGCTGCCGCAGATCATGGACGCCGTTGGCGGAGGCGTCGAAGTGCATATGGACAGTGGCATCCGTTCGGGTCAGGACGTTCTGAAAGCACTGGCGCTGGGGGCCAAGGGTACATATATCGGCCGCGCGTTTGTCTATGGCCTTGGGGCGATGGGTCAGAAAGGCGTAACCACGGCGCTGGACGTCATCCACAAGGAACTGGACACCACCATGGCGCTCTGCGGCGAACGCAATGTTGGCGATCTGGGGCGCCACAACCTGCTGATCCCAGAAGACTTCGGTGGCCGCTGGCAGAACTGAGAGAGCCGCTGTTGTCAGGGGCTCTGCCCCCGCCGCCCTACGGGCGTCTCCCCCGGGATATTTTTAGCCAGATGAAGACCGGATCCGTTTTTCATCTGGCCCCAAATATCCCGGAGCGCGAGGCAGAGCCTCGCAAAATGACAATCCGTCAAAAACCCCTTTCCAAACCCAATGAATCAAGCTAAGGACGCGGCTTCACGCGGGCATACAGCCTTGGAGGATGCCCGCCCTAACATTGGAGAATTATCATGGCTGGAGAGATTCCTGATCTCGTAGCTCTGGAACGGACGGGGACAGGCAAGGGCGCCGCTCGTCAGGCACGCCGCGACGGCATGGTTCCGGGCATTGTTTTTGGTGGTGACAAAGAGCCGCTGCCGATCCAGATCCCGTTCAACGTCCTGTTCAAGCGCCTGAAAGCAGGCCGGTTCAAGTCGACCCTGTGGAACCTGAAGGTTGAAGGCCACGAAGACGTTCGCGTCATCTGCCGCGACGTTCAGCGGGACGTCGTCAAAGACCTGCCGACCCACCTGGACCTGATGCGCCTGCGCCGGACCACCAAGATCGCGCTGTTCATCCCGGTTGAGTTCATCAACGAAGAAGAAGCGCCCGGCATCAAGAAGGGCGGCGTTCTGACCGTTGTTCGTCCGGAAGTCGAACTGATGTGCACCGCGGGTGACATTCCTGAAAAGATCACCGTCGATCTGACCGGTCTGAACATCAACGACGTTGTGACGATTTCGTCGGTTGATCTGCCGGCCGGCACCAAGCCGACCATCGACCGTGACTTCGTGATCGCGAACATTTCGGCTCCGACCGGTCTGTCGTCCAGCGACGATGAAGACGGCGAAGAGGGCGAAGTTGCAGCCGACGAAGTCGAAGTAATCGGCGCTGAAGAATAATTTCGGAACCTTTTGGTTCTGGATATGAAACGGGGTTCTTTCAGAGCCCCGTTTTTCTTTTGGCCGGGCGGGACTGGAAAGGCGGTGGCGAACCGTGCAATGAACCTGATACGTATTCAGGTATTGGCCCGCGACATGTAAGGACGAAATGATGAAGCTGTTTGTCGGCCTGGGGAATCCCGGTTCAAAATACGCTGGAAACCGTCACAACATCGGCTTCATGGCACTGGACCGCATCGCAGAGGATCACGGGTTTGGTCCCTGGCGTTCAAAGTTTCAGGCCGAGGTCTGCGAAGGTCGTCTGGGCACGGACAAAATTCTGCTGCTGAAACCGCAAACCTTCATGAACCGGTCCGGCCAGTCCGTTGGTGAAGCGATGCGGTTCTACAAGCTCGAGTCGGTTGACGTGACCGTCTTTCATGATGAACTCGACCTGGCCCCCGGCAAGGTGCGGGTCAAGGCCGGCGGTGGTCACGCGGGGCATAACGGGCTGCGATCAATCCACGAACACATCAGCCCCGCCTATGACCGGGTTCGGCTGGGGATTGGCCATCCGGGGCGCAAGGAAATGGTCTCGGCCTATGTGCTAAGCGATTTTGCCAAGGCTGACGCCGACTGGCTGGAAGACGTCCTGCGGGGCGTTTCGGACGGGGCCCAATATCTTGCCGAAGGGGAAAGCGGGAAATTCATGAATGCCGTGGCTTTGCGGACGGCGCCTGCGCGGTCGTCAAAGACACCGGAAAAGCCCACACCAAAAGCCGCGAACGACCCTGAGCCTATTCCGGCTCCGGATGACCGGTCACCGATGCAAAAGCTGTTGGACAAGTTTCGGTAAATCACCTGCTGCCGCAACGTTCGGATTGCGAAAGGTCCCGGACCTCTTTTCTATTGTGTTGATCAGGTGGAGGGGACGAATGAGAACTGTATTCAGATGGCTGTTGCGCATTGTTCTGGCGCTGGTTTTGGCGGCCGTCGTCGTTGGCCTGTGGAAACGGGAAGAGATCGAGCGGCTTCTGGCGGTCAATTCCCTGTTCTCGGAAGAGCGGATCGTTCACAATTTCTCGCACATGAGCGACGCCTTTCTGACGGTCGATCTGCCGCGCGGGAGCGGCCCGACATGGGAACTGCCCTATGGACCGGGCTTTGATCTGCCTGAGGGAACCGATCAATGGATCGGGGAACGCGCTGTGACATCCCTGCTGGTGATGCAGAAAGGCCAGATCCGGTTCGAAGAATACTATCTGGACACCCGCCCGGACGATCGGCGGATATCGTGGTCCGTCGCCAAAAGCTATCTGTCCGCCCTGTTCGGCATTCTGTTGGCCGAGGGGGCAATCGACTCGCTGGACGACCCCGTGGTGAAATATGCGCCCAAACTGGCCGGCAGCGCTTATGACGGCGCCACGATCCGCAATGTCCTGAACATGGCCAGCGGGGTGACCTTTGACGAGGACTATCTGGATTATAACTCGGACATCAACCGGATGGGCCGTGTCGTGGCGCTGGGCGGGGAGTTGGACGACTTCGCCGCGTCCCTTCAAGACAGCTTTGCCGCGCCGGGTGACACCTGGCAATATGTATCAATCGACACGCATGTGATCGGTATGGTCATTCGCGGCGCGACCGGGCGCAGTGTTTCCGAGTTGTTGACCGAAAAGATCATTCAGCCTTTGGGGCTGGAACGCGATGGGTATTACATCACGGATGGGGCAGGCGTCGCGTTTGTTCTTGGCGGGCTGAACTTTACAACCCGCGACTTTGCCCGGTTCGGACAGATGATACTGCAAGACGGTTCCCGAAGCGGCGAGCAGATTGTTCCCGCCGACTGGATTGCCGAGTCGACATGGCCAAGTGCCCCGACCGAAACCGGCAAGATCGGCTATGGATATCAATGGTGGATCCCCAAAAACGGGCATGAGGGCGAATTTCTGGCGCGCGGTGTCTATGGGCAATACATCTATTTCGATCGGCCGCGGGATGTCCTGATTGTCACCACCGGAGCCGATCGCAAGTTCCGCGAACCCGGTGTCAGCGATCAGAACATAGAAATGTTCCGCAAGATCGCCCAAACCCTGTAGGATGCCTCTATGCAAAAACAGGACAGTATCAATGTGCTGGGGGGTGTCCTTGCCCCCTGTTCGCGTGATCCGCTGACCGGGTTCTTCCGGGACGGGGCCTGCAATACCTGCCCCGAAGACCAGGGCAGTCATACGGTTTGCGCTGTTATGACAGCCGAATTCCTCGCCTATTCCAAATATGTCGGGAATGACCTGAGCACCCCACGCCCCGAATTCGATTTCGCGGGCCTCAAGCCCGGCGATAGCTGGTGTCTGTGTGCGGGTCGGTTCCTGCAGGCCCATGACGAGGGCTGCGCCCCAAGGGTTTATCTTGAGGCCACGCATCAGCGCGCATTGGACATTGTGCCGCTGGACATCCTGCAGCAGCACAAAGCCGGGTCCTGACCCTTCGTCAGTCTTTAGAATCCGTTTCGGCTTATTTTTGAGAAAAAGAAGTCCCGGACGGATCCGGGACTTCAAGGATTCAATCGGTCAGAAGTTGATCTGCCACGTCAGATCGACGCTGTAGCTTTCAAATCCGCTTTCGCCGATGCCGTCGTAAAACACACCTGCCGCAAGCAGGCTGTTGTTCTGCAACCTGTAATCAAGACCCAGATCGACACGGCCGCGTGTGGTGTCCCCGATCGGGGCGACGCCCGGTACGGTGCCGGTGCCTGATGTGCTGCTCCAGACGCCGGACAGTCCGCCCGTCAGGGTCATGCTGCCACGTGCGACGGAGATCGGGTGGCTGAAATCCATTCCCAACTGAACGGTCGTCAGGCTGAAATCCTGGGCCGAAATCGGATTGCCCAGACTGTCCGTATAGGCCTCGGCATCATCGCTGACATAGCTCAGATCCAGAAGCGGCATCAGGGTCAGCGCCCCGCGCTGGATTTCGCCTGTGACCCGCGACTGCACCAGCCAGCGGTCACTGTCGAATTTGTCCGAGTATGTGCCCAGAGGCGAAACCTCATTGTCAGCTTTCCCGTAAAGCGCACGTCCTTCGAAATAGATCGGATGCTCGGGCAGTTTCGCCACGACATACGGACCAACAAACCACCCGGTGCCGTCAATCTCGGACGCGCCGTTTTCGGTTTCGGCATAGTCCAGCTGCAGCATCGCACCGACCAACAGGTTCTGATTAACCTGATGGTGCGCCCCCAGAACCGCCAAAGCATAGCTGCTGTCAAAGTCGTCCTGCGAACTCCAGTTGCCTGTAACGTTCAGCCAGATGGGCAAGGTCGGATCGCTGGCAAAGTTCAGGAACCCGGCGCCCTGAGATACGGACGCATCGAATGCCCCCGCGCCGGACTGTTGCAGAAACCGCGTCAGGTTGGGCTGGTTTGAGACCAGGCTATTCGCGCGGGCATTCTGAAAGGCCTGAATCAAACGCTGCGTGTTTGTTGCGGCCTGCACGGTTGTCACAGTGTTCGACGCCAGATTGAGATTGCCTGCGGCGTCGGTGAAAACTCCGGCCGGAACGGAAAGCTCGATTGTACCGTTGTTCTGCGGTGTCAGTGTGGCAACGTAATCGACACCCGAACCGGTCATGGTCGCGGTTGCGTTCACCACCAAAAGATCACTGGCAACAAAGTCGGTACTGGGTTCGCTGAGGGTGATTGTCGCGGTAAAGGTGCCGTTCCCGGTCGCAGTCAGCGCCCCGACCGAAGCCGTGGGCTGGGTCGTATCCACCAGCGTCCGGGTGCTGATAATCTGCGTGTTCGTCACACCCGATAGGGCCAGTTCGTATCTGTAAAGCGGCCCACCCGGGGTTTCCTGAGCCGTGAAAATGATCCCCATGTAACCGTCGGCGGCATATGTGCTGTCTGCGCCGTCCTGACTGAGAATGGTTGGGTTCAGCCAACCGAGGTTGGTCAATCCGGCCGGAGTGATGATCGGAGACGGCGTGATCCCGCCACCAAAGTAAATCGCACCGCCCGGTGCCTGGCCGCTGCCGCTGAGGGCGACAAATGCAGTCGTTGCGCCGGGGATGTTGGTAAACTGGACGGAACCGCCATTGGGTGACGCAATGGGTGTATTGAAGAAGGTAGCCCCACCAAAGGCCGCGCCTTCCTTGCTGCTGCCGAACAGAACGACTGAAACCAAACAGACAAGGCCAAGCAGCCTGCGAAAAAAGGAGTTAACCATCCCAACCTCCAACAAACCCGATAGGGGCATAACACAAGGATATGCGCCTTATGACATGCCATTCCGAACGCGCAACTGAGTTCTGACACCGTCCGGGGCACATTATGATTAGCAACCAGAAGTTGCGAATTGACAGTGAGTTTATTCAAATTCAAAACGCTGTACAGATTCACCAAATCTCAATTATTTCGCGTGTATCGAATTTGCCAGATGCGCCGAGTCTGGCGCTTGCCGCGAGGGTCATCCCGGCACCTATTTGGCAAATAATTCTGAGGGTTGGCGGAAAAATCCTGGGAAAACACAGCAGCTTTCTAACCAGACCTTACAGGAGGGCTGTTTCGGCACTGCAAGCTAACCCGGCAAAAGCCAGACAATCCGCACCAAAGCGCTTCATTTTCCGCAATTGCGAGACAGTGAAAGCATCATGGCGACCGGGGCAGGTCCAATGATTCTCGGACCCACCGCCGCTCAACATCTGTCTGGCTTACGCTGGCGAAATCAGAGGCTTAGATTGCCTCGCGTCCTTCGGTATCGGACATGTCAAAGTTCAGGTATTTCGCAACCGTCTGAACATCCTTGTCGCCGCGTCCGCACATGTTCATGCAGATCAGGTGATCTTTGGGCAGTTCCGGGGCAATCTTCATCACATGGGCCAGTGCGTGGCTGGGTTCGAGCGCCGGGATGATGCCTTCGGTTGCGCAGCACAGCTGGAACGCTTCCAGCGCCTCTTTGTCCGTGATCGAGACATATTGCGCACGCCCTACCTCGTGCAGCCATGAATGTTCTGGCCCGATGCCTGGGTAGTCCAGACCAGCGGAAATGGAATAGCCTTCAAGAATCTGGCCGTCGTCATCCTGCAGCAGATAGGTTCGGTTGCCATGCAAAACGCCCGGACGACCACCGGTCAGAGAGGCGCAATGCTCCATCTTTTCGTTCACGCCTTTACCGCCCGCCTCGACGCCGATGATATTCACGGACTTGTCGTCGAGAAATGGGTAGAACAGGCCCATCGCGTTCGACCCACCACCGATGGCGGCGATGATCGTATCGGGCAGACGGCCTTCGGCCTTCATCATCTGTTCCTTGGCTTCCTTGCCGATGATCGACTGAAAATCGCGCACCATCGCCGGATACGGGTGCGGACCAGCGACCGTTCCAATGCAGTAGAACGTATCGCGCACGTTGGTCACCCAGTCGCGCAGCGCGTCGTTCATTGCATCTTTCAGTGTCCCGCGACCGGAAGTCACAGGGATCACCTCGGCCCCCAGCAGGCGCATGCGGAACACGTTCGGAGCCTGACGCTGCACGTCATGGGCCCCCATGTAGACCACGCATTTCAATCCGAACTTGGCGCAGACGGTGGCGGTGGCTACGCCGTGCTGCCCTGCCCCGGTTTCAGCGATGATCCGGGTCTTGCCCATGCGCCGCGCCAGAATGATCTGGCCCAGCACGTTGTTGATCTTATGCGCGCCGGTGTGGTTCAGCTCGTCACGCTTCAGGTAAATCTTTGCACCACCCAGATGTTCGGTCAGGCGTTCCGCGAAGTACAGCGGCGACGGGCGGCCAACATAGTTGGCCCACAGATCGTCCATCTCGGCCCAGAAGGTCGCATCGTCCTTGGCCTTCTCATATTCCTCTTCCAGCGACAGGATCAGGGGCATCAGCGTTTCGCTGACGAACCGTCCGCCGAAGATGCCGAAACGGCCCTGTTCGTCGGGCCCGGACATGAAGGAATTGAAAAGATCGTTGGCCATGGGTGTCTCCCTCGTCGTACCCGTTGTTCATAGGAGGTGGCGGCGGGATTTGCCATGGCAAAACGTATCATTCAGCCGCATGAACATGCTGAGACCAAACCCGCAGAGCCTGGTCCCTGCTTGGCACGGCAATACAGTTGAAATGATGGAACTCATGCACCTCCGCCAACCGGGAGGCCGCCTGCACAACGCGCCGATGCGGACCCGACTGGGCGAATGTCAGCATGGCCTCGGCGTCGTGCCAGACGCTCAGCGAAAAATACAGGCCCTGATGTGGGAACAGTTCCACCCGCAGGCACAGCGGATCGTCACGGGCTTGCAAATAAGCCTGGCGCGCGCGCCAGAAAAACTCGGGCGCGTGATACCAGTTTTTCAGGGCAACTCCACCGATTGCGGCCAGCATCCATTCATACTCCTTAACAGGAGATACGCGATGGCGGCCCGATCAGATCAACGGGTGGCTTCGATAAAGGCGTTGATCAGGCCCGAATCCTTGATCCCCGGAGCACTTTCAACACCTGAGGCGACATCTACCTGTCGTGCTCCCGTCATCCGAATGGCCTCGGCCACGTTTTCCGGGTTCAAACCGCCGGCCAGCATCCATGGCTTACGCCAGTATTTGCGCCCAGCCAGCAACCGCCAGTCAAACGCCAGCCCGTTACCGCCCGGCAAGACCGCGTTCTTGGCGGCTTTGGCATCAATCAGAAGCTGGTCCGCGACGTCGCTGTAGATGTCGATTGCGGCCAGATCTTCGGCATCTGCCACACCGATGACCTTCATCACCGGCAAGCCGTAACGTTCCTTGACCTCGCGCACACGCTCGGCACTTTCGCTGCCGTGCAATTGCAACATATCGAAGGGCGCGGCCTGAGTGATACTGTCCAGCAAATCGTCTGAGGGGCTCACGACCAGGGCCACCTTGGCCACGCCAACCGGCACGTCAGCCATCAACGCAGCCGCCTGTTCGGGCGGGACATACCGGGGCGACTTGGGAAAGAAGTTGAATCCCAAGTATCGTGCACCAGCATCTACGGCCGCGCGCACCTGAGCCGGTGCGGTCAAGCCGCAGATTTTCACACTAATTTCAGTAGACATGCCGCTTAGCTGGCCTCGTCCAGCAGAGCCAGAACCTCGTCCTGACCTTGATTCTGCTTTTTCTTGAGCTTCTTGACCTCACGCTCAAGTTTGCGCACTTCGCCTTTGCTGGCCGTCGCGTCGCGGCGGTGCTTGTGTTCGCGCAGCCACTCCCAAAGAAAGCCTATGACCAGCCCGGCAACCACGCCCCCAAGAACAACTAGGAACAGCGGCAACGAGGTGCTGAGGTTGAAGCCAGCCAGCTCGGACAAGGCATCCGGCATAAGCTTGAGTTCAACCATTTCGCGATTGGCCAGCGAAATCGAGATCAGGGTGATCCCGAGGACCGCAAGAAAAGCATATCGAATGTAGCGCATCATAAGGTCAGGCTTTACCGTTCAAACGGTCCCTTAGCAACTTGCCTGTCTTGAAAAACGGTACACATTTTTCCTCGACCTGCACGGTCTCACCGGTTCTGGGATTGCGGCCGACGCGTGCGTCCCGCTGTTTGACAGAAAAAGCGCCAAATCCGCGCAGTTCGACCCGGTCGCCGCGGGCCATAGCATCGGTCACTTCCTCGAAAACGGTATTCACGATCCGTTCAACGTCACGCTGATAAAGATGCGGGTTCTCGTCGGCGATTTTCTGAATCAATTCTGAACGGATCATAGGCATTACCCTCCCAGGCGACCGGATTACCATGTCTATTGTTTTGGACAGTATAAGAAAAAACGCGGAACGGGGGAACGCAAACTCCGCGTGCCGAGGCATCATTTTGCCATATTCTCACGCAATTTTTTGCCTGCGGGCCTGATTCCGGGCTCCAAAGAACACCTGTTGCCCGAGTTGGGCCGGGAAATCAGAACATATTGATTCGCAACAAAAACGGCCCCGCACTGACGTGCGGGGCCGAAATTCGACTGCTTCGGACAGCCTGAGGTTTAGTCGCCGGATTTCAGCGCTGCACCCAGGATATCGCCCAGCGATGCGCCCGAGTCGGAGGAACCGTACTGTTCCACGGCCTCTTTCTCTTCGGCGATCTCGCGTGCTTTGATCGACAGGCCCAGACGGCGAGTCTTGCTGTCGACGTTGGTGACGCGGACGTCAACCTTGTCACCGGTCGAGAAACGCTCGGGGCGCTGCTCGGCACGGTCACGCGACAGGTCCGAACGACGGATGAACGACTTCATGCCTTCGTATTCGACCTCGATGCCGCCATCTTCGATCGCGGTGACTTCAACGGTGATGACCGAGCCACGCTTCACGCCGCCCACGGCTTCGGCGAACTTGTCACCGCCCAGGGCTTTGATCGACAGCGAGATACGCTCTTTTTCAACGTCAACTTCCGAAACGACGGCCGAAACCATGTCGCCTTTGCGGTAGTTCTGGATCGCATCCTCGCCACGCTCGTCCCAGGACAGGTCGCTGAGGTGAACCATGCCGTCGATGTCGCCTTCGAGGCCAATGAACAGACCGAATTCGGTGATGTTCTTGACTTCGCCTTCGACCTCGGTGCCCTCGGGGTGTGTTTCTGCAAACACTTCCCACGGGTTGCGCTGAGTCTGCTTCAGGCCCAGAGACACGCGACGCTTGGCGCCGTCGATTTCCAAAACCATAACGTCGACTTCCTGGCTGGTCGAAACGATCTTGCCGGGGTGGACGTTTTTCTTGGTCCAGGACATCTCGGACACGTGCACCAGACCTTCGACGCCGGCTTCCAGCTCGACGAACGCGCCGTAGTCGGTGATGTTGGTGACGCGACCCTGATGGACCGAGCCCAGCGGGTATTTTGCAGCAACCAGATCCCACGGATCTTCCTGCAGCTGCTTCATACCCAGGCTGATGCGGTGGGTCTCTTTGTTGATCTTGATGACCTGAACCTTGATGGTTTCGCCGATCGTCAGGATCTCGGACGGGTGGTTCACACGGCGCCATGCCATGTCGGTGACGTGCAGCAGGCCGTCAACGCCGCCCAGGTCAACAAATGCACCGTATTCGGTGATGTTCTTGACGACACCCTCGACGGTCTGACCTTCGGACAGGTTGCCGATGACTTCGGCACGCTGTTCGGCACGCGATTCTTCCAGGATAGCGCGGCGCGAAACAACGATGTTGCCACGGCGGCGGTCCATTTTCAGAATCTGGAACGGCTGCTTCAGACCCATCAGCGGGCCAGCGTCGCGCACAGGGCGAACGTCAACCTGCGAGCCGGGCAGGAACGCAACTGCGCCACCCAGATCGACGGTGAAGCCACCTTTGACGCGACCGAAGATTGCACCTTCGACGCGCTGGTCGTCGGCATATGCTTTTTCCAGACGGTCCCATGCCTCTTCACGGCGGGCCATCTCGCGCGAGATGACGGCTTCGCCACGGGCGTTTTCTGCAGCACGCAGGTATACTTCGACCTCGTCACCAACAGCGATTTCAGGAGCTTCGCCGGGATTTGCGAATTCTTTCAGATCAACGCGGCCTTCCATTTTGTAGCCGACGTCGATGATGGCCTGACCGGCTTCAATCGCCAGAATCTTGCCTTTGACAACAGAACCCTCTTCGGGTGTGTCCATTTCGAAGCTTTCATTAAGGAGGGCTTCGAATTCCTCCATGGATGCGTTAGCCATGTGGCGTTGTTTTCCTTTACTTACGTTTTTACTGGCCGAGCGGTTGTCTCCGCCGGTCTTGTTTCATGATGTCTTCTGGCGTGATCCGGGGCGCATCCGATTACACAAACACAAAGGGCCGAGGTGACCCGGCCCTGCTCAGATACGTCATCCGGACGTTGACCGCCCTTGTTCAGACAGCGCGCGTATAGGCGGATTTGCTGACCGGTGCAAGTGGAAAGCCCATATTTCCAAGGTAAATGGCCTATTGGGCGCGATCCTGCCGCTCCGGCTGATCGAATTTTGGCCTCCAGATCCGGGCGTCCCGCTTCAGCATTGCCCGTTCAATTGCATCCAGCCGGGTTTTCGCCGCTTCCGGATTATGGGTTCCGCCTGCACGAATCTAGATTCGTTTTGCGGAAGCCGGGCTCCACGGAAGGCAGGCGGCTGCAAGCCATTGACGCAATTCAGGCGGCAGCGCGTCGTAAGCCCGCATTGGTGAACCGCCTCTTATCCTGGGATGGAGACTGGTGTTTTGATTTCGCCGCCTGTGCCTGCCCCGGCTGACACCCCCAGAGGAAGTCGCGCCCATATTTCCGCCTTTGCTCAAAAACAAATAGATATGTTATGACATTACATTTCATGCAGAAGGACACAACCGCGCAAATGACACCAAATCACTTTCCCGGAATGTCGCAATCAAACCTGCGACCAGGCCCGACCCGACGGTATGAAGTGAGGCGGAGGACCCCATGACTCAGCAAAATACGAATTTTCTTGTCATCATTTCGGACGAACATCGCAAGGATGCCATGGGTTGCGCAGGGCACCCGATCGTGAAAACTCCGCATCTGGATGCGCTGGCCGCACGGGGCACGATGTTCCAGGCCGCCTACACGCCGTCGCCAATGTGTGTCCCGACCCGCGCAGCGCTGGCCACCGGTGAATGGGTGCACCGCACCGGCAATTGGGACAGCGCCTCGCCCTACGCCGGAGAGCCTCGCAGCTGGATGCGGCAGCTGCGCGACGCCGGGCGCGAAGTGGTTTCCATCGGCAAACTTCATTTTCGGTCGGCCGACGATGACAACGGGTTTTCGGAAGAAATCATTCCAATGCACGTGGTCGGCGGCGTCGGATGGCCCGTCGGTCTGCTGCGGGAAAACCCACCGCCCTACGATTCAGCCGCTGAACTGGCAGGTGACGTGGGTGCTGGCAGCAGCACCTATACCGACTACGACAAGGCCATCTCAAATGCCACCGAGGCTTGGCTGGCGGATCCCAAGCGCCTGGAGCAACCCTGGGCCGCCTTTGTTTCGCTGGTCAGCCCGCATTACCCGCTGACCTGCCCTGAGGAATGGTACAACCTTTACGACCCCGCCGACATGGACCTGCCGGTCGGTTACGGCGAAGGCCTGCCCGAACATGGAGAGCTGCGCAATATCGCCGCCTTCTTCAACTACGAGGACTATTTCGATGAACGGAAGATGCGCGAAGCAAAGGTTGCCTATTACGGCCTGACCTCGTTCATGGATCATTGCGTCGGCCGCGTGGTTGCCGCGCTGGATGCCAGCGGACAATTGGACAATACCGTTATCCTATATGTGTCGGACCATGGCGACATGATGGGGGATCAGGGATTCTGGACCAAGATGGTCATGTACGAAGCCAGCGCCGGTGTGCCTATGATTGCTGCCGGTCCCGGAATTCCCGCAGGCCGCACTGTTTCGACCTGCACAAACCTGACCGATATAGCCGCCACCGCCCGCGAGGTCTGTGGTGTTGCCGATGACGAAGGGAACGCCGGACAGCCCGGTCTGTCGCTGCGTACCATCGCCAATGCGCCAGACGACCCGAACCGTACCGGTTTCAGTGAGTACCATGATGGCGGTTCAAAAACCGGCAGTTTCATGGTGCGCTGGGGCCGCTGGAAATATGTCCACTACGTTGGTCAACCACCGCAGTTATTCGATCTGGAAACCGACCCGCACGAACTGGTGAACCGCGCGGTGGATCGGGTAGACGACCCCGACGTTGCCGCCGCGCTGGCTGAGGGTGAGCGCCGCTTGCGCGAAATCTGCGATCCGGAAGAAGTCAACGCCCGTGCTTTTGCCGACCAGCGCCGCAAGATCGAAGCGCTGGGAGGGGAAGACGCTTGCCGCACGGCCTTCGTCTTCAACCATACGCCGACGCCGACCGAACAGGACGAGTTGCGCGAGGGATCCGCGCTATAGCGTCAGATCACTTCGCTCCGCGGCCCCGACTACGGAGGTCCTAATAACACCCGAGTGACCGCAACAGGGGCAGAGTTTCGAAGCTCTGCCCCTGATAAGTTCTTCCAACCCCTCTTTCTGAGAGGCGGGGAACTTTAGAACAGCTGCAAATCCTTCGCGCCGCTTTGGATTTCCGCGAAATTGGGCATGTTGTGGATCACCGCCGGAGCAGGGACCGCACCCGGCATGGCCACTGTGGGTTTCATTGCAGCCGCCTTGCCAAAGGCTGGTCTCTCCAGTTCTCCCCGGATATCGCGCAGCAGCGTCTTGTGATCCGGCATCGTTTTGAGGATCTGTGCAAGGTGCCCCTTCGCGCCCTTCCACCACTGGAACCAAATCGGTCGGTTCAACGGTCGCAACCGATCACGGATACCCTCACCATAACCCGTATCATAGACCTGCTTGCCCAAAAGAACCGTCTGATAGACCCGGTGGTCAAACAGCGTTGCAAACTCGACATCGTGCTGCATCGGAAGCCGGTGCTGCCACAATTCCAGGTTCTCGGCCAACCGATCCGGTACTTTCATCTCGGTGCGTGCATCGATCCAGTATTGGTCGTCCGTGCGGTTGCCCAGTTGGTAATGCAGACAGATGAATTCCAGAACTTCGCCATAAAGCTTGTCCATCTGCCGATTATATCTGGCGCGCAAGGACGGCTCCATGTCACGTGTGGGCAGGTGTTCGGCGAACCAACGCACTGCATGATCAATCATATGGATCGCGGTACTTTCCAAAGGCTCAATAAAACCACCGGACAGACCGATCGCCACACAGTTCTTGACCCAGGCGTTGCGCACACGACCGATGCGCATGGGGATCACGCGTGGCGTCGCCCCCTTGCCGCTGTCCCCCAGCCATTCGAGGTATTCATCCGCCGCCTGATCATCCGTGCGGTGTGCCGACGAGAACACATAACCGGTGCCCACACGGTTATAAAGCGGCACCCGCCATGTCCACCCTGCGCCCAGTGCGGTAGACCGCGTAACGCTTTCGATCTTTTCCGGGTTGGGATGCTCGATCTGCAACGCCATGGCGCGGTCGTTAGGCAGATAATCCGAATAATCCATAAACGGCTCGCCAAGTGCCTTGTTGATGACCAACCCGCGAAAACCGGTACAATCGACCACCATCTCGACGTCATGGCGGCCTTTGCGGTCCAACATCAGGTGGCTGACATTGCCCTGTTCATCCAGCTCTACTGACTGCACTTCATCCTGGATATGCTCCACACCGCGCTTGGTGCAGACCTTGGTCAGCATGCCTGCGAACTTTACGGCATCCAGATGATACGCATAGCCAAAGCGCTGTTCAAATTCGGGCTGACCCAGTTGCCGTGCGCCTTTACACAATCGCGCCAGATCATCGTGTGGCGAGATTGATTGCGTGAAGTCCCGATCCCCATTGCCAAAGCGCAGGAAATATTCGGCGGCCTCCAACCCCTCCAGCATCTGGCCATGGGCAAAAGGGTTCACGTAGTCGATGCGATTGCCTTTGGCGTACTTGTTCCAGTTGCAGAATTTCACACCCAGCTTGAACGATGCGTTGGTCTCGCGGAAAAAATCCCGCTCTGATATGCCTGCCTGCCGGAGCGTGACGGGCATGCGCGGAACCGTGGCTTCGCCAACTCCAACGGTGGCGATATTCGGGCTTTCGATCAGGCAGATACGCGGGCGATCCTTGGGTGCTGACGTGCGTGAAAGCACCATTTCCAGAATCAAGGCGGTCATCCAACCAGCCGTACCACCACCTACGATGGTGATTTTACTCAAACGATTATTCATGTATTTCTGTCCCTGTTGGCTTGGGGGATTTCTTGGCTGCCTGCCCTTTTTTTGTTTTTGGGCTTGTGTGGCAGCCTTCCCTTTTCGCTGCGGGAAACTATAGCAGTTTTCCTGCTTTCAGCTAGAGCCTATGAAAATATGGCATTCAGACCCGTCCATGCGTCCGAAATCGCAACAGAAAACACTCATCGCTTTGCTCCCGGCACCACATGAAACCATGGCGCGCCAGTCGTCACGGTGCTGTACATCGTCTTCAGAACGTGGGTCCCTGCGAAACAGGGCAGTATCAGGAAAAACTCCAGTTTCGGGCGCGGATCAGATTTCCTCGCCCTTCTTCAAAAGCTCTTCGATCAGGGCGCGCTGCAGGTCGGTACTGTCGCCGCCTCCAAACTCTGCCGCACCACCGGTGTAAAGGGTGCCGTAGGTCGCGGCGATGTTCACGGTCTGGGCCAGCCCCGAGATCAACTGGTCTTTTCTCAGTGAAGACAACGGGTGGACGAACGCAGCCCACAAAGTGCCATTGGCGATCGCGTAACGCGCATCCAGCGTACTGTCGAAATTGGCCTGCATCATGCGCCGCAGATCATCATCCGACAGCCCCTCGGCACTGCGGATCGGGACCATGGCGCGCATCCGGTCGGCATTAATGTCTGTCACCACCAACATCGGATAATCCGCAACCGTCATCTGAAACCCGGGGCCCTGCGGTTGTGCTTCTGGGTCGAGCGCAAAGATGATCTTGCCCAGACGCTCGTAATCCATTGCCGGCTCGGGTGCCTGCCCGTCTTGAGCCGCCAGTCCTCCGGCCAGAAAAATCAGCAATACGGCTAGTCGGATCATGGCATTTCTCCTGCAGGCTATTCCTTCACAATAGAAAGCCACCTTCTCACTGGCCAAACAAAGCTTGGTGAAGAGTATTCCCGGCAAGCCCCATCTTTGAACGATCTGCAAAACCTGACGGCCTTCCTGCGATAGTTCGTACAAGAACAGCCGCCTATCTTTGTTTCAGCGGTTGGCGCACCAGCCAGCCCGAACCTGAACACGAAAGGAAATGCAATGAAAAATCTGGTCCTGACCACCCTGATCGCAACCCTGCCGCTGATCGCTGCCCCGGCCTTTGCCGCCGATGAAATCAACGTTTCGAACGGCATATCGGCAGCGGGCGCGCCTTTGGCGGCCCATGGCGTCGATCTGGTCGCGCTGGTCAATGACGGCAACCCGGTAGAGGGTTTTGCAACCCATTCCGCCACCTATGACGGGGCGTCGTACTACTTCACCAGCGCCGCGAACCGCGAAGCGTTCGAGGCCAACCCGGCCGCCTATCTGCCGCAGCATGGCGGATTCTGCTCGTATGGCGTGTCCGTGGGCAAGAAGTTCGACGGCGACCCGGATCAGTATCTGGTGGCTGATGGAAAACTGTACCTGTTCCTGAACGCCGATACCCGCGCTGCGTTCCTGAAGGACGTCCCCACCACGGCAAAAACGGCTGACGACCAGTGGGCAAGCATCAAAAGCATTGCCGTCGGCGAACTGTAATCAGGCAACCCGCTGCACTACGGTGTCGCGGGTCGTTTTTGTTTGATGACCCCTATGGCCTGTTCCAATGCAGCTTCGATACTCAGATCAGAGGTATCGAGCAGAACCGCGTCATCTGCGGGCTTCATCGGCGCCGCGCTGCGTTCCGCATCCCGCGCGTCACGCTCCCGTACATCCGTCAGGACCTGATCGCGTGTGACATCAGCCCCTTTCGCATTGAGTTCAAGATAGCGACGTTCTGCGCGCACCTCGGCACTGGCGGTGACGAACAGTTTCACTTCCGCCGCCGGACATATCACGGTTCCGATATCGCGACCGTCAAGCACGGCCCCCCCCGCCCGACGGGCAAAGGTGCGCTGGAAATCCACCAACGCGGCGCGCACTTCGGGGATCACCGCAATTATCGAGGCCGCCTGTGCAATCTCGGCCGTTCGCAGATCACCCTGAGCCAGTTCTTCAGCGGTCAACGCAAGCGCCGCCGCAACCGGGTCCACACCAACCAGTGTGTGCCTGCCCACGGCACGATACAGCAGCCCCGTGTCCAGATGCGCAAAGCCGAAATGTGCGGCGACACCCTTGGAAATCGTGCCCTTACCCGCCGCCGCAGGACCGTCTATGGCGACCGTAAAACTCATGTACGCTCGACCTTCGCCCCCAAGGCCGCCATCAGTGGTTCGAAAATCGGGAACGAAGTTGCAATCGGGCCGCCGTCATCGACAGATACCGGTAATTTCGCACCCATGCCCATGACCATAAAAGACATGGCAATGCGGTGGTCGAGAAAGCTCTCACACGTGCCGCCGCCTGGGATGTTACCGATGCCGAGGCCCTCGACCGACCACCAGTCGTCGCCCTCGTCCACTGTCACGCCATTGGCGCGCAGCCCGCGCGCCATAGCGTCGATGCGATCGCTTTCCTTGACGCGCAGTTCCTTAACGCCGCCCATCATCATGGTGCCGGTGGCATTGGCCGCTACCACAGACAGCACCGGGTATTCGTCGATCATCGAGGCCGCGCGTTCCGGTGGCACGTTGATGCCCTTCATGTTGGGTGAATATTTGGCGCGCAGATCAGCGACTGGTTCGCCGCCCTCTTCGCGCTCATTCTCATATGTCAGGTCTGCGCCCATCTCGCGCAACGTCGTGAACAGCCCTGCGCGGGTCGGGTTCAGACCGATACTGGGAACCAGCACGTCAGAACCGGGCGTGATCAGCGCCGCACAAACCGGGAAGGCCGCGCTGGACGGATCCCGCGGAACGGCAATAACCTGCGGCTTCAACTCGGGGCGACCGGTCAACGTGATCACGCGACCCTCGTCCGTGTCCTCAACCGTGATCTCCGCTCCGAAACCGGCCAGCATCCGCTCGGAATGGTCGCGGGTGGCTTCTTTTTCGATAACCACGGTCTTGCCCGGTGCGTTCAGACCGGCCAGCAGGACGGCCGACTTGACCTGAGCCGAGGGGACGGGAACTTCGTAGCGAACCGGCACTGGCTCGGCCGCGCCCACGATTGTCATCGGCAGACGCCCGCCGGAACGACCGACAGATTGCGTGCCAAACAGCGCCAGCGGATCGGTGACCCGCGCCATGGGGCGCTTGTTCAGGCTGGCGTCGCCAGTAAAGGTCGCGGTGATAGGCGACGTCGCCATCGCCCCCATGATCAGGCGCACTCCGGTGCCCGAGTTGCCACAGTCGATCACCTGATCGGGCTCGGCAAAGCCGCCAACCCCGACGCCATGCACGGTCCATTCGCCGCCGCCGTGATCCGTGACTTCGGCCCCAAAGGCCCGCATGGCCTTGGCGGTGTCCAGAACATCCTCGCCCTCCAGCAAACCCGAAATTCTTGTTTCGCCAACCGCCATCGCGCCCAGAATCAGCGACCGATGCGAGATCGACTTGTCGCCGGGCACCTCTGCCGTGCCGGTCAGCGGGCCGCAGGGATGCGACGTCATCGGGATGGGCGTTCCGTGTCCGGACATGGGGGCTCCTTTTGCGCTATCAGTGCTCAAGCCGATTAGCGAATTGGGGCCGGTTGGTCCAGCGGCAAAGCGACCGCAAGATTGAACAGAATTTGGGGCATCAGCAGGTTTCAGGCTATTATGGCGACATTTAGGACGCATTCGTTTTGATTCACACAAATCACTCCGAGGTCTAATCATGTCACAACTTCGATCCATGCTTTCCAAGGGAACCGAAACCTACTTTCAGCCCGAAGACCCCTTGAAGACTGACAGTGTTCTGCAGATGCGCCTGGCCTTTTTGGTCGGGTTGGTCGCCTTCGGCCTGCCAATAATTCTTGCCAGTGGCGCAATATTTGGCGGCAGCTGTTTTCGTGACAGCATCAGCCACTTTTATTACGCCCAGTTTCTGGGGGCGATTTTTGTCGGATTACTGATATTCATCGGTGGTTTTCTGATCGCTTATACCGGTGACCACTGGCTTGAGGATCTTGGGTCCTTTATTGCCGGATTAGGTGCCTGCTTTGTTGCGGTATTCCCGACAAGCGGGTCTGGCTGCGAAGAACCGGTCAGCTTCCAGTCGCGTATTTTTGCCGATGTGAATCAAACACCGCCACCGGTCTTGTCTGACCCCGATCCCGAAGCATTTTTCACGCTGTTTTCCGGTGCCCCGCATTTGCATGCCTGGTCTGCCGGTATCTTGTTTATCTATCTGGGCCTTTATTGTCTGTTTGTTCTGCGCCGCGTGGTTCCCGAGCGTCACATCAAAAACGGTCAATTGATCGAGACAAAAAGACGGCGCAACACGTTGTATACGTTGTGCGGCATCACGATCCTGTTGTGCGTTCTTGTGCTGGGAATCGTCGCGTTTTCCGGCGAAGGCGCCCAGAGAGGGTGGAAGTCCCACAATCTGACCTTCTTTGTGGAATCCATCGCGCTTTGGGCGTTCGGGCTGGCGTGGTTTGCCAAAGGCAGGGCCTTTCCCAACCTGCGGGACCCCGCGCCTTAGCGCTCAGGTCTTGCGGAACGTCAAATAATGCGGTGTACGCCCCTCGCGCAGGGCTTTTTGTTCATACCGGGTGGAAATCCAGTCGTCCCATGGCATACGCCAGTCCTGCGGGCGTTCCGCCAGCCATTCGAAACCGGCGCGCGGAACTTCCTCGAGTGTCTGCCGCACATAGTCCGGAATGTCAGTCGCCACGCGAAAAATCGACCCCGGCTTGAGGGTGCGCGCCAAGGGCTCCAGATGTTCATGCGTGACGAAGCGGCGACGATGGTGCCGGGTTTTCGGCCACGGGTCCGGGTAAAGCAGAAAGGCGCGCGAGATGCTTGCCTCGGGCAGCACATCGAACAGATCACGCGCATCGCCGGGATGGATGGCGAGATTCTCAACCTCGGCCCGGCGAATTTTCCCCAGCAGCATGGCAACGCCGTTAATGTAGGGCTCGGCCCCGATGATGCCGACACCGGGGTTGTTTTGGGCCTGATGAACCAGGTGTTCACCGCCGCCAAATCCGACTTCTAGCCAGACATCCCGGCCGCCAAACAGCGCCTGCAAGTCCAGAGGGTTCCGTTCGGGGTTGGTGTCCCAGTCAACCACACCAGGTGACAATGCTGCGAGGTCTTCATTCAGATAGGTCTTTTGGCTGGGCTTCAGGGTCTTGCCCTTGAAGCGGCCATAGAAGTTTCTGCGCGGGCGTTGCGGGGTCTCGGTGCTCATGGCGGTGCCCATACTGCCCGCGCCCGGGCATTGCAAGTGGCAGAGGCCAGAGGACCAGCCCCCACAAACCCGAGGTGTCTTCAAACAAAAAGGAACGCGCCCTGATGGGCGCGTCCCCCGGTAATTTCCGGTCAGACCGCGGCTTTCAGCGCATCCACCAGGTCGGTGCGTTCCCAACTGAAACCGCCATCCGCTTCCGGCTCGCGCCCGAAATGGCCGTAGGCCGCAGTGCGCTGGTAGATCGGTTTGTTCAGTTCCAGATGCGTCCGGATACCGCGTGGCGTCAGGTCCATGACCTGCCCGACGGCATTTTCGATCGCTACATCCTCGATCTCGCCAGTGCCGTGAGTATCGGCATAGATAGACAGGGGTTTTGAAACACCGATCGCATAGCTCAACTGGATTGTGCAGCGCTCGGCCATTCCGGCGGCAACGACGTTTTTGGCCAGATAGCGCGCGGCATAGGCTGCCGAGCGGTCGACCTTGGTCGGATCCTTGCCCGAAAACGCCCCGCCCCCATGCGGCGCGGCGCCGCCATAGGTGTCCACAATAATCTTGCGACCCGTCAGCCCCGCATCACCGTCCGGTCCACCGATGACGAATTTACCCGTGGGGTTAACGTGCCATTCTGTGTCAGCCGACAACCAGCCCTCGGGCAAGGTTTCCCGGATGTAAGGTTCGACGATGGCGCGGATGTCGTTCGAGGACAGCGCCTCGTTCAGGTGCTGTGTCGACAAAACGATGGAACTGACGCCGACAGGCTGGCCGTCGCGATAAATCACAGACAATTGTGATTTTGCATCCGGCCCAAGCGCAGGCTCGGTGCCATTTTTACGAACCTCCGCAAGACGACGCAGGATCGCGTGCGAGTACTGGATCGGTGCAGGCATCAGCGCAGGCGTTTCGGTGGTGGCATAACCGAACATGATCCCCTGATCGCCGGCACCTTCATCCTTGTTGCCCGACGCATCCACGCCTTGTGCGATATGCGCGGATTGTTCGTGCAGCAGGTTGGTGACTTCGACCGTTTCGTGGTGAAACTTGTCCTGCTCGTACCCGATATCCTTTACGCAGGCGCGCGCGATCTCGTCGATACGGCGCATATATTCGTGCAACCGGTCCTGATCTGAAAGACCGACCTCGCCTCCGATTACAACGCGATTGGTCGTCGCGAATGTCTCGCAGGCGACACGCGCTTCGGGTTCTTCGTTCAGAAATGCATCAAGCACAGCATCGGAGATGCGGTCGCAGACCTTGTCCGGGTGCCCTTCGGAAACGGACTCCGAAGTAAAGGTATAGTTTTGTCGGGACATGAAAGTGCTCCATTATGGTTTTCCCATCACGCCAGGAAGCCGTTGTGACAGGCATCAGGATGCATAAATCGCCTGGCCAGAAGGGTCAATCCGCATTTATGATCCGGCCCGCCTAGCAAGCAGCCAGGACACCAAAAACATGGCCAATAAAGCCAAAAGCATCGGACTATCCCCAATGCGCGAATAAAAAGTTTCCGTCAGGGGGGCCGGAAGCTGTGCATCCACGTAGCCTGCCTGCCCCAAGGGCAATGCGCTTGTGATGCGCCCCAGCGGGTCAATCATGGCCGATACTCCGGTGTTGGCCGACCGCATCATCGGCAGACCCATCTCAATCGCGCGCATCTGGGCCTGCGCCAGATGCTGGTAAGGGCCGGATCGTGTTCCGAACCACGCGTCATTGGTGATTTGCAGCAGGTAATCCGCGCGCCCGGGGGCCGTCAGGACGTCCTGAGTAAACACCGCCTCGTAACAGATAAGCGGCAACGCCCGGCCGAGCATGCCCGTATCCATCAGGGCTGGCCCGGGTCCGGAACTGAAACCGTTGCCCGTAGTCGTGGCCATGCCGTGAACTCCGAAACGAACCATCAGATTCCCGAAAGGCACATATTCCCCGAATGGCGCAAGGTGATGCTTGTCATACAGCTCCTGCTGCTGGGCATCTTGATCCAGCAAGATCATGGAATTGTAGATACGGGCACCATCACTGCGTTGGATACCCAGAACAACCGGAACACCCTGGGCGGCATCCGCGATGGCGTTCAGATAAGGTTGCGCCCCGCTCAGCCACGCCGGTACGGATGTTTCGGGCCAGACAATCAGATCGGGACGCGGTTCAGCGGCGGTATATTCTACCTGCCGCGCAAAAAACAGCGGCGTGAAATCCGGATCCCATTTCTGGTGTTGCGGTGCATTGGGCTGCACCAAACGCACGACGTGATCGGTGTCAGTCACATTGGGCCTGCTGAGCGCATATACCCCGGCCAGAATCGCAAGCCCAGCCGTCATCGCGATTGGCATTGCCAGGTCCCGAGTGTCTTCGCGCTTGGTCAGGCCCGCGCCCAAAGGCAGGGTGGCAAAAAGAGTCATCGCGCCCAAGCCGTAAGGCCCGATCAGCGACAGCAGTTGCGCCACAGGTGTACCGACCCAGATCTGCGCCAGCCCTGCCCAGGGAAAACCTGTGAACACATATCCGCGTGCCAGTTCAACCAATGAAATTGCGGTCGCCAGCAAACACGCCTGCAAAATCGCCGGAGCGCCGGGGTGCCGCGAGACACGAAACGCCAAAGCCCAGAACAACGCCAGCCCGCCGGCCAGGAATACCAGCGCAAAGGGCGCCATCCAGGCGTGGCGCGCGGCGTCAACCTGAAACGGCTCGACAATCCAGGACAGCGCGTGCGCGAAATAGCCGGTTGCAAAGGCCCATCCCAACCAACCTGCGCGCGCCCTTGTTTCTGTTGTCAGAAACAAGGGCGCGATCAATACCAGGGCGACCAGAGTTGCCAGCCAATATCCGAACGGCGCCAGGCCAAACGCAGCCAGCGCCCCAAGCAACCCGGCCAGCGCCACCCTCAACAGGAAGGGCCAGCCTTTGGCAGGGTTCATGCAACCTGATCCGGCAACATGATACGCAATCGCTTGATGCGCCGGGGATCGGCGTCGATGACTTCGAACTCGGGGCCTTCGGGGTGCAGTACGACCTCTCCCCTCGTCGGGACGCGCCCGGACAACATGAAGACCAGACCGCCCAGCGTATCGATCTCTTCTTCATCGACATCTTCGTGGCTGGTCAGCGAACGTCCGATTTCGGCCTCGAAATCCTCAAGCGGGACCTTCGCCTGAACGACATAGCAGCCGGGCTTCTCCTGAACCCACAACTGACTTTCATCGGCATCATGTTCGTCGGCGATCTCACCCACAACCTGTTCGATCAGGTCTTCGATGGTCAGCAGGCCATCAACCCCACCGTATTCGTCGATCACCAGCGCCATATGGCGTCGCTCTGTCTGCATCTTTGTCAGCAAAACCCCGATCGGCATCGATGGCGGCACAAAAAGAAGCGTGCGCAGCATCGAAACAAGGTCAAATTCAGCCGATCCGCCATTGAACCCGTGGGTCAGAGCAAAATCCTTGAGGTGCACAAACCCCAAGGGCGTATCCAAGGTCCCGTCGTAAACCGGTATCCGTGACAAGCCGCTGTCACGAAACAGCTGCGCCAGTTCATCCTTGCTGATCGTTGACGGGACCGCGACGATATCCGCAGACGGGATTGCAACATCCTCGACCCGCATACGGCGAAGGTTGATCATGCCGCGGGGCTGAATCATGTCGGTGTCATGTCCGTTGGCCACGCTAGCGGTGTCGTCACTCTGCGATGTAAATGCATCAACGATCCGGGAAAAAAGTCCGGATTTATCTTTACTTTCAATGTTGCCATCCTCTGGTTGCGCGCTTTGCGCCGCCATAGAACTGCCGTCTGTATCGCCCATTATCCTGTTCCAACTGTGCGGGCCCGAGGCCCCATTCATACATTATATGGGTCATCAATACCCATTTTGCCAAGTATCTCGACCTCGACCGCCTCCATCAAAGTGGCGTCAGGGTCACGAATGTGATCATACCCCAGCAAATGCAACACACCGTGAACGATCAGATGTGTCACGTGGTCACCCATGGGTTTGCCCGCCTCTGCGGCCTCGCGCTGGCAGGTCTCGAAGGCTATGGCGATATCCCCCAGCACGATCTCACCCGTGAAGTCCGGACTTGGTTGCGCGGGGATTCCGCCTGGGTCCGCCGGTGAAAGATCCTCGGCGGGCCAGCTCAGCACGTTTGTCGGCACAGGCTTTCCCCGAAATTCCGAATTCAGATCGGCAATTCGGGCGTCATCACATCCCAGCAGGCTGATTTCACACTCATCGGACTCAAGCCCGCAATGGGTCAGAGCGCCAATGATCGCCCTTTGGGCCAAAGGCTCCAGCCCTGACCAGCGTACGTCTTCGACCGTTATTTCCAGGTTCATGCCTTTCACCCAATGCCTGTGCAGCGGGCACCTAGGTCACTCTGTGTCCCGGCCCGCGTCGGCCTCATACGCTTCGATGATGGCGGCGACAAGCGGGTGGCGGACAACGTCCTTGGAAGTGAAATAGTTGAAACTGATGTTGGGAATCGACTTGAGCAGCCGTTCCGCATCCCGCAAACCCGACTGAACACCGCGCGGCAGGTCCACCTGAGACCGGTCCCCTGTGATAACCATGCGGCTGCCTTCACCCAGTCGGGTCAAAAACATCTTCATCTGCATGGTGGTCGCGTTCTGCGCCTCGTCCAGCACCACAAAGGCATTGGCCAAGGTACGCCCCCGCATGAACGCCAGCGGCGCGATTTCGATTCGCTTTTCCTCGATCAGCTTGGCCAGTTGCTTGCCGGGCAGGAAATCATTCAGCGCGTCGTACAGAGGCTGCATGTAAGGATCGACCTTGTCCTTCATGTCGCCCGGCAGATAGCCCAGCTTTTCACCGGCCTCGACTGCGGGTCGGCTGAGGATGATCCGGTCGACCTGCCCACCAATGAACATCGACACCCCGGCGGCGACAGCAAGGTATGTCTTGCCGGTTCCCGCAGGCCCGATTCCAAAGGCCAATTCGTTGTTGAACAACGAGCGGACATAGGCTTTTTGGGCATCAGTGCGCGGTTCGACCAGCTTTTTGCGCGTCTTGATCTCGACAGTGCCGCCTTTGAACATTTCAAGCTGATCGCCGTCGCGCGTTCCGGTCTCGGCCTCGGAATTGCCCATGCGCAATTCCCTGTCGACATCGGCCGGCATGACCTCGCGCCCGCCTTCCAACCGGGTGTACAGGGCCTGCAGCACCTCGAGGGCCTGCTTTTGCGCGTCCTCATCGCCCATCACGACCAGTTGATTTCCCCGGCGCACGATCTGAACAGATAGCTTCTGTTCGATATCGGCCAGATTGCGGTCATATTCGCCGCATAGATCAATCAACAGTCGGTTGTTGGGAAATTCAACAAGCGCCTCGTTACGGGGCATGTCATTTTGCGGTGGGTTCAGGGCACCGATGGCCAATCCGTTCTCCTGTCTTGGCGTTTCAAAATCAGCGTAGACAACAATTCTTGTCGGGCGCAAGACAGAGTTTCAAATTTTCCCCCACGCATTGCAAAAGCGCCGCCGACCGTCCCCTTGCGCCTTGGGTCGCGTTTGGTGGAATGCGCCCTCAGAACCGGTAATTCAGACCGAACCGAAGCCCTTGGTACTTGGGCGTGGATTTTGTGGAAAAGCCCGAGTCGAACGTCACGTCTTTCGACTGGAACTGAACAAATTCATATTCACCGGTAATCGACCAGTTATCGGACAGGAAGTGCTCTGCCCCGACACTGACCGAGAACCCGCCGCGCTGGTCGCTTTCCTCAAAGGACTGAATGCGGGATACGGGGCCAAAGCTGTTGGAGGTGGTCACATCGCCCTGCACGTACCCGAGGGACACGAAATACAGAATATTTCCGCCCCGGTTTGTCACGCCATTACGAAACCGGACCGACAGGATATCGGATATTTCGGAGCTGCCCGTGACGGCAACGGACCCAACTTGAGTGGAAACACTGTCTTCCAATGATCCGAAATCGTACCCAAGCTCTAACCCGTAGACATAGTTGCGCCGACCGCTGATAGGCAGGCTGCCGCGCCATCCGCCCCGAATTCCGCCATATGAGCCGCTCAGGGTGAGATCGCCGACAGTCGTGGTGCCGGCAGGAGTTCTGAGGCCAAACCTGTCATCCCCCTCGCCCCCGTATCCGGCGCTGAGCCCGAGGTAGAACGCGCTGACATCATCGCCGTACCGTTTTGCGCTGATCACTTCAGCATCAGCAACATCGCCGTTGCGATCGCTGGCGGGGCTGGAACCGGCTTGAAACACCATCAAAAGGGCCAAAGGCAATGCTGCCCAAAACCTGGGTGAAACCGAATGTGCTCGCTTTTTCACTCGTACCCTCCTTTGCGCCGAACGGACCATCGGACCAACGCATATCCGCTCCAAAAAGGCGCGTGGGAACCGCCCCAAGGAAAGACTGGGTTTCCTCGACCATAGTTCGCAACGATAAATCAAGGGTAAATTTTGGAAACAAACACCAGTTATGGTGTCTGCGCCATGGATAACGACAGCCTCAGATCACTTCGCCCGCAAGCGAGTTTGCACCGGATTCGGTGATCAGCACGTCCCTCAGATCGCCCGCCACAATATCGGTGCCCGTAACGTGAACCGAATGCAGATACTCGGATTTTCCGACCATCTGGCCCGGCAAACGCCCTGGTTTTTCAAACAAAACCCGTACTTTTCTGCCGACCATGTCATCCTGGATCTCGCGCTGATGGCGGGTGATCAGCGCCTGCAGACGCTGCAGACGATCATCCGCCGCTTGCGGGTCGACCTGTTGCCGCTCGGCGGCCGGTGTGCCGGGGCGCGTCGAATACTTGAACGAATAGGCATATCCATACCGGACCTGCTCGACGAGCTCCATAGTCTCCTGGAAATCCTGTTCGGTTTCCTCCGGAAAGCCCACGATGAAATCGCCGGACATGACGATATCCGGCCGCGCAGCCCGGATACGTTCGATCAGGCGCAGATAGCTTTCGGCGGTATGGCTGCGGTTCATGCGCTTGAGGATCCTGTCCGATCCCGACTGCACTGGCAGGTGCAGATACGGCATCAGCTTTTCGCAGGTTCCATGCGCCTCGATCAGGTCATCCGCCATGTCATTGGGGTGAGATGTGGTAAAGCGAATACGCTCCAGCCCGTCGACCTTGTTCAACTCCCAGATCAGGCCGGCAAGCGACACATCCCCGTTCGGGCCCGCACCGTGATACGCATTGACGTTCTGTCCCAGCAGGGTGATTTCGCGCACGCCGCGGTCAACCAGATCCTGCGCCTCGCGGATGATACGGTCGGCAGGACGGCTGACTTCGGCCCCCCGCGTGTAGGGAACAACGCAGAAGGCACAGAACTTGTCGCAACCTTCCTGAACGGTCAGAAATGCGGTTGGCCCACGGCTGGCCTTTGGACGGTTCTTGAGCTTCTCGAACTTGTCCTCTTCCGGAAAATCCGTATCCAACGCCTTTTCGCCCGCGCGGGTCTTCGCCTCCATCTCGGGCAGGCGGTGATAGCTTTGTGGCCCCACAACCAGATCGACCAGAGGCTGGCGGCGCATGATTTCTTCACCCTCTGCCTGGGCGACACAGCCCGCAACGCCAATCTTGAGATCGGGTTTTTCGGCCTTCAACCCCTTGAACCGGCCCAATTCGGAATAGACCTTTTCGGCGGCTTTTTCCCGGATATGGCAGGTGTTCAGCAGGATCATATCCGCGTCATCCGGGCTTTTGGTTTCGACATAGCCCTTCCCACCCAGAGTTTCGGCCATACGCTCGCTGTCGTAGACGTTCATCTGGCAACCATAGGTCTTGATGTACAGCTTCTTGGGTTCTGACATGAAAACGGCCTTTGCATTCGCGGGATCGGCGTCGTCTATACCCATAGAACGCCGCTTGCAATGCCGACGCGATTAACCGATTTTGGCCGGCAATTCCAGCACGGCGGATCAAGACAGGCGATGCACTACAAGACCCTCGACACTTTTCTGCAATCCGGCAGCGCCGCCCTCGCCAAGGGACCCGTTGCCCTGGTCATCGCCGAGGACGACGTCGAACTTGACGGAACCATCCGCCACCATCTGAACCTTGGCTTCAAATCTCTGATCGCTTTGATGCCGCTGGAGTTTAATCTGGATCCGGAACTGTCCGAACGCGTTCACCGGGTAGATCAGACCTGCGCGCCACGAACCGTGGTCTTTGACGCACTAAACCGGATCATCCAGGCCGCGCCGGGGTTGTGGCTGTACTACTGCTACAACGCCGAGTACCTGTTCTTTCCGTTTTGCGAGACCCGAAGCATCGGCGAGATGCTGACGTTCCATACCGAAGAGCGCCGCAATGCGATGCTGTGCCACGTGATCGACCTTTATGCCGAAGACCTGACCGTATATCCCAACGGTGTCGCCCCTGATCACGCCATGCTGGACCGAACCGGATACTACGCGCACGCCCGCCACGATGCCGACGGACATCCGCTTGAGCGCCAGCTGGACATGTCAGGTGGCCTACGATGGCGGTTCGAGGATCACATCCCCTACGAACGCCGCCGCATTGACAGGATTTCCCTGTTCAAGGCGCAAAAGACCCTGACGCTGAAGCCGGACCACAGCTTTAACGAGGCGGAATACAACACGTATTCGTGCCCCTGGCATCATAACCTGACGGCCGCGATCTGTTCTTTCCGCGCCGCCAAGGCCCTTAAAAGCAATGCCGGTTCCACATTCGATATCCCGACCTTCCGCTGGCAGAATTCAGTGCCGTTTGAATGGACCTCGCAACAATTGCTCGATCTGGGCCTGATGGAATCGGGACAGTGGTTCTGACAAGCTTTTCGTCTGTTTGAAAATGCCGCGGTGGAAGCGCGGCATTGTTGCGATGGGGGCAGTGTCCCCTACCGCTGCAACAAGACCGGAAACCAGTCTTCGCGCAGACGTTGCCCGGGCTGCATGTCATGCCCCGGGAACGGCGGCGAAGTCCGGCCCGGGCGCTCGACATAGCGTGCGTCGTCACCGACCAGCCGCAACGAAAATGCCCGGCGGCGGCTGTCCGACTGATTGCCCCGCGCACCATGCAATGTGCGGTAGTTGAACGCCACCGCATCTCCCGGCTTCATCTCGAATTCGACGACCCGCATGCCTTCGGCATCCGGATCGGGCACGGGGATGTACTGGCCTTCATCCGCAAAGAACCCTTCCTCGGAAACCCATCGTGTCGGCAGGACTTCTTTTTCCCACCGGTGCGACCCGGCAACGCAGCGCAAGGTTGCCTGCTTGACCGGATCAAGTGGCGACCAGAAGCTGATCGTTTGCTGGCCATCAACAAAGTAATAGGGACCATCCTGGTGCCATGGGGTCGCCATCGAGGTTCCCGGTTCCTTGACCAGCACGTGATCATGAAACATCTGAACACTGCGCGACTGCATCAGGTCTGCAGCCACCTCGGCAGCCGGCGAGTTGCGGATCACATCTTCAAACTGCCCGATTCGCGACCAGTTGCAGTAATCGTCGAAAAACAGTCCGGTCTCGCCCTGTTTACGATTGTCGGACGCATACGGTCCAGGCTCGGCCATGTTTGCGGCCACCCCGTCGCGCAGAGCCTCTACGTGATCGGCAAATAGCCCTTTGATCAGGACCACGCCGTCTTCCTGAAAGGTGTCAATCATTTCCTGTGTAACAAGGGGGTGTGTCATCTCGGTCTCCGTGCGTTCCCTGCCCGATCTGCACATGAAAATTAATTCTATTCAAATAATATCTTTCGAACCTAGAATTAATGGTATGTTATACGTTACGCTCCGACATTATGAATATATCTGCGCAATTGGCCGCTACGGCAGCCTGTCCGCGGCGGCTCAGCAACTCAATGTCTCGCAACCTGCGTTGTCCACCGCCCTGACGCGGGTCGAGTCGCAATTGGGGTATCCGCTTTTTGCCCGCAAACGAGGCGCCGCGATGGCCGTCACGCCACAAGGCCGCCGGTTTATCGGCGAGGCTGAGGCGCTGCTGGACCGTGCCGCGCGGCTGGAATCGTCGGACCAGACCAACACCGGCGCGGCGACGCTGCGGATCGGGTGTTTCGTGGACCTGGCCCCTTTCCTGATGGCTCCGGCCTTGCACCTACTTCGGAATGCCCTGCCTGACGTCGCGATCACTTATCAGGTGGACGGATTCGAGGGGCTGATTTCGGGAATGATAGACGGGCGCATTGACATTGCCCTGACCTATGGGCTGAGCATGGATGCCGGTTTCTCGCGGCGCATCCTGTTCGACAACATCCCCCACGCGGTGATGCCGCCCGAGCATATTCTGACGGGCAACGACACAATTTCACTGAAGGAATTGGAATCGCACCCCCTAATCCTGTCTCAGGAGGGTTTGTCGGCGCAGCATGTGCTGGGCCTGTTCCGGCAAAACGGGTTGTCGCCCACCGTCGCGCACCGCGCGGCCTCGCTGGAAATCCAGCGCAGCCTTGCCGCCCACGGCGAGGGAATCGCAATCAGCTACGCCATCCCGCACAGCAATTTCAGCTATGACGGGCGACCGCTGACCAGCAAGCCGATATCCAACCCGGAAGCGGCAGAACCCGTGGTTCTGGCACGTCACGGAATAGGTCCGGCGGACAGCAATGTTCAAAAGGCGGAACAGGCTCTGGCTGAACTCGGCGGTTAAGAGGTGTTACTGCGTTTTGCGAAGGCGGATAACAACGTCAACCGACGCGATCTCGACCCCTTCAGGCGCTTCGGGAAGACGCTGGATCACCAGCTGATCCGAGGGCGCATCGCTCAGCCGGCCTTCGTCTTCCCAGAAGAAGTGCGGGTGGTCATGCGTGTTGGTGTCAAAATAGCTTTTTGACCCGTCCACGGTGATTTCCTGCAGAACACCGGCGTCGCAAAAGGCGCGCAGCGTGTTGTACACTGTCGCCAGCGACACCGCGTCGCCATTTTTCTTGGCCGCATCAAACAGGCTTTCGGCGGTGACGTGACGGTGTCTTCCGTCGCCAACAAGCAGCTCGGCCAAAGCAACACGCTGGCGCGTCGGGCGCAATCCGGCGTCTACAAGCCAAGTCGTGGCTCTGTTCTGGCTTTGAGGTGTCATGATTTCCGATACCCGTAATTCTGGCTGTCTTACATATAAGTGCTTCGCCCCCACAATTTCAAATGAAATTCATTCGCAAAGAATGGGCTGAGCGCGACATGATATGGACCACAACTCTTGCAGGCCCTTGCAAACGGGTGCTAGACGAGGCCAGATATAACGAACGGACCCCTGGCAGGAGAGGCGGCAGAATGGCCCAATTCCCGAGCAGTTTTGACAAGGATGATCTGCTGAAATGCGCCCGTGGCGAATTATTCGGCCCCGGAAACGCGCAATTACCTGCCCCACCGATGCTGATGATGGACCGGATCACCGACATTTCCGGCGATGGCGGCGAACATGGCAAAGGCCATGTGGTGGCAGAATTCGACATCAATCCTGACCTGTGGTTCTTTGACTGCCATTTCCCCGGCAACCCGATCATGCCAGGCTGTCTGGGTCTGGACGGGCTGTGGCAGCTGACCGGCTTCAATCTGGGCTGGCGCGGCTGGCAGGGGCGCGGATACGCATTGGGCGTGGGCGAGGTCAAGCTGACCGGAATGGTGCGCCCCGACCGCAAGATGCTGACATATTATGTGGATTTCACCAAAGCCGTGCAAACCCGCCGTCTGACCATGGGTGTGGCGGATGGCCGGGTCGAAGCCGACGGCGAAGTGATTTATCAGGTCAAGGACATGAAGGTTGCGCTGTCTGAAAGCTGAACGCGGCTGACGGACTGGTAACAAGGAACGGAATACAGGAGTACGCATATGCGTCGCGTCGTCGTCACCGGTCTGGGGGTCGTTTCCTCGATCGGCAACAATGCCGAAGAGGTCCTCGCCTCGCTCAAGGCAGGTAAATCCGGGATCGAAGCCAACGAACAGATGGTCGAACACGGATTTCGCAGCCAGATCGCCGGAACGCTCAAGATCGACGTGGCCGAGCATGTGGACAAGCGTACCCTTCGTTTCATGGGCCCCGGCGCCGCATACGCGCACATCGCCATGAGCCAGGCGATTGAAGACGCCGGCCTGACCGAAGACCAGGTCGTCAACCCGCGTACGGGTCTTGTCGCAGGCTCCGGTGGACCATCGACCAGCGCCATGCTGACGGCGCATCAGACTGTGCTGAAAAACGGTGCGACAAAGCGGATCGGCCCCTTTGCAGTGCCGAAATGCATGTGCTCGACAATTTCGGCGAACCTTGCGACAGCGTTCAAAATCAAGGGTATCAACTATTCCATCACGTCGGCCTGCTCGACGTCGCTGCATTGTATCGGCAACGCGGCGGAGCAGATCATGCTGGGCAAGCAGGATGTGATGTTTGCAGGCGGCGGCGAGGAACTGGACTGGACCCTGTCCTGTCTGTTCGACGCGATGGGTGCGATGTCCTCCAAATACAACGACACCCCCGAAAAAGCCTCGCGTGCATTCGATCAGAACCGTGACGGTTTCGTGATTTCCGGCGGCGGCGGCATCGTCGTTCTGGAAGACCTGGAACACGCACTGGCACGCGGCGCCAAGATCTATGCCGAGGTCACGGGTTATGCCGCGACATCCGACGGACATGACATGGTTGCACCGTCCGGTGAAGGCGGCGAGCGTGCGATGCGCCTGGCCCTGTCCACCCTGCCCGAAGGCCGTAAGGTCGATTACATCAACGCCCACGGCACCTCGACCCCGGTCGGCGATGTGGGCGAGGTTGAGGCCGTTCGCCGTATCTTCGGTGAGGGCAGCGTACCGCCGATTTCGTCGACCAAATCGATGACGGGCCATGCGCAAGGCGCAGCCGGCGCGCTTGAGGCGATTTTCTGCCTTTTGATGCTGCAAAATGACTTTATTACTCCGTCGATCAATGTCGACACACTTTCCGACGGCATCCTGCCCGGTGAAATTGCAACTCAAGTGGTTGAAAACGCAGGTTTGGACTCTGTCATGACCAACAGCTTCGGCTTTGGCGGCACCAACGGCTCCATGATCCTGTCCAGGTATAACGGGTGACTATGATGTCGGATCTTCTCAAGGGCAAACGCGGCCTGATCATGGGCGTGGCAAATGACCGCTCGATTGCGTGGGGCATTGCCAAGGCGATGCATGAGGCCGGGGCCGAACTGGCGTTCACCTATCAGGGTGACGCGTTCGGAAAGCGTCTGGAGCCGCTGGCACAAAGCCTCGGCAGCGATTTCATGGTAGATGCGGACGTCACCGACGACGCCTCGCTGGACCGCGCTTTTGGCGAGCTGGGTGAGCGATGGCCGACCATCGATTTCGTCGTGCACGCCATCGCCTATTCCGACAAGAACGAACTGACCGGCCGGTTTCTGAACACGACCCGCGCGAACTTCAAACACTCGCTGGATGTCTCGGCCTATTCCTTTATCGAGGTCGCGCGCCGGGCATATCCGCTTATGAGGGACAATGGCGGCACCTTGCTGACCCTGACCTATCAGGGGTCTAACAAGGTTGTTCCCAACTACAACGTGATGGGTGTGGCCAAGGCGGCACTGGAATCGGCGACCCGCTACCTGGCCAATGATCTCGGCCCTGATGGTATTCGCGTCAACGCAATCTCTCCCGGGCCGATGAAAACGCTGGCCGGGGCCGCAATTGGCGGCGCGCGCAAGACCTACAAGTTCTGCGATCAGAACGCGCCGATGCGATCGAACGCGACGCTTGAGGCCGTGGGCGGCACTGCGGTTTATCTGGCGTCGGACGCCGGGTCCTGCACATCAGGTGAGATCATCCGTGTCGATGGCGGTTTCCATATCCTTGGAATGCCGCAGCCCGAGGCGATGTGACCATATCTTTCCCTGCCGACGCCTAGATTTGACCATCTTTCGGCGGCAGGGATTGGCTTATGAGCAAGCTAGACCAGATCATAGCAAACAACGCGCGCGGACCTCAGGTCCGGCGCAAGTCGGGACTCCTGACCAATCGGGGTCGTGTCATGTTACTGACGCTGACATCCCTTCTGGTGCTGTTTGTCTTTTTGACTCAGTCACCGGTGCGTGAAGCTGTGGATCGCCTTATCGGCATGATTGCAGGCTGACGGTCTTTTCGCCTTTTCCGGTCAGTTTACCGAAACCACCTCAATCTCAAAGATCAGGTCCTGTCCCGCCAGGGGATGGTTCCCGTCAAGAGTAACGGTGGCCTCATCTGCATCCACAACGGTAACAGGCAAGGCTTGCCCGTCAGGCGTCTGCATCTGCAGCTGAGTACCAGGCTCCAGCGGAATATCATCCGGGATGCCTTCGCGCGGGATGGCCTGACGCATCGCCGGGTTGATCGGCCCATAGGCTTCCACACAGGCGATTTCGACCCGTTTTTTGTCGCCTGCCGCCAGACCCGGCATGGCCGTGTCGAGGCCGGGAATGATCTGGCCCGAGCCAACGACGAACTCAAGCGGATCGCGCCCCTCGGAACTGTCGAAGACGGATCCGTCCAGCAAGGTGCCGGTATAATGGATGCGCACTGTGTCGCCTTGTTTGATTTCAGTCATATTGAACTCCGACCGCGTAAGGAATGAACCGGTCAACCTAGGGTATGACACGATAATGTAAACCCTTGCCCCTTTAACCCACAAAACTCCTGTGCCAACCTGCCGCCGAATGGCAGTGAGGGTCCGATGGCAATTTCCACCTGTGTTTTTGATGCCTATGGTACGTTGTTCGATGTCACCGCCGCCGCAAGGCTGGCCGCAGGTGAACCGGAGTTCGAGGCGCTACAGCAGAAATGGCCCGAGCTGGCCAATTTCTGGCGCCTGAAACAACTGCAATATACCTGGTTGCGGGCGATAACAGGCGCGCATGCCGATTTTTGGGACGTGACGCAGGACGGGCTTGATTGGGCATTGGAAGCCACGGGGCTAGATGGCAATGCCGCCCTGCGACAGAGGCTACTAGATTTGTACTGGCAACTGCAGGCCTATCCGGAAGTGCCCGAGATGCTGAAGGCATTGAAAGCGGGTGGTTTACAGACCGCCATCCTGTCCAACGGATCTCCGCCGATGCTGGAAGGTGCCGTGCAGTCGGCCGGCGTTGGCGATCTGCTGGACGACGTTCTGTCGGTCGAAACTGTTGGTGTCTTCAAACCACATGCGAAAGTCTACGATCTTGTGCAGCAACGCTTTGGCTGTGAACGCGATCAGGTCCTGTTCGTCAGCTCCAATGGCTGGGACGCCGCCGGCGCCAGCGGATACGGGTTCGTGACTGCCTGGGTCAACCGTGCAGGCGAACCCCAGGACCGATTGCCGTGGGCTCCTGCTCATATTCTGTTCGACTTGACTTCGATCCCAAAGCTGGCCGGTCTTTGATGGCGTTTTTCACGACCTCGGACAACAAGCGCATTTACTATGAGGACAACGGCACAGGCGCTCAGGTCCTGTGTCTGGCCGGATTGACGCGCAATGGTCGGGATTTTTCTTTCCTTGCGCCCCATATGGCCGATTGCCGCATGATCACGATGGATTATCGCGGGCGCGGTCGTTCCGATCATGACCCGGACCACGCGAACTACAACATCCAGCGCGAGGCGCTGGACGCAATCGAATTGCTGGATCATCTGGCCCTCGACCGGGTGGTCATTCTGGGGACGTCCCGCGGCGGTTTGATCGCGATGGCGCTGGCAATCAGCCATCGCCACCTGCTGGCCGGCGTTATCCTGAACGATGTCGGCCCGGTCATTGAACCTGCAGGCATTGCCAAGATCATGGAATACGTTGGCAAACCGCCGGTTTCCAGAACACTGGATCAGGCGGCACGGCAACTGAAACAGGCTATGGACCCTCATTTCCCCAGTGTCCCTCTGAGCATCTGGCGACGGCAGGCCGAGTTTCAGTACGAAGATCAGGGCGGGCATCTGTCGTTGCGCTACGACCCCGCCTTGCGGACCGCGCTGATCGAACAGGCCGCTGCCGGGGTGGCGCCGGATTTGTGGCCGTTGTTCGAGGCCTTGCGCGATTTGCCGGTTGGTGTCATCCGTGGCGCAAACTCGGACATTCTGGGAAGGGAAACACTTACCCAAATGCAAACTCGTCACCCCGGGCTTATCGTGGCTGAGGTGCCGGATCGCGGGCATGTTCCCTTTCTGGACGAGCCCCCTTCGCTGACCGTCATTCGCAAAGTACTGGACGCCGCATGAGCACCATTGATCTGATCGAAGCCGCCGCCACCCGACTGCGGGGACATGTGCGGGAAACACCGATCCTGACCTCGCCCTTTCTGGACGAAATCGCAGGCCGGCGTGTGCTGGTGAAACCCGAATGCCTGCAACATACCGGCAGCTTCAAGTTTCGCGGCGCATGGTCGGCAATCTCGGCGCTGGAAGAAAGTGACCGGCAGCGCGGCGTCATCGCCTATTCCTCGGGCAACCATGCGCAGGGGGTTGCGCTGGCCGCGTCCCGGCACGGAATATCATCGGTCATCATCATGCCCTCAGGCGCGCCACGGCTGAAGATCGAAAACACCCGCGCATTGGGGGCCGAGGTTGTTCTCTACGACCGCACAACCGAAAGCCGCGAGGAGATCGGAGAAGGTCTGGCGCAGGAGCGTGGGTTGACGCTGATCCGGCCCTACGACGAACCGCAAGTAATCGCCGGACAGGGCACCACGGGGCTTGAGATTGCGCGTCAGGCGGCCGAAGCCGGGGTTGCCAATGCGGACGTTCTGGTGTGTTGCGGCGGCGGCGGCCTGTCATCGGGCATTGCCTTGGCTTTGGAAAAACACGCGCCTGACCTGCGGGTTCGCCCGTGCGAGCCGGAAGGCTTTGATGATGTCAAACGATCGTTGGAAAGCGGCCGCATCGAAAAGAACACGGCGGCAGCGGGCAATCTGTGCGATGCAATCCTGACCCCCCAACCCGGCCAGATCACCTTTCCGATCCTTCAGCGTTTGTGCGGTCCCGGGCTAGCGGTATCCGAGGAAGAAGCCCTGCGGGCAATGGCGCAGGCGTTTTTGCGCCTCAAGATCGCGCTGGAACCGGGCGGGGCCGTGTCGCTGGCGGCAGCCCTGTTCCGAAAGGACGAGATCCAGGGCGACGCGGTGATTGTGGTGGCATCCGGCGGAAATGCCGATCCGCAAGTTTTTGGCCAGGCGTTGGAATTCCTGACCTGACAGCGGGCGGCAATCCGTGCAAGTTGACCCCGAACTCTGAATCGACAGGGACCGAAATCATGCAAATCGCCGATCTTGGTGACGTGCAACTGCATTACCGCACGGACGGCAACCCGGACGGGGCACCAATCGTGTTTGCCAATTCCCTTGGGACCGATCTGCGCCTTTGGGACAGCGTCCTGCCGCATCTGCCGGATGGCCTGCGGATCATCCGTTTCGACAAGCGAGGTCACGGATTGTCTTCGCAGCCTCCCGGCCCGTATTCGATGGGCGCCTTGATAAGGGATACCGAGGCCCTTCTGGACCATATTGGTGTCCGGGATTGCGTATTCGTGGGCCTGTCCATCGGCGGTATGATCGCCCAAGGCCTGGCGGTCAAAAGGATGGATCAGGTCCGCGCGCTGGTTCTTTCAAACACCGCCGCCAAGATTGCGACCCCCGCCATCTGGCAGGGCCGCATGGCTGCGGTGCGAACTGGCGGAATCGAAGCGCTGGCCGATGCAACGATGGAACGGTGGTTTTCGAAGGCCTATCGCACATCGGCGGATCATCTGCTGTGGCGCAACATGATGGTTCGCCAACCGGTCGAAGGTTATCTGGGGTGCTGCGCCGCCATATCGGGCACCGATTTCTATACGCCGACCAGCGGATTGCGCCTGCCCACATTGGGCATCGCCGGCAGCGAGGACGGCTCGACCCCGCCCGACCTGGTCAGAGAAACAGTCAACCTGATCCCCGGCTCCCGGTTTGAACTGATGCGCAAGGCGGGACATCTGCCCTGTGTCGAACACCCCAAGCAATACGCCGCCTTGTTGCGACGCTTCCTGTCCGATGTCGGACATATCTGAAGGAGAGACGACTGTGGCGGATTTTTTGCTGATCCACGGGTCCTGTCATGGCGCATGGTGCTGGCGCGATCTAATACCCGCACTTGAACGTCTGGGGCATTCCGCCCATGCCATCGATCTGCCCAGCCACGGTTCCGACCCGACCCGCATCTGCGACGTTACGCTGGACGGGTGTCGGGACGCTGTTCTGGCGGCCACAACACCGGAAACACTCATCGTCGGGCATTCCTGGGGCGGATATCCGATCAGCGCCGCCGCCGAGGCTCAGCCAAACGCGATGCAGGGCCTGATCTATCTTTGCGCGTATGTGCCGCACGACGGTTTGTCGATGGTCGAGATGCGAAAACGCGCGCCCCGGCAACTGATTGTAGATGCCGTGGACAAATCTGCCGACGGCCTGTCCTACACCGTCCATCCCGACCGGGTGCAGGATCTGTTTTATCACGACTGCCCGACCGGCACGACCCAATATGCGCTGGCACGAATGTGCCCTCAGCCAATCCGGCCTCAGGACACCCCTTTGGCTCTGTCCGCAAGATACGCCGGCGTCAAAAAGGCATATATCCGTACAACCGACGATCATACGATACCGACCGAATACCAGGAAACGATGAGCCACTGCGCGCCGCCGAACCTGCGCCACACCATCGACAGTTCGCATTCACCGTTTTTCGCGCAGCCGGAAAAGCTGGCCAAACTGCTGAGCGAGATCGAGCATGGGCTCTGAACCCGGCTGACCGGACGTCACGACATGGTACAGGGATGTTCCCTTCCCTGCGGCCGGTCGCTAGGGTCCGCGCAGAAACCTCTGAAACCGGTAATCATGCGTCTGCCATTTCTGTTTGTTCTCAGCATCGTGATGATCGACGCCATGGGCATCGGTCTGGTGATGCCCATCATGCCCGAACTGATCCTCGAAGTTCAGGCAGGAACGCTGGCCAGTGCCGCGATCTGGGGCGGGATTCTCAGCACCGCATTCGCTGCAATGCAGTTTGTGTTCAGTCCAATTCTGGGAAATCTCTCTGATGCTTATGGTCGGCGCACGGTTCTTCTGGTGTCGCTGTTTGTCATGGCGCTGGACTACGTGGTCATGGCGGTTGCAGGTAGTATCTGGTTGCTTCTTGCCGGGCGCATCGTGGGCGGCATTACCGCCGCCACCCACGCAACCGCGGCAGCTTTCATGGCGGACGTGTCAAAGCCATACGAGAAAGCCGCCAATTTCGGACTGATCGGGGCGGCCTTTGGCGTTGGCTTCGTGCTTGGGCCGGTTCTGGGCGGTGTGCTGAGTGAATACGGAACCCGCGCGCCGTTCTGGGCGGCGGCGGGATTGTCTGCGCTGACCTTCGTCATCGGTCTGTTCGTGATGCCGGAAACGATCACGGACAAGACCCGGCGAGCATTCAGCTGGCGACGTGCCAATACCGCAAATTCTTTGCGCGCCATCGCCGGACTGCCGGGAATTCGACCCTTGTTGTGGGTCTATTTCCTGTATTCGGTGTCAATCTATGTCTACCCCGCAATCTGGTCGTATTTCACGACTGAGCGCTTTGGCTGGTCACCGCAGATGATCGGATTATCCCTTGGGGTCTACGGCATGGCCATGGCGGCCGTGCAGGGCGGTCTGATCCGCCCGGCCACGCGATATCTGGGCGAGCGGGCAACCATCATCTACGGCATGGGATTCGAGATAATCAGTTTCTTGCTGTTGGCGTTTCTGACCAACGGAACTGTCGCTCTGATCCTGATCCCGATCACGGCCTTTGGCGCCGTGATCACCCCGGCCCTGCAGGCCATGATGTCGCGGGCCACACCGGATTCCCAACAGGGCGAACTACAGGGCGTTCTGACCTCACTCCATGCTCTGTCGATGATTATCTCTCCGTTGCTGATGACCGGCGTATTCGCGCATTTCGTGCGACCGGACACAGCTATCTATTTGCCCGGTGCGCCGTTTCTTCTTGCCCTTGTGCTGATGATTGCAGGTTTCGTGCTGTTTTCCCGGGCGCGCCCGCTTGTGGCGTAACAACGACATCCCAATGACGGATTCCGCCTTGCAGCCTGCGCGCCATAACGCCACCGTGTGCGAAAGGGAGAGTTAACAACAATGCAAACCATCAAAGCCGCTGTATGCCATGCGTTCGGGGAACCGCTTGTTATTGAAGATGTCCGGATTTCGGCTCCGGGCAATGGCGAGGTCGAAGTGACCCTGCACGCCGTCGCGATCTGTCATTCCGACATAACCTACGCCAGTGGCGCCTGGGGCGGGTTTCTGCCTGCCGTTTACGGGCACGAGGCGGCTGGCATCATATCGGCGGTGGGCAAGGACGCAGGCGGGTTCCAGGTCGGCGACCCGGTCGTTGTCACACTGATCCGGGCCTGCGGGTCCTGCCCGTCCTGCGCAGGTGGCAAACCCACGATCTGTGAAACCCCTTACGACACGGTCAAGGGTCCGCTACGTACAGCCGATAACGGTCCGCTTGAACAGGCCATGGCCTGCGGCGCTTTTGCGGAAAAGGTGGTCGTCAGCCACAGGCAGATCGTCAAGATCCCGGAAACGCTGCCCAAGGACGTTGCCAGCCTGTTGTCCTGCGGCGTGATCACGGGCGTTGGCGCAGCCGTCAACGCGGCCGGTTTGCGCCCGGGTCAGGACGTAGTCGTGATCGGCGCCGGGGGCGTAGGCCTGAACGCGATACAGGGCGCACGGCTTGCCGGGGCGCGGCGCATCGTGGCTGTAGACATGACCGAAGAAAAACTGGAAATCGCCAAAGAGTTTGGCGCAACACATGGCGTGCTGGGCAGCCTGGACGAGCCGTGGAAGGCTGCATACAAGGCTTTGGGCGGGCGCGGGGCGGATGCTGTTCTGATTACCGTTGGCGCGATACCGGCCTATGATCAGGCCCCGCGTTACCTTGGGCGCGGCGGCAAGGCCGTCATGATCGGCATGCCGCATTCCGGCGATCAGTCTACCTACGAACCCGTCATCCTTGCCGCATTGGGACAGGGCCTGGTCGGATCGAAAATGGGCGACGTGGTCATTCAGCGCGATATCCCCTGGATGATCGACCTGTACGAACAGGGGCGGCTGAAACTGGATGAACTGATCTCGGGGCGCTGGACGCTGGATCAGATCAACGAGGCGATTGCCGACACGAAGACCGGCTCGGCCAAACGCAACGTCATTATCTTCGACCAGAACTAACGCGACCCGGCAGGAGGGCAGCTGATGAAACTGCAGGATCTCGACATTATTGTCACGGCCCCTCCGGCCCCCGGCTGGGGCGGGCGGTACTGGATACTGGTCAAGGTCACGACCGATACCGGGATCATCGGCTGGGGGGAATGCTACGCCTCGTCGGTTGGCCCGGAGGCCATGAAACATGTCATCCGGGACGTGTTCGAACGACATATGCTGGGCGAGAACCCGGAAAACATCGAGCTGATGTTCCGCCGCGCCTATTCAAGCGGCTTCACCCAGCGTCCGGACCTGACGGTCATGGGCGCGTTTTCCGGGCTTGAAATCGCGTGCTGGGACATTTTGGGCAAGGACCGGGGCCGCCCGGTTTACGCCCTGCTAGGCGGGCTGATGAATGAACGCATTCGCGCCTATACATATCTGTACCCCCTGCCCCGGCACAATCTGACCGATTTCTGGACGTCACCCGATCAGGCGGCGGAAAGCGCGACCGAAATGGTCCGGCGCGGCTTCACCGCGGTCAAGTTCGACCCGGCTGGTCCTTACACGATGCGCGGAGGCCATATGCCGGCGATGTCCGATATCTCGATGTCGGTGGCGTTCTGCAAAGCCATACGCGAGGCCGTCGGGGACAAGGCCGACCTGCTGTTCGGCACCCACGGCCAGTTCAACACGGCGGGGGCCATCCGACTGGGTCAGGCGCTCGAGCCGTACTCGCCGCTCTGGTTCGAAGAACCCACACCGCCGGACATGATCGAAGACATGGCGCGCGTTGCCCGCAATGTCCGCATTCCGGTGGCCACAGGCGAGCGAATGACCACAAAGGCCGAGTTCGGGGCGGTTTTGCGGGCTGGCGCGGCAGAAATCCTGCAACCCGCGCTGGGACGCGCAGGTGGGATATGGGAGATGAAGAAAGTCGCCGCCATGGCCGAGATCTTCAACGCACAGATGGCACCGCACCTATACGCGGGGCCTGTGGAATGGGCCGCGAATATCCATCTGGCCGCATCCATACCCAACTTGTTGCTGCTGGAAACCATTGAAACCCCGTTCCACAACCAGTTGATCAACGGCAGTTTGCAGGTGGACAATGGATTCGTGATCCCGCCCACTGCTGCCGGCCTCGGGATCGACGTCAATGAAGAACTGGCCCGCGCGCACCCCTATACCGGGGATGGCCTGCACCTGCAGATGCAGGAGGCACCTTGTGACTACGTCAACGGCAACGCCTTTCAGGGCGGCGCACCGGCTGTCGAGGGGTGACAATCACGACTGTAATCAGGCATAATGCTGACAATACAGACTAGTAGACAGGTCGCGCGTGACGTTCAAGGAAGTGCAGTCCCAACAACTGAGCCCTGAAAAACCTGCGGATATGAGCGAAAGCGCCGCTCGCGCGGCAGCATTTCTCAAGACGCTGGCCCATGAAGGCCGATTGATGATCCTGTGCCATCTGGGCGATGGCGAAAAATCCGTAGGGCAACTGGAGGAGCTGTTGCAGCTAAGGCAAGCGGCAGTCAGTCAGATGCTTGCCCGCTTGCGCGAGGAAAACCTGGTCTCGACCCGCCGGGATGGCAAGACAATCTACTACACGCTGAAAGACGGCAATACCGCACAGGTCATCACATTGCTCTATGACCTGTTCTGCAGCCCCGAGGGCGGCATCTAGTTCGAAACGTAACCGGCAATGACCTGCAACAGCTTGAACGCGGTTGCGGCATCGTTTTCGACGACGGCAAGGAATTCTTCTTCACCGATACGCAGGCAGGACAGGTCGGTTTCGGCAATCATGCTCAGCGCGCGCGGCTCTTTGCGGATCAGACCAAGCTCACCAACCAGCGCGCCGGGTCCGACCTTGGTGATCAGCTGATCCGGTTCGTCCTTTTGCGGCAGATACAAACCCGCCTCGCCCTCAAGAACAACGTATGCCCCATCCGTCGGCTGGTCGTCTTTCAGAAAGATTACCTCGCCTTTGGCGGCCTCGAACCAGCGCGCACCAAATGCCAGCAGGCGCAGTTGTCTGCGGTTCAGACCCGAGAACAATGGCGTCTGTTCCAATGCCCGCAGTTTGCGCGCAAGGTCGGCTGAGGCGGCGCTGTCTTCCTCCACGTCGATCGGTCCCTCCCCTGAAACGACACGACCTTGCCTGATTTCCACATGCATGTCGAATGCATCCGGATTCTGGAACTGATCGTTCAGGTATACAACCGTGGTGTCCGGCAGCAACTCGCGCAGGTTCTTGTAAACCGCCACTTTGGTTTTCATGTCATAACTGGCCAGCGCGTTCTCAAGGACCAGAACGTCCGGCTTCTTGATCGTTGCACGGGTAAAGGCCAATGGTTCGGCAAAAACCGCCGGAAGGTTTTGCCCGCCGAGGGCAACCGGAACGTTGTAGATCAGTTCGATCACCAGTGGGCGCGCGCCGTTTTCGGACAGCACATCGACAATCACCTTGCGCAACTCGTCGGACCGGGCCCCTCCAACCTGGCTGACCTTGCCAAAAAGGGCGTTCTCCATCACGGTCAGCCCCGGTGCAAACTCGCCCTCATCCAGCGGCACGAAGACGTCATGCAATGTCTCAAGCAGCTTGTCAGAGTGACTGTGACGCAACTCGAGAATCCGGTCCTTCAGTTCACTGGTAAAGGCCGGCCCGATCTGTTCGGCCGAGATCACCAATGGCACCGCCAGCAGGTTTGCCAACTGTTCATCGTTCAGCCCTGTCGCGCCTTCGTCCCGGGTGCGGTCGATCAGCTCGACTGCGGCCTCATAGGTCTGGGCTTCAAGGCCAAGTTTGCGGAACAGAGGGTGATCGGTTCCATCCAGCCCAAAGATCTGGCGCAGCATGTCGATCACGTCCCGGGTCAGACTGACCAGCGTTTCATCCAGCCCCAGTTCGCGCAATTGCCCAAGAAACACGGATTGGCGCGCCAGAAGATCCTGCGTGACCCGGACGCGCGGGGTGGCAAACAGCAGGTTTTCCGCCACGGGCAATGCCGGGTTATAGGTATCGCGACGGAAAATCAGCGCTTGCTGTTCCAGCCCATTCTGCTGAACAGCCTGCTGCACCACCGGGCGCAGTTCGACCAGTTTTGCCGCCAGCTCGGGGTGCTCGGCTGCATCGAATGTCTGCTCGCTACCCCGCTGGAACAGGGCCGCGCCCGAGCCCATCCCCTCGACCAGTTGCAGCCACCACGCACGCAGTGCCTGCGCATTGTCCAGACCGGCCAGTGACGGATCCAGCCAATCTGCCCGGAACGGGTCCGGGCTGTTTCCGGCACGCTGGGTTTCGGCGAATCCGGGATCGGCCGGCCCTTCCGACAATGGCTTGAACCGCATCGGCATCATGACGTTGTCGCCCAGCGTTCCCTGAAACATCACGGGCCGCGACGTGGCATACCCGATCCGAGCCGCCACAACCCCCTGATGCATTTCGGCCAGGTTCTGCCCCCCGATTTCAACGCGCCCGGCACTTGGCAGGATTTCCCGTGTCAGCAGTTCCGCCAATGCGCGCCGGTCTTCCTCGCTGGGGGCGGAAATACCAACCGTCTTTCCACCCGGAAACGTCAGGTTCAGATCGTCCAGCACCTGATTCCCATCCATATCGCGCACCGAGACATGGTTCAGGTGGATATCGCCGTTCAGATGCGGACGTGTTTCAGGTTCGCCATCGAATAGATTTTCATCCAGCATTCCCGAGGGCGCAAAGCGTTCGACCACCACGTCCCAGCGCAGGGACATGTCCTGTGTCTGGTTGTAATAGGTCAGAAGTTCCTTCCACGGGGAACTCAGGTCCTTGTAGGCAGCCAAGGCCGCGACCAGCGCCCCCAGCGAGACCGACCCCTGAAGCACCAGAAGCCCGCCAACCAGATAGAACATGAACGGCGTCAGCTGCGAGATGAAGTTGTTTATGAATTTCATAAAAAACTTCTTTTGGTAGATCTCTAACCGGATGCCGAACAGCCGCCCCAGCTGATCCGAGACCATCGCGCGACGATACCGCCAGCCGCCGTTTGACCGCAATGTCGATGCGCCCGCCGCGTTTTCACCAATCTGGGCCGCAAGCACGCGCACTTCCTGAATGCGTTTCTTGTTCAGCAGGTTGATCTGCTGCTGCAGGCGCGGGATAAGCCAGGCCTGCAAGGGGATCAGCGCCACTGCTGCCAATCCGAACCAGACGCTTTGCAGAAACAGGAACGACAGGATCGTGATCATCTGTCCGGCCTGCAACACCGGCTGGCTGATCGCATCGCCCATCAACCCGCCCATCGGCTCGCTTTCGGCTGTCACCATCGAGACCAGTTCACCCTGGCTGACCCGCTCGAAATAGGGTTGTGGAAAACGCAGCGCGCTGTTGATCAACTGATAGCGGAACCGGCGCAACATCCGTTCGCTAAGGATCCCCTTCATCGTGTTGATGCGCATCTTCATCAAACCATGCGCCAGAACCGAGGCCAGAAATGCAAAGCACAGGATGATCAGGAAATTGGTCTGCGTCAGACTGTAGCCCCAGACCTCGACCACGCTGCTGGTTGCGCCGATGGCGTCATTGATGATGCGCTTGGGCAGTTCCAGCGTCAGGTAAAGCAATGGAAACAGCGTCGCCGTCACGGCCAGCAGCACCAGCTGATCGCGTTTGGAGTACTTCCAAATAAACCGGAAAATCGTTCTTTCTATTGAACCCGCCCCTACTTCAGGTCATCGACCCGTACGTCATGGTAATCTTTAAATTCAGCAGTACGAATTTACCGCAATCCCAACAAAAGACGCAAATAGTTTCCAATTGATCGAAAATTCCCCCCTTGTGTGAACTAGTTCATTTGCGCGAGCCCAATTTAGCACCTAGAGTTTGAGACAGACTGATATGGGGAAGGCGATTTTGACTGCTACACTTGGCGCGGTGTTGCTGATGATCTGCTTATTGCAGGTCAAACATATGTTCGCGGATTTTTATCTCCAGACAGCAAAAATGCTGTCGGGCCGCGGGGAATATATGCATTTGGGACGCGCGCAGCATGCAGCGGTGCATGCGGCGGGTTCTGCTATTGTGTTTCTGCTGTTCGGGACCGCGATAGCTTTCATCCTTGTTATCGCCGTTCTGGAATGGTTCGTGCATTTCAACATAGACTTTGCCAAGGCCCTGTACTCGGACAAGCGGCAACTGCAACCCAATCAGGCGGCATTCTGGCGGGCTGCCGGGCTGGATCAGTTCATGCACAACCTGACTTACGTCGCCATGGTCTGGGCCTGGGTGGTCTACGCTTCCTGAAACCTTGGCTTCAAAGGTTGGCGCTGGGTCGTTCCTTGATCCCCTCGAACCATGCCAGCGTCGCCGTGTTTTCCTGAGGTATGCGCGTTCTGATGACACGCGCAAAATCGACAAAAACAAAAGCCGAAATATCCGCCAGTGAAAACTCTGCCCCGGCCAAGAATGCGCTGTTTCGCAAGCGCTGCTCCAGAAGATCGAAAAACCGTGCCACGCGGTCGGCGCCGCGCTGCGCCAGTTCGGGGATCTGCGCGTAATTGACCGGTCCCGGGATCGCCCGGTCCTGAAAGAAGGGATTGGTGTTTCGCAGCACTTCGGCAATCGGGGCGCCGCCCTGTTGCTCGACAATACTGTTCCACATCAGAACAAGGCCCTTTTCGTCCGGATCACGGCCCAACAAAGGCGGATTGGGAAAGCGCGCTTCAAGATAGGCAGCGATTCCAAGGTTTTCGGTCAGGACTGTGCCGTCATCCGTCACCAGAACCGGCACCGTTGCCCATGGATTTACCGCTTTGAAATCGTCGCTCAACTGCTCTCGATCAGCGATCGAGATGTGCCGGGTTTCAATATCAAGCCCTTTTTCAGCGATGAACATGCGGGACCGGCGCGGGTTGGGGGCGGTTGAGCAGTCATAAAACAGCATTGGCGATCTTTCCTGTGGCCCGGATCAGCGGCGATAAATGAAACAGCGGCCTTCCACAGCACCTGCCGGCAGCGGCACTTCAGTCAGGGCCTCGAAATACATACGGTCACTGGACACCATCAGTCCGCCCTCGGCCAGCAGCGGTTCGATCAGAGGCGATACAAATCGGGCGAACGCATCGTTCTTGGCCCTGTTATGCCCGCCCAGATCCGCATGTATCAAGCTGGCCGATGCGCCAAAACGGTCGACCGACGCGGGCAGAGTTTCCCGCACGTCGCCAAGGATCACCCGATCGTCGAGCGGCGTGGACTCCGGGTGCGACGCAACCGCCCGTTCAAAAACATAAACCGGGCGATCCTGAATACGACCGATCATGTGATGATAGGTTCGCCCGTTGCCCAGCCCGAGCTCAAACACGGGACCCGGCATGCCGCGGGTTTGCGCAATGGCAAAATCCAGGCAGGCACGCTGTGACACCATGCGGTCGATGAACAGATCCAGACGGCTTTGATTGTCGGACACGGGGCAAATCTCTCCTTGATGGCAGTCGACAGACAAGATGTGGCCGACACTGCCCTAGATGACAAGAACTCAAGACCTTGTGTAGATAAATTGCCCCCGGTTTCACGTTTCCGCGACGTTTGGGCCCAAGAACGGTTTGACTATGCGGCACTAACCGCGCGAAACTGAGCCAAAAAACACAGGGAGTTGAACAAGCCGATGCCGACCTACGGTCAAACAGGTGGTAAACCTGCATGAATGCGTTGTTGTCTGTCCAAGACCTCAGCATTGGCTTTGGCAGTGCGGAATCTGTTGTCAAAGGCGTGAATTTTGACGTCGAGGCGGGGCAAACGCTTGCTTTGGTCGGAGAATCCGGATCGGGCAAAACCATTTCCTGCCGGGCAGCGTTGCGCATTCTGCCGCGCACGGCCCAGATCCGCAGCGGAACAATTACCTTGAATGATTCCAAGGGTCTGGTGGAACTGACCCGAATCAACGAACGCCAGATGCGCGATATTCGCGGCAATCGCGTTTCGATGATTTTTCAGGAGCCGATGCGATCCCTCTCTCCATTGCACAAGATCGGCAATCAGGTCAGCGAGGTTCTCTGGCTGCATCGTGGCGCGTCCGAGGCGCAGGCTCGCAAAGAGGTTCTGACCCAGTTCGAGCGCGTCGGGTTCCCCGACCCTCAGCGGGCGTATGATTCTTACCCTTTTGAATTGTCCGGCGGCATGCGGCAGCGGGCGATGATCGCCATGGCGATGGTCTCGAAACCCGAGCTGCTGATCGCAGATGAACCGACCACCGCGCTGGACGTGACGACGCAGGCGCAGGTTCTGGGGCTGATCAAGGACCTACAAAAAGAAACCGGTATGGCGCTGATCCTGGTCACGCATGACTTGGGCGTTGTCGCCAACATGGCCGAGCAGGTTGTCGTCATGCACAAGGGTCGCGTGATGGAGGCCGGTCCGGCCGAGCCGATGCTGAATGCGCCCGCGCACCCATACACGCGGCAACTGTTTGATGCCGCACCGGAAATCCCGGACAAGGATGCCGTCGGCCTGCCGATGCCGCAGGATGATCTGATCCTGCAGATGAAGGACGTCAGCAAGACCTACACCATGCGTTCAAGCAAGGGTTGGCAGGACGACAAGAAAATCTTCGCCTGTCAGGGTGTCGATCTGCAGCTGGCCCGGGGCAAAACACTGGCCGTTGTAGGCGAAAGCGGGTCTGGCAAGACCACCGCCGCCCGCATCGCCTTGGGAGCCGAGCTACCTGATCCGGGCGGCGAAGTGCTGTTCCGAACTTCCGCAGATGCCGATCCGATCACCGTCCACAAGATGACACGCGCCCAGCGCACCGCGTTTCAACGCAATGCGCAGATGGTGTTTCAGGATCCCTACAGTTCGCTTAGCCCGCGCATGCGCATTCAGGACGCCATGACCGAGCCGTTGGAAATCCACCGCATCGGGTCTGTTTCCGAACAGCGGGACAAGGCGGCCGAGATGCTGAAACGGGTGGGCTTGAATGCGGACATGCTCAAACGCTACCCGCATGCGTTTTCCGGTGGCCAGCGCCAGCGCCTGTCGATTGCCCGCGCCATGATGCTGGACCCGTTGCTGATCGTCTGTGACGAGCCGACCTCGGCACTGGACGTGTCGGTGCAGGAACAGATCCTGACATTGCTGGAGAATCTACAGGACAGTCTGAACCTGTCCTATTTCTTCATCTCCCACGACCTTGCCGTCGTGGCACGCATCGCTGATGAGGTCGCCGTGATGCGACGGGGACTGATCGTCGAACAAGCCCCGCCTGAGACCCTGTTTTACAATCCCCGCCACCCTTACACCAAAGCGCTGATTGCCGCTCAACCGGAACCTGACATCAACCGTCCCATCGACCTGAAACTGGTCGCTTTGGGCGCGGGGGCACCGAGCAGCTGGGAAGAAGCCTTTCGTTTCTCTGACACCGTGGTACCCTCATTGATAGAGCTGGAGCCCGGCCATAAGGTACGTTGCCATGTTTAAAACCACTCGTCCCCTGTTTCTGGCCGCGTCGCTGGCCCTGACCTGGATGCTGCCCGCCACGGCAGAGACCGTTCCGACACCACAGGAAAGCGAATTCTGGGCCACTGAAGTCAACGCAGGCAACCTGCCCCCGGTTCAGGAGCGTTTGCCAAAGGACCCCCTGATCGTTGATCTGGCCGCAAAGGGGCGTGAATTCGGCACGCCCGGCGGAACTTTGCGCACGATGGTGACGCGATCCAAGGACATCCGCCAGATGGTCGTCTATGGGTATGCCCGCCTGGTCGGTTTCGACCAGAATTATGAAATTGTCCCGGACCTGCTGGCCTCATTCGACAACGAAGACAACCGCAAGTTCACGCTGCATCTGCGCGAAGGGCACAAATGGTCCGACGGCTCTCCCTTCACCTCGGAAGATTTTCGCTACTGGTGGGAGGATGTGGCCAACAATGAACTCCTCAGCCCCTCCGGTCCGCCGGATTTCCTGCAAGTCGAAGGCAAGTTGCCGACCGTGACTTTCCCGGACGAGCAGACAATCATGTACGAATGGGACGATCCGAACCCGAATTTCCTTCAATCTTTGGCGCAGGCCCGCCCCCCCTTCATTTACCGCCCGTCCGCCTTCCTCAAGCAATACCATGAGAAGTTTGCAGACGCCGAAGATCTGGCCTTTCAGGTTGACGATGCAAGGGTCAAAAGCTGGGCCGCGCTGCACAACAAGCTGGATAACCTCTATAAATTCGACAATCACGAACTGCCTACCCTGCAGCCCTGGCTGAATGCAAGCTCTGGCAAGAAGATCCGGCACAACTTTGTCCGAAACCCTTACTATCACCGCATCGACTCCAAGGGTGTGCAACTGCCCTATATCGATGTGGTCGAGATGGAGATCGTCGCCCCCGGCCTTGTTGCAGCCAAGACCAACGCGGGTGAGACCGATTTGCAGGGGCGCGGGCTGGCTTTCCGTGACGCATCAATCCTGAAAAAGGGTGAGGAGAAGGGAAACTACAAGACACTGCTTTGGAAAACCGGGGTGGCGTCACAGATCGCAATCTACCCGAACCTGAATTACTCGGATGATGGCTGGCGCGAAGTGTTGCGCGATGTGCGCGTGCGCCGCGCCCTTTCACTCGCAATTGACCGCCAGACGATCAACCAGGCGCTTTACTTCAAACTGGCCCAGCCCGGTGCGATGTCGGTGCTGCCTGCCTCACCTTTCTACAACGAAGAAAACGCACAGGCTTGGGCGCAATTCGACATCGAACAGGCCAATGCTCTGCTGGATGAGGCCGGGCTGGACAAACGAGATAACAATGGCATCCGCTTGCTGCCCGATGGCCGACCGATGGAGCTGGTGATCGAAACCGCCGGCGAACGTCAAGAGGTTGAAAACGCATTGCAGATCGTCACCGACACCTGGCGCGAGGTTGGCGTCAAGCTGGTCATGCGTCCGCTGGACCGGGACATCCTGCGCAACCGCGTCTTCTCGGGTAATACGATGGCATCCGTCTGGTTTGGCTGGGATGACGGTATCCCGCAAAATCACACTTCCCCCGCCTATCTGGCCCCGACCGATCAGGTGTTTCTGGCGTGGCCGAAATGGGGGCAGTATCATCAGACAGGTGGCGAAGCGGGCGAGTCACCAGACATGCCTGAGGCAGAGCGGTTGATGGAACTGGCCCACAAATGGGAAATCGCCACAACCGACGAAGAGCGTCAGGCCGTCTGGACCGAAATGCTGAAAATTCATGCTGACCAGCTTTACGCCATCGGTATACTGAACGGCGCACCGCAACCGATCGTGGTTTCGAACCGTCTGCGCAATGTACCTCAGCAAGCCATGTGGGCGTGGGAACCCGGTGCGCATTTCGGCGTCCACCGGCCAGACGAGTTCTTTTTCGCCGACTGACAGGAGCAGCTAAATGATCATGCTGCGCTACGCGGTGTACCGCTTTTTCACGATGCTGCTGACACTGCTGGTGGTGTCGGTTCTGATCTTCGTGATCATCAACCTGCCGCCCGGCGACTATCTCAGCAACCAGATTGCCGAATTGCAGGCCTCGGGTCAGTCGGCCGGCGTGGCCAAGGCCGAGTTTCTGCGCAAGGAATACGCGCTGGACCGGTCGATGCCGGAGCAATACCTGATCTGGATGGGATTCTGGCCCGGTCCCCACGGGTTCGAAGGATTGTTGCAGGGCAATTACGGCTGGTCCTTTGAATTCGACCGCCCCGTGTCCGAAATCGTGGGTGACACGCTGTGGCTGACGGTCGTGGTCAACCTGGCCGCGATCCTTTTCGTCTATGCAGTGGCCCTGCCGCTGGGTGTTTTGGCTGCTGCAAAGTCACGAACCTGGATCGACTACACCTCGGCCTTTGTTGGCTATCTTGGTCTCGCCACGCCAAACTTTCTTCTGGCGCTGATCCTGTTCTATTACGGCCACCGCTATTTCAACCTGCCCATCGGCGGGCTGATGGACCCATCCTTCGAAGGCCAGCCGATGAGTTGGGACAAGCTGAAGTCCATTCTTGTCCACCTGATTGTTCCGACCTTTGTCATCGGCACCTCCGGGGCATCCGCAATGATGCAGCGTTTGCGGGCCAATATGCTGGACGAGTTGGGCAAGCCTTATGTCGAAACCGCCATCGCCAAGGGCATGGCCCCGTCGCGGATGCTGACGAAATACCCATTGCGCGTTGCCTTCAACCCGTTTGTGGCGGACATCGGCAACCTGCTGCCCTCGATGGTATCGGGATCGGTACTTGTGTCGGTCGTTCTGGGTCTGCAAACCATTGGCCCGACCCTGCTGACCGCGCTTAAGACACAGGATCAGTTCCTGTCGGCCTTCATCCTGATGTTCGTCGCCCTGCTGACCCTGATCGGGACGATGATCTCCGACATCCTGCTGGTCATGCTGGACCCGCGCATCCGATACGAGGGCCGTGAAGCATGAGCAAACTTCCCGACGGCCGCTATGTCGACGACGCCCCGTTCGATCCCGAAGCCTCGATCCAACAACTCGAACGCGCGGATCTGGACGCACCGAACTGGGTTCTGGTCTGGCGCAAGTTCCGGACCCATAAGCTGGGCCTGATTTCGGGTATCTTCCTGCTGCTATGCTATCTGATGCTGCCCTTCGCCGGGTTCATTGCGCCTTACGGGCCGAACGACCGCAATGGTGAACACCTCTATGCCCCGCCCCAAAGCGTCAACTGGTTCCACGAAGGTGAATTTGTCGGGCCTTACGTCTATCCCATCATAGCCGAAGCTGATCTTGAGACCTTTCAGTGGAAATTCGTCCCCGACACCGAAGACCCACGCCCGATCCGGTTCTTCTGTGAAGGGTCCGAATACAAGCTGGCAGGACTGATCAAAACAAACAGGCACCTGTTCTGCGCCCCCGAGGGCGCCACGCTGTTCCTTTGGGGCTCGGATCGGCTGGGCCGGGACGTGTTCAGCCGCATCCTTTACGGCGCGCAACTGTCGCTGACCGTGGGCCTCATCGGTATTTCGGTGTCGTTCTTTCTGGGTATCCTGTTCGGGTCGATGGCGGGGTATTTCGGCGGCAGGATCGACTGGACCATCAACCGGGTGATCGAAATCCTGCGCTCGCTGCCGGAACTGCCTCTGTGGCTGGCCTTGTCCGCTGCGGTCCCGTCGAACTGGAGCCCGGTGGCGGTGTTCTTCATCATCTCGATCATTCTCGGCATTCTCGACTGGCCCGGCCTCGCCCGATCCGTTCGCGCCAAGTTCCTGTCCCTGCGCGAAGAGGAATACGTACGCGCGGCGGAAATGATGGGCGCGAGCTCGGGGCGGGTGATCCGCAAGCACCTGTTGCCGAACTTCATGTCACATCTGATCGCCTCAGCCACACTGTCGATCCCGGCAATGATCCTCGGGGAAACGGCGCTCAGTTTCCTCGGCCTTGGCCTGCGGGCACCGGCGGTCAGCTGGGGCGTGATGCTCAACGACGCACAGAACCTCGCTTCGATCGAGATCTACCCATGGACCGCCATCCCGATGTTGCCGATCATCGTCGTCGTGCTGGCCTTCAACTTCCTTGGCGACGGGCTGCGCGACAGTCTGGACCCCTATCAGCAATGAGCCTGCTGTCGTCCCTTCCCGCCGCAGACAGCTATCGGACTACCGGGAACGGCGCACTTTCAAGCGTGTTTGCGGTGTCAGAGCTGGCCACGGCCAGCTTTGCCGCCGTCGGGCAAGAGCTTGCTTCATTGACTTCAGCCCTGAACCTGTCCGCGAAGCTACCGGAAATCACCGTCGATCACCGCCTGGCATCGCTCTGGTTCGGGTTTTCGTTCAAACCCGATGGCTGGCAGATGCCGGACCTGTGGGATGCGGTTGCCGGCAACTACAGGGCATCGGACGGTTGGATCCGGTTGCACACCAACCTGCCGCATCACCGCAGCGCGGCCCTCAAGGTTCTGGATACACCCGCAGATCGGGACGCCGTATCCCAGGCGGTCAGGCAGTGGGCGATTTCGGAACTTGAAAGCGCGATTATCGCCGAAGGCGGTGTTGCGGCCGCCATGCGCAGCCGGGTGGAATGGCTTGAACATCCTCAGGGCCGTGCCGTGTCGCGCGACCCGCTGATTACCTGGGAAAACCCGCGAATGGTCACCCTGCGCGACCGGCCAAATGCCACAGCAGAACGGCCGCTGGCTGGCTTGCGGGTCCTTGATCTGACCCGCGTTCTGGCTGGCCCGGTTTCCACACGAACCCTCGCCGGATTCGGCGCTGAAGTGCTGCGGATCGATCCCCCCGGCTGGGACGAACCCGGTGTCATTCCCGACATCTCGCTGGGCAAACGATGCACCTATCTGAACTTGAAATCTCCTGCCGGGGTTCAAAAGTTGCATGACCTGCTGGCCGAGGCGGACGTCTTTGTTCACGGCTATCGTCCCGGCGCACTGGACGCGCTTGGATTGACCAAAACCAAACGGGATGAACTGGCCCCGAACCGGGTTGAGGTGACACTGGACGCCTATGGGTGGCAAGGCCCCTGGTCGACCCGACGCGGGTTTGACAGCCTTGTCCAGATGAGCGCCGGGATCGCCGACGCCGGGCGCATCTGGGCGCAGGCGGACAAGCCTACCCCCCTGCCCGTGCAGGCGCTGGATCACGCCACCGGTTACCTGATGGCCGCATCAATCCTGTCGGCACTTGCGCAGGCCGCGCGGGGGAACCCGGTGATGCACGCCAAACTGTCACTTGCACGCACCGCAGAGTTGCTGGTGGCACTCAGCAAATCCGACCCCGAGGTTGAGATGCAGGGTGCCACCCCGCAGGACTATGCCCAGGCTACCGAGGTTTCGGGCTGGGGACCAGGCCACCGACTGAAACCCGCGCTGAGCGTCGGGACGGCCAGGATGCACTGGCCGCTACCCGCATCAAGGCTTGGCACCTCCCCGCCACAGTGGGCTGGTCTGTCTGCCTGACGCTTTTTCGACAGACCCTCGCTCGCAAAAATCCCAACCGCTCTGCACGTTCTCGGCCCGCCGTGGCTCAAAGGCGTGTCAGTTTATCCCACTCATCCAAAGAGCCACCGCCGCGCGGGACGCGCGGCCCGGCCCAACACTTTGCTGGCGTCTCGTCAGAGACGCCGGTCAAAGGGGCGGGAGGATGCGCTATCTGTCATCACCGCCGCCCGGGCCGATATCGTCAAGATAGTCTTCATCAATCGCAGCCTGCACAGCGCCGGTTACGGCCTCGCGCTGCTTGGGCGTCAGGTCCTCGGCATTCTTGTCATCGGCCAGACGCACGGTGACCTCGCGGTGGGCGAAACGAATGCCCTCGCGCGCGAACAGTTCGCGGATTTCCTGATAGACCTTCTTGCGCACCAACCACTGGTCGCCCGGCTTGGTCATGAACTTGACCCGGATGATCATCGCTGAATCCTGCATTTCAATCACGCCTTGCGATTTCAATGGCTGAATGAAGTTCTCGCCGATCACCGGATCGCTCAGCAACTGCTGGCCCAGCTTCTTGATCAGCTTGCGCACTTGCTCGACATCGGTGTCATAGGTCACACGCAGCGGCAGCTTCATGATCACCCAGTCGCGCGAGTAGTTGGTCAGCACCTTGATCTCGCCAAACGGAATGGTGTTGAGCGCCCCAAGATGGTGGCGCAGCTGGAAGGACCGGACCGAGATTTTCTCAACTGTCCCCTTCACGTCGCCGATATCGATATATTCGCCTTTGCGGAAGGCATCATCCATCAGGAAAAACGCGCCCGAGAAGATGTCCCGCACCAGCGTTTGCGAGCCGAACCCAACGGCCAGACCAACAACACCGGCACCCGCGAACAGCGGACTGACGTTGATGCCCAGCTCCATCAGCACAATCAGAATGATGGTCACGACGACAACTGCAAGGATCGCACCGCGGAACAGCGGCAGCAGGGTGGCCAGACGGCTTTGCCCCCCTTCGCCGCCTTCATCGCCCAGTTCCGCTTCGCCGACATCGACCTCTTCTTCGGCGATTTTGGAATCGATCCAGATGCGGAAGAAATGGAACAGGATATAGCCCATGAAGATGATCACCATCACATCGAGCACCCGCTCGATCGGAAGATCCTCGCTCCAGTTGGCGTCCGGGTTCCAGATCACCACCAGTGCGTAGGCACCAACCACGAAGGCCAGAATGCCCGCAACACGCCGGGCCAGATCCTCGTAGGTCAGGATGGTGTGCTTTCTCTGCTCAGCTTCAGGTGTTTCCGCTGCGCCCTGCCCCTCTTCGGTTTCGGCCTCTTCCGCGCGGGCGTTCATTTCCTCGATCTGACGGTTGCGGTCGAAATACCGCTCCAACAGATAATTCATGGCGCCGTAAGCAATCACGACGGACATGAAAATGAGATAGCTGCTGGCGACAATCGGTATGGAGTTCTGATTTTCCAGCAGCAGGTCCACGGCCAGTTTCAGCCAGCTGAACACCAGATACACGATCAGCACAGGGGCCCAGGCGAACGAGATGAACCGCAATATCCACGACACCTGATCCGGCGCGCGTCCGCCGCGAATGGCGTTCGAGATCGCACGGGCATTGAACAGGATCATGAAGACATTGGCGACAGCACCCAGCATCGTCAGACTTCCGTAGACCATCGCGTAGACGTTGTAGTTCAGCCCGAAATCGGCAACCCAGGTGGAAAACAGAACGACCGAAATATCATAGGTCGCGATGGCCGAAGCCCAGATGTACAAGCGCTTTGCGTCCCTGTCGGAAAAGGGTGGCAGTCGGTATTGGCTCAGGTAGGGCGACAGGACCATCCGCCACAGATCCGACACTGTCCGCGACAGGAAGAACGCCGTGAAGATGGCTGTGACCGTGAACTGGATCGAGATGTCCTCGGCCTCGCCAAGAAACAGATACCCCACGATCAGCGCCAGCAACATGGCAAACACGGTGGCCCCAATCCCCATCAGGAACCGGAACACCAGGAACGGCATCTTCTCACGGTACCCCTGGGGGTTGTCCTTGGATCGCGCCACCACGATACGCCGCGCGATGCGCTTGCCGTAGATCTCGATGGACAGCCACCGTCCCAGCAGCAGGAACAGGATATTCCAGGCCAGAACCTCGACATAGGTCATGATCCGCCCGTCCGGGCTGGTCTGGCGCAGAATGTACTGCACTTCGAAGATCGAATAGGGCAACGCCTCCAGCCGCGACTGAACCGACCCCCGGAAAGTCCTGAACCTCTCCTGCGCCTTCATCAGTTGCGAGCCTTCACCCATCGGGTCGTTCTCGTCGCCCGTAGCCGCACCTGCGGTTCCGGTGGTTCCGGCAGTTGCGACCTGCCCGGCGCTGTCGATCACAATCACGCTTGCGCCAGCTTCGGTCGCGGCGCGGATGGCTGCGGCTATGTCTCCGTCGGCGGTCGTCTCGGCACTGGTGTCGCCAGCAGTCGGGTATCCCGGAATCAAGGATGTCTGAGCGACGGCCCCCGTTCCGGCAGCAAGCACTGCCCAGAAAGTGAAAACCAGCGCGGCAAACAGTTTGAAGTGCATGGGTTTGTGTCCAGTTCGCATGTTGCCGCACAGAATACTCAAGCGTTTACAGGTGTTCAAATTATCCAACCTTCCCATCTCGATAAAGTGTCCAGCCGTGTTCCTGGCGCACAGTTTTGGACAAGGCTGTTTTCAACCTGACAAAAACTGAATATGACCAATCCTGTAACAAGTGAACACCGTCAGACCGGTTCGGGCGGGACAATCCGGTGCCACGCGCCTGTTCTGCCCTGGAATTGATGTTGCCAAATCGCAATGCATGGCGCATTTGCAGGTCGGCAGCGCTCGTTTGGCGGGCAGAGACTGAAATAATAAGATACGGGTGCATTTGCGCGGATACTGCACCGAAATGACAAAAAACGGGCGAAGGCATGAGCCTAGAACGACATAGTGAGATATCCGGCCGCGCGCCGCGCATTTTGTTTTACAGCCACGATACGTTCGGGTTGGGCCATTTGCGCCGTTCCCGTGCACTGGCCGCCGCGATCACCCAGGCAGATCCGACGGCGTCCGCGCTGATCCTGACGGGCTCCCCCGTGGCGGGGCGGTTTACGTTTCCACGCCGCGTCGACCATGTGCGCCTGCCCGGCGTCACCAAGCGGGCCGACGGTTCATATGCCTCGCAGACCATTGGCATGGGCATCGAAGAAGTCACGGAGCTGCGCGCCCGTCTGATTCAGACCGCAGTCGAGCAGTACGATCCCGACGTCTTTGTCGTGGACAAAGAGCCGACAGGGTTTCGGGGCGAGTTGCTGCGTACACTGGAATCCCTTGAACGTTCGCGCCGGACGCGGCTTGTGCTGGGTCTGCGGGATGTTCTGGACGAGCCCGAGGTTCTGGCCGCCGAGTGGGCCAGAAAGGACGCAGTGGCCGCGACGGAGCGGTTTTACGACGAAATATGGGTGTACGGGTTGCGCTCGGTCTACGATCCGACCAAGGGGCTGCCGCTAAGCCCGGCGGCGCAGTCCCGTATTCACTGGACAGGTTATCTTCGGCGCGATCTTGGCCCCGTTGGTGAACCACCCAAGCAGCCTTACGTGCTGATCACGCCCGGCGGCGGCGGAGACGGCAAAGCGCTCGTCAATCTGGTGCTGTCCGCTTACGAAAGCGACCCCGACCTGTCGCCAAGGGCGGTGCTGGTCTACGGACCGTTCCTGTCGGGCGAATTGCGGGAAGAGTTCGAAACGCGCGTTGCCGCGCTTGATGGGCGTGTTACCGCGGTAGGATTTGAATCGCAGATTGAAACCCTGTTTGCCGGCGCCACCGGAGTTGTCTGCATGGGTGGTTACAACACCTTTTGCGAGGTTCTGTCCTTTGACAAACGCGCGGTCATCGTACCGCGCACGACACCGCGCCTGGAACAGTGGATCCGGGCTTCCCGGGCCGAAAACCTGGGCCTGATCCGCATGCTGGACGAACGCCGGGAAGGGTTGACAACCGAAGCAATGATCCAGGCCATTCGTAATATTCCGCACCAACCGCTGCCGTCAGAAGCCATCCGGGGCGGATTGTTGGGCGGGCTGGATTACGTGACCGATCGTATAGAGGTTTTGCTGGGCCGCAAACGGGAACGGGCCACCGGATGACCGCAGACCTGCCGAAACTGGCGGTGCTGGTCAAAGGTTGGCCGCGCCTGTCCGAGACGTTCATCGCCCAGGAACTGGTGGCCCTGCAAGAGGCTGGCCACCGCTTTGACATCTGGTCCCTGCGCCACCCAACGGATGTCAAACGCCACCCTCTGCACGACCGTTTTCGGGGTCGGGTCCATTATCTGCCCGAGTACTTGTACGAAGAACCCGGCCGTGTCTGGGTTGCCCGTCATGTGGCGCGGGCTTTGCCCGGCTACAACCAGGCTTACCGGGTCTGGCGCGATGATCTTCGCCGCGACCCTAGTCACAATCGCATCCGGCGCTTCGGGCAGGCCTGCGTTCTGGCCGCCGAACTGCCGGAGCAAACGCTGGCGCTTTATGCGCATTTCATGCACACGCCCTCCTCAGTCGCGCGATATGCCGCGATCATGCGGGGATTGCCGTGGAGCTTTTCCGCCCACGCCAAGGACATCTGGACCTCACCAGAATGGGAGAAGCGGGAAAAACTGCGGTCCGACACGTTTGGTGCCGCGTTTGGGGCCACTTGCACCGCCATTGGCGCAAAACACCTGCGTGGGCTTTCTGATGATCCCGCGCGGATTGAACTGATCTATCACGGGCTGGATCTGTCGCGCTTCCCGTCCCCTCCTGACCGTATGATCCGGGCCGCAAACGACCCGTTTCACATGCTGTCCGTCGGCCGGTTGGTCGAAAAAAAAGGGTTTGACCGACTGATCGACGCATTCGCCCTGTTACCGGATGCACTGGACTGGCACTGGACCCATATCGGGGGCGGTTCATTGAACAAACAGCTGCAGGAACGGGCCGTCGCTGCGGGTTTGGCGGACCGGATCAGCTGGAAAGGTGCCTGCGATCAGCCCGAAGTGATCGAGGCGATGCGGCGTGCCGACCTGTTTGTTCTGCCCAGCCGGATTGCGGTGGACGGCGACCGTGATGGTTTGCCCAACGTGTTGATGGAAGCGGCCTCTCAGCAGTTGCCAATCCTGTCCACCCCGGTTTCCGCCATTCCCGAGTTCATCGAGACCGGCGTGCACGGTATTCTGGCGGACGATGATCCCGCAGCGCTTGCATCCGCAATGTCCGGTGTTGCCGCCGATCCGGAAGAGGCGGCCAGAATGGCTGCGGCGGCTTACAAGCGCCTGATCACCCAATTCCAAATGGATCCCGGCATTGCCCGGCTGTCCGCCCGCCTGAACGCCTTGTGTCTGGAACCTGCCTGATGGCAAGGGTTGCCTTTTATGCTCCGATGAAATCTCCGGACAGCCCGGTTCCCTCGGGCGACCGCGAAATGGCGCGCAATCTGATGAAGGCGATCGGCGCACAGGGGGACAAGGTCGATCTCGTTTCCACGCTCCGCATCTATGACAAGACCGGAGATACCGGAATCCAGCAGGCGCTGCATGCCGCGGCACGGGTCGAAGTGGAACGCGTTCTGGACACGATGCCAGCCGAAACGGCTCTGTGGGTGACCTATCATAATTATTACAAGGCCCCTGATCTGCTGGGGCCACAGGTCTGCAAGGCCCGGGGAATTCCGTATGTGCAATTGGAAAGCACCCGCGCTTCCAGCCGGCTGAACGGCCCTTGGGCCGATTTTGCCAGTGCTGCGCATCGGGCCAGTGATGCGGCGCGGGTGATCTACTATCACACCGCCAACGACCTGATCACGCTGGAGCGGGACCGATTTGGCGATCAAATCCTGGCCGAGTTGCCGCCGTTTCTGCCCATTGCAGATCTGCCCGCCGTTTCGGAACGCAACGGGCCCATGCTGGCGGTCGGCATGATGCGGCATGGCGACAAGCTTGCCTCGTACCGGGTTCTTGCCGACGCACTGGCGCGGTTAAACGGGGAATGGGCCTTGAATATCGTTGGCGATGGGCCCGCCCGGCCGGAAGTCGAAGCCTTGATGGCCCGGTTTGACGGGAAGGTGCGTATTCTGGGTCTGCTGGACCGGGCCAGGGTCCAAGCTGCCTACCTAAAGTCGTCCTTTCTTGTCTGGCCCGGCGTGAACGAAGCCTATGGTATGATCTATCTTGAGGCTCAGGCCTGTGGCCTTCCGGTTGTTGCGCAGGACAGACCCGGTGTGCGCGATGTTCTGGCCCCCTCGGACCATCCGACTGTCGAAGCAGGCGCCCAAGGCCTGGCCGACCGGATGCAGCTGTTGCTGAATGACCCGGTCCTGCGCCGCACGCTGGGAGAAAACGCGCGCGCGCATGTGGCGGCGCGCAACCTGATGCCCGAAGCCACCAGGCGCTTCTGGCAACACGCCCGCCCGTTATCGGGGGCACCTACATGACCCGGCTTGCCCTTCTTCGACATGGCCACACGCATTGGAACCGTGCGGGGCGCATTCAGGGGCGCAGCGATATTGCACTGGATGACGACGCGCAAGCCGAGCTTTCGGGTTCCGCCCTCCCTTCCCCGTGGGACACGGCCGAGCTGTGGTCCAGCCCGCTGATGCGTGCAAGCGAAACGGCGCAACTGGTGTCAGGACGCGCGCCAAAGACGTCAGACGCCCTGATCGAAATGAATTGGGGCGCCTGGGAGGGTAAGCGTGGCGTTGACCTGATCGCAGATGCCAGCAGCGGTTACCGTCATATCGAGGACTGGGGATGGGATTTCCGCCCCCCAAACGGAGAAAGCCCGTCCGACGTCCGAGCCCGTCTGGCCCCTTGGCTGTCAGGCCTGCAAAGGGACACAATTGCCGTCTGCCATATCGGTATCATGCGGGTCATTCTGGCGCAGGCCTGGGGGTGGGACTTTAACGGCCCCGCACCCTTCAAAATCAAGCGCAACCGGCTGTATATCGTCGACATGAGAAACATGCACCCTGATCCCGAACCGGTTCGCCTGCTGCGCCCGGAGGCCAATTCATGAAGGTTCTGATCGTAGTCACGCACCTGTTGGGCACTGGTCATCTCAGCCGTGCCCTGACACTTGGGCGCGCCTATGCGCGGGACGGGGCTGAGGTGTTGGTCGTATCTGGCGGGATGCCCGCACCGCAACTGAACAGTGCGGGGCTGACGCTTTTCGGGCTGCCGCCCCTGCGGTCGGATGGAACGGACTTCACGCGACTTCTGACCGAAACAGGCTCTGTTGCGGACGACACATATCTGTCAGCCCGGATCGTCGCGCTGACGCAGGCCGTTCAGCGTTTTCAGCCGGATGTGCTGATCACCGAACTGTTTCCGTTTGGTCGGCGCTCGCTGGCCCGAGAGTTCACGGCTGCCCTTGAAGCAGCGCATGGCCTGCCGCGCCGCCCGCTGATTCTGGGGTCGATCCGCGACATCCTTGCGCCGCCCTCCAAACCGGAAAAAGCTCATCGCGCACTTGCGATGGTGATGCGGTACTATGACGGCATCTTTGTCCACTCGGACCCAAAATTCACGAAACTGGATGTCAGCTGGCCCGTCACGGCGGAGCTGTCCGAGCGGTTGCACTACACCGGTTTTGTTGCCCCACCGGCACCACAACCGCACGCGGACGGCGTCGGCCGGGACGAGGTCATCGTCAGCGCCGGTGGCGGATCGGTGGGCCAGCCGATCTTTCGCGCGGCCATCGAGGCCGCCCAAAAGATGCCAGACAGGCGCTGGCGCCTGCTGGTCGGCGGACGAGACGCAAGCGCGCGCATCGCTGATCTGTCGAAACAGGCCAAAGGCACCAACATCACGCTGGAACCGGTCCGGCCGGATTTTCGTGAAATGCTTCCAATTGCCGCCGCTTCGGTCAGCATGTGCGGTTACAACACTGCGCTGGATATTCTGCAAAGCGGCACGCCGGCGGTTTTCATACCCTTTGACGACGGCAATGAGGTCGAACAGGGTTTGCGCGCTCAAAGCCTTGCAGATCTTCCGGGCATCGGGGTGCTGCCCAGCGCCCGGTTAAGCGGCACTGCTCTGGCCAAGGCTGTCGGCACAGTATTGTCAGACGGTGCACGCGAGGTTCCAACACAGGGGTTCGACGGGGCGCGGGAAGCGGTCGAGATCACGAAAACGCTGCTGGAGCGGTGCCGATGACCGCAAACTGGAATCCTCTGACACACGAACTGAAACTCTGGTCGGATGCAGAGTTGACCCTGCCGCTTTGGTGGCGGGACGACGATGCGGTAACCGTGACGCCGCAGTTGGAAACCCTGTCGGCACTGTCTTGCCGCATCGGCCTGCCCGTACATCTTGCCGTAATCCCCCGCAACGCAGACGAAGCCCTGGTCGATTATGTCGCGCAGCATTCCGAACTGGTCCCGGTGGTGCACGGGTTGTTCCATCAAAACCACGCTCCCGCCACCGAGAAAAAAGCTGAATTCCGCCTGCACCGTCCAATCGCGCAAATTGCGCAGGACGCGGGGGCTGGAATTTCGACTCTGCACAAACTGTTGGGCGACCGGCTCAGGCCCGTTTTCGTTCCGCCATGGAACCGCATCGCCCCCGAAGTGGCGCAGGTTTTACCCGATCTCGGCTATCGCATTCTGTCAACGGCAACGCCACGTGCATCAAGGCTGGCCGCGCCTGGGCTGGAACGGGTGAACACCCATCTGGACCCCATCGACTGGCGTGGGACACGGGGACTTGTTGACCCGGACATACTTATTACCCGAACCGCAGGCCTCCTGCGGGACCGGCGCGAAGGTTGCGCGGACAATACCGAGCCATTTGGCGTGCTGACCCACCACCTGGTGCATGATCCGGACATCTGGCGATTTACCGAAACCCTGCTGGCCAGATTGCTGGACGGACCCACGGAGATCTGGGTCGCGCCCCACATTCGAAACACCCACGGAGTACCCGATGAGCCGACTTGATTCCATGCTGCGCCGCCTGACCGCGCAACGCGACGGTCTGAACTGGGCTGCAGCCCGGATCGCCGAAACACCTGGGGATATTCTGGATATGGGACTTGGCAATGGCCGGACCTATGACCATTTGCGGGAGATCCTGCCCGACCGGCGCATCTGGGTCATGGATCGCGTGTTGCAATGCCACCCCTCCAGCACACCCCCGGCCGAAGATTTTCTGCAGGGCGAGGCAGAGCCGATGCTGGAAAAGCTGGCAGAAAACGGCCCCTGCATCGCCATGGCCCACTATGATTTCGGACGCGGCATCAAGGAAGAGGATGTTGCCGAGGCCGCCCGCCTCAGCCCGCTGATCGCACGGGTCATGCTGCCGGGCGGATTGCTGATCTCCGGCCAGCCCCTGGTGGGATTCAAGCAATTTGCCGGACCCGAGACCATAGCCCCGGACCGCTATCTGTTCTACAGGACCTGAGCAGCCTTTATCCTGCCGCTCTAAGCGACGCGGCGCCCCCGTGACCAGGCCGCGCTCAGCGCGGGAATACCATCGCGCAGGCGAAAGCGGATCAGATCAGCACGAAGACCTGCGCGCAGTTCACCCCGATCGGCCAGACCGGCGGCCTGCGCGGGGGTCTGTGTCACTGTCTTCAGGCCCTGCGCCATGTTGCCCCACATCTCACCTAGCATCGTGGCGGACAGCAGCAGCGCCGACGGCACGTAGTCCGAAGACAGAATATCCAGATGTCCAAGTTCGGCCAGATCACGGGCGGCCACATTGCCCGAATGCGACCCACCCCGGATCACGTTCGGCGCGCCCATCATGACCTTGATGTCATGCGCATGGCAGGCCTGCGCCGCCTCGACCGTTGTGGGAAACTCGGCCAGACGAATGCCGTGACCGGCTGAGATACGAACCTGATCTGCTGTGGTGTCGTCATGGCTGGCAAGAACCGCACCAAACCGGCGCGCAGCCTTGACCGCCTCGGTTTCGTGTTTTTCACCATTGCGTTCCCGCAGCCCCCTAAGCTGGGCCACGTGACGCGTGAACATCGCGTCATCCATCGCGTATTTGCCCTTCAGATAGGCTTCGAGCTTGTTCATGTCCCGGAACTGCCGCTGCCCCGGCGTATGATCCATCAGCGAGACCAGCCCGACACGATCTTCGGGGCCGAATTCGGCCAGTTCCTCGATCAGAGTTTCTGAACAGACCTCGGCCCGCAAATGCAGAAAATGGCTGATCTTCAATGCGTCCTGCTCGCGCAATTGCCAAAGCTCACGCGACAAACCCCGGGCATATTTCCCATAACGCCCCGCGCCCGAAGGGATGGAACCCACGCGCATGGCATCGAAGACGGTCGTAATGCCGGTGCTGGCAAGTTCCGCATCATGGGCAATGATGGCCGCGGCGTGCGGCCAGTGTACGTTTGGACGCGGCTGAATGTGACGCTCCAGATTGTCGGTATGCAATTCGACAAGACCGGGGCTGATGTAATCGCCTTCGCAATCCGTCGCCCCCTTGGGGACCGCCACCCCAGTATCGACCTGAGCAATGGTTTCGCCGAGGATGCGAATGCTGCCCGTAACCGTTTCATCGGGCAAAACAAGCGTCGCATTGGCAAGGATCAATTCTTCTGTCATCTGAACTTCACGCAGTTTGGGCTATGGATCGGCCACACAGGTAGGAGGCCAATGTGACATTCACGCGATACGCGATCTATTTTGCGCCATCCGGCGACGCGGACTGGACAAGGTTCGCAACAAGCTGGCTGGGTTGGAACATGGAAACGGGCTCGGTGGCGGCGCATCCCGACGTCGACGGCGTAGACGTAGCCGCCGTGACCGAGGTTCCGCTCAAATACGGCCTGCATGCGACGATGAAACCGCCCTTCCGCCTGCACAAAACCCGAACAGCCGCAGAACTGCAGGACGCCTGCATACGACTGGCGGCATCCTACGCTCCGGTCACGTTGGAGGGTCTGGAGATTGCGCGGTTCGGCCGCTTCCTCGCCCTGTGCCCCTTGGGAGACACCGCGAAACTTGGCGAACTGGCCGCCGCATGTGTTCGCGATCTCGATACGTTCCGCGCCCCTGCGACCGACGCGGATCTGGCCCGCCGTCGCGGCAACGGCCTGACGCCGGAACAGGACGCCAATCTGGTCAATTGGGGCTACCCTTACGTGTTGGATTCGTTCCGATTTCACATCACGCTTAGTGGCAAACTGGACAAACCCACGCTTCGCAGCGTTCAGGCGGCACTTGCAACACACCTTGGCCCGATGCTGCCAACCCCGTTTCGGATCGACGACTTGGCATTGGTGGGCGAGGCTGAAGACGGTCGGTTCCATCTGATCCATCGCTACGCTCTTTCCGGCTGAAGCCGGGACAGAATCTCATCCACTGTGGCATCGAGTGGACCCGAGTTGTCGATTTCGATCACCCGGTTCAAACCTTCGGGCAGCGGAGCCTCCGCCCGACCCAGGCGACGCGCCTGTTCCGCGGCACTTTCACGTCCGCGCGCCGACAGGCGTTGTGCCAGAACGTCCGGATCCGCGGTCAGCGACACGACAATCAGCTCACCAAACACATCCTGCGCCTGCAACAGAACCGCACGCGACAGGTTGACCAGCAACGCCTCGGCCCTGCGGCGCTGATCCGCGACCCCGCCCGGAATTCCGTACTGCAACCCATGGGCGCGCCAATGCAGCGCAAACGCGCCATCCTGTGCCATCTGTCGGAACATCCCGACCGGAACACGTTCGAAATCTTCGCCGCCTTCGCCTTCGGGTCGCGTGATCACCCGCCGCACCCGCTGAATGCCGTCCACCCGCGCCTCCAGCGCCTCCATCACACTGTCCTTGCCCACACCCGAAGGGCCGACAATCGCTATGACAGGGGCCAGGGTCATGCAGCCACACCCGGCGTGAAATCCGAGACGTTGACCTCGCGATCGCACACCCGCTCCCGCGCCTGGACATCGTGGAAGATTCCAACAATCGCGGCGCCGCGCCCCTTCGCCTCCTGGATCAGCGACAGGACGGTTTCACGATTTTGCGCATCCAGGCTGGCTGTGGGCTCGTCCAGCAGCAAGGCAGGATATTCATGCGCAAAACCACGCGCGATGTTCACCCGCTGCTGTTCGCCGCCCGAAAATGTCGTCGGGCTGAGTGTCCAAAGGGGTTCGGGAATATTCAGACGCCGCAGCAACCGGGCCGCGCGGTCCAAGGCCGCCTGCTTGTCGCAGCCAACCGCCAACAACGGCTCGGCCACTACCTCAAGCGTCGGCACCCGGGGCACCACGCGCAGGAACTGGCTGACATAGCCCAACGTCTCTCGCCGTAACGCCAAAATCTCGCGCGGTTCAGCCCGCGCCACATCCACCCCGCCGACCCGCACCTGACCCGAGGCGGCCAGATAATTTCCGTAGATCAGCCGCATCAGGGTCGACTTGCCCGCTCCGGAGGCTCCGGTCAGGGCCACGCATTCACCCGGTCCGACTTGCAGACAGGCGCCTTCCATCACCGGGATCACCGCGCCCCCCTGATTGTGCAGGGTGAAGCTCTTGCTCACGTTGACTAACTCGATCATCGCACTTCATCTTTTCCCAAATACTCAAACCTGCAGAACGCTTGACACAAGCAGCTGCGTGTAGACGTGTTGCGGGTCGTCCAGCACCTGATCCGTCAACCCGGCTTCGACCACGCGACCATCCTTCATCACCATCAACCGGTCCGCCAACAGGCGCACCACGGCCAGATCATGGGTGACGATAATGGCGCTGAGCGCCATTTCACGCACAAGCCCACGCAGCAGATCCAGCAGACGCGCCTGAACCGAGACATCCAGCCCGCCGGTCGGCTCATCCATGAACACCAGCCGCGGTCCGGTCACCAGATTCCGCGCGATCTGCAACCGCTGCTGCATCCCGCCCGAAAACGCGGTTGGGCGGTCATCGACACGCTCTGCCTCGATTTCGACCCGGTCCAGCCAGTCGATGGCCTTGTGGCGGATATTGCCGTAGTGACGATCGCCGACCGCCATCAGCCGCTCGCCGATATTGCCGCCGGCACTGACCGACATGCGCAAACCATCCCGCGCATGCTGATGCACAAAAGCCCAGTCGGTACGGCCAAGCATCCGACGTTCGGGTTCCGACATGGTAACGGTGTCAACCGGTCCATTCGCCCGAGTTTCAAAGATCACCTGACCCGCATCCGGTTCCAGATGCCCCGCCAGGCAGTTCAGAAGGGTCGACTTGCCCGACCCGCTTTCGCCCACGATCCCCATCACCTCGCCGGGGTAGAGGTCGAAGCTTACATCCGTGCACCCGATCCGCGCGCCATAGCGTTTCCCGATGCCTTTGACCTGCAACAAAGGGGTCATGCCGCGCTCTCCTCAGCCAATCGGCCCACATGGCCTGCCTCACGGCGTGACCGGCAATAGTCAGTGTCAGAACAAACAAACATCCGGTTGCCCGCATCATCCATGATCACCTCGTCCAGATAGCTGTCCTCGGCCCCGCACAGATTGCACGGATGGTCGGCCTTCGTCGCTTCAAACGGATGGTCTTCGAAATCGAGGCTCACGACTTTGGTGTGCGGCGGGACCGCGTAAATCCGCTGCTCCCGGCCCGCGCCAAACAGCTGGATCGCATCCATTTCAAGCTTGGGATTGTCGAATTTCGGGATCGGCGACGGGTCCATGACATAGCGGCCCGACACCTTGACCGGATAGGCATACGCGGTCGAAATCGCGCCGTGCTGGCTGATATCCTCGTATAGCTTCACATGCATAAGCCCGTACTCCTCAAGGCTGTGCATTTTGCGCGTCTCTGTCTCGCGCGGCTCCAGAAAACGCAGCGGTTCCGGGATCGGCACCTGATAGACAAGTATCTGATCTTCGGTCAGCTTCGCCTCGGGGATGCGGTGGCGGGTCTGAATGACTGTGGCCTTGGCCGTCTCTTCGGTTGTCGCGACGCCCGCAGTATTCTCGAAGAACTTGCGGATCGACACCGCATTCGTCGTGTCATCCGCGCCCTGATCGATCACTTTGAACGTGTCATCCGGCGTCAGCGTCGCCGCTGAAACCTGCACACCACCGGTGCCCCAGCCGTAAGGCATCGGCATTTCGCGGCTGGCAAACGGCACCTGATAGCCCGGAATGGCAAGGCCTTTGAGGATGGCCCGGCGTATCATTCGCTTGGTTTGTTCGTCCAGATATGCGAAGTTATACTCAGTCATTTGGCGTATCGTTTTGTTTTTTGGTGTTTTTGTGGACGTAATGTTAATTGGTTCGTTCTTATTGATCGTTTTCTTCTATTTGCTTTGGCACACCCGCCACGCAAAACGGCGACACGAGGCGCAACAACGCGACCCAACGGACGAATGGAGCGCGATCGGCGCGCCGACGCAGACCTCTCTCGGCAAAAATCCGCCAGCCCGCGCGGATACACCGGAGCGTTCCCCAGCTCACTTCGCCCCGGACAGACAATCCTGAACCCCGTCACAGGAAACCCCTTTCGCTCAGTTCTGCCTCCAGCGCCCGCGGCGTCGTAAAGTGAATGCCATCCATGCCAACTGCACGCGCGCCTTCGACATTGTGCAGACCGTCATCGATGAACACACACTCCGCGGGCGCAATACCAGCACGCGCGCAAAGCAGTTCGAAAATTCGCGCGTCGGGCTTCATCACGCCCTCCTGCCCCGAAACGACCAATGTTCCGAACACCTCGCCCAGACGCGGGTGCACCTTCAGTCCTTCTGGCCAGGTTTCGGCTGACCAGTTGGTGATGGCATGAACCGGCGTACCCTGCGCCCTGAGCCGGTCCAGAACATCCCAGGTTCCATGGATCGCGTTTTCAACGGTACGCGTGTACAATCCTACATATGCCGCAAAAAGGCGCTGGTCCTGCGGATCGTCAAGTTCCTGTGCCAGATCGGCAAATCGCTCGCCATTGTCTCCACGCGCATTGCGCGCCAGGAAATCCGTGCGTTCGATAAACGCATGTGCGGCGTCTTCCGACCCAAGCGCCTCGACCCAGGCCAGATGCGGTTTCCAGTCAACCAGTACACCGCCAATATCAAAAACAACCGCTTTCATTCTGCCGCCTCCTTCCCAATAATCCGTTCTTCGGCTTCCCGGCGCAGTTTCCGCACCAATTCCAGTTCAGACTGGAAATCCACGTAGTGCGGCAACTTGATATGCTCGAGAAAGCCCGTGGCCTGAATGTTGTCCGCGTGGCTCAGAACAAACTCCTCGTCCTGGGCCGGGGCGCCCAGATCGTCCTCGCCCAGTTCTTTCCAGCGCAGGGCACGGTCAACCAGAGCCATTGCGATGGACTTTCGCTCGGACTGGCCGAAGACCAGACCATAGCCGCGCGTAAACTGCGGCGGTTCAGTTTTGGACCCTTTGAACTGGTTCACCGTTTCGCATTCGGTCAGTTCGACCTCGCCAATCTCGATGGAAAAGCCCAACTCTGGAATGTCCATCTCGACCGCGACCTTGCCAATCCGCAACTCTCCCACGAACGCATGATTGCGGGCATAGCCACGCTGGGTCGAGTAAGCCATGCCCAGCACAAACCCCTCATCCCCGCGCGTTAGGGATTGAAGGCGCAGTGGCCGGTTCGACGGGAACTCCATCGGCTCGCGTGTCAGGTCTCCCGGTGTCACGTCGCTGGGCGGTTCGTCCTGAATGATATCCTCACCCTTCAAGAATTCGGTGATATGCGGTGTTGGTTCCTGCCTGGCAGAACCTTCGGGCGCAGCAGCCACCTCTCCGTCAGCGGCCAGTTTGAAATCCAACAGACGGTGCGTGTAATCAAAAGTCGGGCCCAGCACCTGCCCGCCCGGCGCATCCTTGAAGGTGGCCGAGATGCGGCGATCACATGCCATGCCACCCGTCTCAACCGGATTGGAATAACCAAACCGCGGCAGTGTCGTGCGATAGGCCCGGATCAGGAAAATCCCCTCGATCAGATCACCGCGCGCCTGTTTGATCGCCAGCGCCGCAAGATCAGGATCGAACAGGGACCCTTCGGCCATCACGCGGTTCACGGCGAGGCTCAGTTGTTCTCGGATCTGCGCAAGGCTCAACTCGGTAACATCCGTTGATCCGCGCCGTTCCTCGGCCAGCCAGGAATGGGCGTTTTCGATGGCCTTCTCGCCACCTTTGACAGCAACATACATCGCTTAACCCTCTGCCCTGATCTGCGTGCTGCGCGGCAATGCCGCGACTTGCGTTCCGCTGGTGAAAAAGAAGTCGCATCCCAGTGGGTAGAGCGCTGCATTGCCTTGCAGGACAGCGATATCCGGCAGCGAAAGATGCGCCACCTCCTTGATCCCCGGCCCGCTGAGTGCCGCGCCCTGCTGTTTGAGCGCGTCGCATTCCACGATCAGCGTGGCAGACCGGTCGGGATATTCCGGCGTGCCAATCCGGTAGGTGTTCAGCGGCATGAGATCCTCCCAGCGGCCAACCGAGAAATCGGCCTCGACCGCCGGAACAATCGGCGCGCCGGTATGGAAGGTCAGCCATTTCCGCACCGTTTCGGTATCAGCCTCCCCGGCAAGATGAACGCGGGTTTCAGGATCACACAGCGTCAACAGCAATGTACCCGCCGCAATGGACAAAGGCACGGGGGGTTCAGCACCAGTCAGGTCACGAATCTCTCCAGGTCGCGCCATGACGGTCATTGCCGCACGAAAGGCATGTGCGGCATCAATCGGCGCATTTAGGAACCCACCCGAGAATTGGGTTTGCGCGCTCATTGATCTTCTCCGCGTACCATGGTGAAGAACTCGACTTTGGTGGCCGCTGCCTTGGCCGCACGTGCCGTCTTGGTGGCCTGCATCTCCCGTGCAAGCGGATCAATCACTTTTGCCCGGACCATGTCGGCAGACCCGGTCTGCATCAGCGCATCGACCAGAGCCGCCGTTCGGGCCTTATCCCGGGATCGGCCCTGAACATAGCCGTGCCCGACCGTGCCATCCTCCAGCACCAGTGAGCATCGCGTCACTGTCATCTCACCCAGATTAAACGGGGCACCCGTGCCACCCGTGCGACCGCGCACCATGACGCCACCGATTTCGGGCGCACGCAGCCATTCATATGTCGGGTTCAGCTGCAGGCCGTCCCATAGTGCCATCAGGGCATCCTGCGGCGCCCGGGCCAGCACACCCATCCATGCTTGCCGCGCTTGGGCTGATTTATCTGTCTGTTCCACCATCAAAGCCTCTTGGCCAGGTTGTCTATTTTTACTATACAACTAGACAAATATTACACCTGTCGATCTCGAGTCGCAATCTCCTGAGCCGTGAAGTTTTTATGACATGAGCAAAACACCGATCTGGAAAAGCATCGCTCTGACCCTGACCTCGGACATTGCCGAGGGCCGCTACAACACCGGCGACCGCCTGCCCACCGAAGCGCAACTAGCCGCCACCCATGGTGTAAACCGGCATACCGTCCGAAGGGCGCTGTCCGATCTGGCCGAGCGCGGGCTGGTCCACGCCCGGCGCGGTGCAGGCGTGTTTGTTTCGGCCCGCCCCACCGACTACCCGATTGGCAAACGTGTCAGATACCACAAAAACATCTCGGCCAGCGGCAAGATTCCGGGCAAACGGGTGCTGGCCCTGACAACCCGCGCGTCTGATGAGGCAGAGGCCGAAGCGCTCGGCCTGCAAACAGGTGACCCGGTTCATGTCTATGACGGCTTGTCTCTGGCTGACGGGCAACCTGTGGGTCTGTTTCAGAGCGTCTTTCCGGCAGAGCGATTTCCCGACCTGCTGGACGCCCTGTCCGAAAACGCATCGGTGACAAAGGCCCTGCAAACCTGCGGTGTGCCGGATTACACCCGCATTTCGACCCGCCTGACCGCGCGATCCGCCAGCGCAACGCAGGCACTGCATTTGCATTTGACCGAAGGCGCCCCCGTGTTGCATTCGCTGGGGATAAACGCTGATCCTGACGGACAGCCCGTTGAATATGGCAAGACCGTATTCGCGGGTGAGCGCGTAACACTAACCCTAAGCGAAGAATAAAACGGGATTGCTCCCGCCCGTCTTCAGCCTCCTGACGGAGGCCTCATCCCGTTGGGCATAGCGCCGCGCAATGCGCGGCGCCGGGCCCAAGGCCGCCAAGGGGCGTCGGCGCAGCCGATGTCCCTGCGGGCGCGGGAGCTGACTTGGCTGACTTGATCACGCCTCGTGTCTTTCCAGAAATGCTTCGGCAGACAAGGCACGGAAATCTGGCAGGGCAGTACGAATCCTGCTGTTGTCCCAATCCCACCAGGCCAGTGCCATCATGCGATCTGCAATATCCGTGGGAAAGCGACGACGCACCGGCTGTGCAGTCACACCAGCAACAATAGAGTAGGGCGCTACATCCTTGGTGACAATCGCTCCAGAGGCGACGACCGCGCCATGGCCTATGGTAACCTCGGGCTTGATGATCGCGGCATGACCAATCCACGTGTCATGGCCGATAAACGCCGTGCGCCCCGCGATATGGTCTTTTTGTCCTTGTTCTCAGGTCACGGCAACAGGAACGGCATGCCCTTGCGATCCCGCGGCTTGCGTGTCTTTCCGGTTTCACCCTGGATCAGACGTCGGCGCAGCCAGCCCGAGAACCAATCCATCAGCATCACCATCAGGATGATCAGGACGATATAGTAGGCGACCTCTTCCCAGTCTTTTTGCGTGATGATGGCCTGCGTCAGCAGCAGACCGATCCCGCCGCCGGTGATCGCACCGATCACCGTGGCACTGCGGGTGTTGGATTCGAGGAAATAAAGCAACTGGCTCAACAACACCGGAGTGATCTGCGGGATCACCCCAAAGCGATAGCGCTGTGGCGCGTTCGCTCCGGTAGATTGCACACCTTCGATCTGCTTCTGATCCACATTTTCCAGCGCCTCAGAGAAAATTTTGCCGAATGTGCCGGTGTCCGTCACCAGAATGGCCAGCGCCCCTGTCAGCGGACCCGGACCAAAGGCCCGGGCCAGAACAACCGTCCAGATCAGCGCATCCACGCCACGGACAAAATCGAACACCCGGCGCGTGAAAAAGCGTACCGACCGCAACGGATTGAAATTGCGCGTCGCCATGAAGGCCAGCGGCAATGCAATCAGGCCAGCCCCAAGGGTTCCCAGAAAGGCCATCAGGATGGTCTCAAAGATCGCCCAGGCCACATCCTGATGCCGCCACATCTTGTTGGTCCAGAAGTCATTGAATATCGCACCGGCCTCACCTGATGCGGCACGCCCCATCAACTCCGAGAAGGATTTTCCGTAATACGGGCTGTCCAGTGTGAACCAGAACAGCTCCCAACCGGTGAAATAGCGGAATACTTCTGATCGGTTTCGGGTGACCGTCAGACGGCCCGCATCCGTCGTGATCGCCAAACGGTTCTTCGAGACATTGATCCATTCAGGCACATCCCCTGACGGCAATTCCGCCTGCACGCCAGCGGATCGGCTGGGTGTCGCGCGTACCCTTCCATAACCTGGGATGTCGTATTCGACCGTCTCGGGACCAAAGCGCACAAAGTGTCCGTCTTCCAGATCGATCACGGTCGTCTCACCCAACGCGACCCAATCCGGCGCGGTCCCCTCGGGATAGGCACCCTTACGCTCGCCCTCGATGGCAACCGAGACTTCACCATTGCGGTTGTCGCGTTCGACATGGGTCTTGTAGCTGTAGCTGTCCGAAACCAGCGTCTTGCCGTTTTCCCAATTGGCGCGTTCGGCCAGCCCAGGCACGTCAAAGGCAAAGAAGACATAGATCAGGTACAGGACAACCAGACCGGGCAATCCAAAGTTCACGATACGTTTGCGGCTGAACAGGCGGTCAGCCTCGGCCTCGAGGTCATCTATCGACAGGTCGGTGGGAAAGGTACTCATGCCGTGGCTCCTTTTTCCGACCCGTGGGTCAGGCGGTCGCGCAGCAGCCCGGACAGCTGATCAACGATAACGATGGTGACGAAAAGCAGGATGAAGATGGCCGCGGCCTCATCGTAACGCCCCTGTCCCCAGGACATGGCATTACGTAGCTCATAGCCCAGACCACCCGCACCGACGAAGCCCAGAATAGCCGAGGCGCGGATGTTGATCTCGAACCGCAATAGCGCATAGCTGACATAGTTCGGCCCGACCTGCGGGATCACGCCCAGATACATGCGCTGCGACCAGTTGGCCCCGACTGACTGCAACCCTTCAACCGGTTTGAGCGAGGCGTTTTCATTGACCTCCGAGAACAGCTTGCCCAGCGCACCCGCCGTGTGAATGGCAATGGCGATCATCGCCGGGATCGGGCCACCACCCAGAATGAAGATCAGAACCAGCGCAATCACGATCTCGGGTATGGCGCGGAAGATATCCGAGATACGGCGGAAGACCGGGATCAGTGATGGCCAAAGCGCCATGCCCCGCGTCGACATCAGTGCCAGAAACGTTCCACCGATCGTACCGACCAAAGTCGCCGCCGCCGCGATGTTCAGCGTCTCGATCAATGCTGGGAAAAACTCGACAAGATTCGCCGGCATAGCGCCGATCTTTTCCCAGGCTTCCGACAACACCTCGGCCGGATAGTCCAGAATGCGATGCCAGCCGTCGGTGAAGCTCCCCGCATTGCGGCTGTCGGCGGTGCGGAATCCCGCAGCCATCAAAGCCACGAACAGGATCAGAAGGATACCACCATAGACCCTCTTGCGTCGCGTCATCACTGTATATTCGTCGCGGATCTGATCGACGCTTTGGGACCCTGCAGTCAGGTCTGTCATGGAATGCTCCTGAGGGGAATACGGGGTCCGGTTCAATACCAGACCCCGATCATTGGATAGGCAGGCTTAGTTGGACTTCAGCTTGCGTGCTTCGATGATGATTTCGTAGGCGTCATGCGTGATCGGCTCGAACGCTTTTGCCTCACCCGCGGCAACACCGTAAAAGCATTCGCGGTCTTTCTCATGCAGGCCAGCCATCAGGGCAGTCATCTTTTCTTTGACATCCGCAGGCAGCGCGGTGCGCAGAACAACCGGACCTTCCGGGATCGGCTTGGATTTCCAGATTTCGACCATGTCATTCATGTCGACCAGACCGGAATCAACAGCGCGGCGCAGGGCGCCCGAATTGTAGCCGTCTTCCCAATTGCCCAGACCGTCAGCCCAGGTAACGCCACCGTCAACGTCGCCATTGTTGACCGCAACGATGGTCTGCTCGTGACCGCCGGTGAACTTCACTTCACCAAAATAGTCGCCCGAATCCATGGTCGCACCCGTAGCCTGCGGGATTTCGATCGACGGGATCAGATAGCCCGAGGTCGAGTTCGGGTCACCAAAACCAAAGGTCTTGCCCTTCATGTCGTCCAGCGAGTTGATGCCGCTGTCCTTGCGTGCAAACCCGATCGAATAGTAGCCGTAACCACCATCGACATTCACTTTGACCAGAACCGGCTCAACCGCCTCAGGATCGCTCAGATAGGTTTTTGCGTAGCCCGACGCGCCCAACCATGCCATGTCGATGGTACCGCCCAGCAGACCCTGAATAACGCCGTTATAGTCGGCAGGGGCAAACAGCTTGGTCTCAACGCCCAGCGCTTCTTCGGTGTATTCCCGCAGGCACTCGTTGTTGTTCAGACGGTCCTGAGCGTTTTCGCCGCCCAGAATACCGATGCGGAATTCGCTGATGTCCTGAGCCATTGCAGGTGCGGCCATGGCAGTGGTCGCAACAAGGGCAGCCATTAGTTTTTTCATCTGTCTCTCTCCAGTTTGATTACCCCGACCTCTCATCGGGCCGGGCGATGAAAGGTGGGGGGCTCAGATGGTGGCCTCGGCTTCCATCAGGGCCTTCTGGGTGGCGTCGAGCGTTTCGATCTCGGTCGATGTCGCCTCTTCAGAGAAGCTGGCGTCGGCGCCATAGATTTCGCGGGCAACCCCGGTGGTCAGCTGCTCGGGCAACCCGTCAAACACGATGCGCCCGTCGCGCATACCAACCACGCGGTCGCAATAGCGGCGCGCAGTATCCAGCGTGTGAAGGTTTGCGATGACGGTGCGGCCGTCCTCTTCGTGGATACGGCGCAGGGCCTGCATCACGACCTGCGCATTCATCGGGTCCAGCGAGGCGATGGGTTCGTCCGCCAGTATGATCCTGGGGTCCTGCATCAGGGCACGTGCGATGGCGACGCGTTGCTGCTGCCCCCCCGACAGGGCCTCAGCCCGCTTTGGCGCATGTTCGGCAATGCCAAGACGATCCAGTATGCCGATAGCGCGATGGATATCCTCCATCGGAAACAGGTTGAATATCGTCGCCAGTGTCGAGTGTCGGTTCAGCGTCCCGTGCAGCACGTTCGACACTACATCCATGCGCGGCACCAGATTGAACTGCTGGAAAATCATTGCGCACTCGGCCTGCCAGGACCGTTTTTCCCGGCCTTTCAGTCGGGTAACATCGCGGTCTTTGTACAGGATGCGGCCATCGCTGGAATCGGTTAACCGGTTGAGCATTCGCAACAGCGTCGATTTACCCGCCCCGGACCGTCCGATGATCCCGATCATGCAAGGTTTGTCCACATCCAGCATTGCCGCATCGACAGCAACGTTGTCACCAAATCGCTTGGTCAGTTTTTCGATACGCAGCACTTGCCACCCCCAAAACGTGTTGGTGGCCAGCTACAGACGGCACTCAACGGGGATGTGTCGGTTCGATGAAGGTTTTGTAACTGCGATCCGTGCTGCAAGTATCGGCCACTCGGCTCCAAGCCCCGCAAACGCGGGATTGGGCCTACCCATTGGCATCAATCGCGGCTATATGCGCGGGCAACACGTTACCTGAGCACGAGGCCAGCCATGAGCTTTGACCGTTCCATCAAGATTGCCCCATCCATCCTGTCCGCCGATTTCGCCAATTTCGGACAAGAGATTCAGGCGATCGAGGCCCAGGGCGCCGACTGGGTGCATGTCGATGTCATGGATGGTCATTTTGTGCCGAACCTGACCTTTGGTCCGCCAGCGGTGAAGGCATTCCGCCCGCATGTGAAGACCGTGATGGACGTGCACCTGATGATCACGCCGGTCGATCCCTACATTCAGGCCTATGCCGATGCGGGTGCCGACATCCTGACCGCCCATGTCGAGGCGGGCCCACATACGCACCGCACCTTGCAGGCAATCCGGGCCGCCGGGATGAAGGCTGGCGTTGCGCTGAACCCGGGAACCCCTGCCGAGGCGGTCGAGCATCTGCTGGACCTGACGGACCTCGTTTGCGTCATGACGGTGAACCCTGGATTTGGTGGCCAGAAATTCATCGATATGACCGCAAAGATCCGCCACCTGCGGCAGATGATCGGTGATCGCCCGGTTCACATCGAGATTGACGGGGGCGTTGATCCCCAGACGGCACCGCTGGTCGCTGCCGCCGGGGCGGACGTACTGGTCGCCGGTTCCGCCGTATTCAAGGGCGGCTCGGTCTCCAGACCCGAAGTATACGGTGCAAACATTCAGGCAGTCCGGTCGGCCGCAAACTCCGCACTCTAGGCGTCATGGCGGCCAGATAAACACGAGGAACTCTTGGCAACGAAACCCAAGCCCATAAGTAACAGGCTTGGGACACCTGCATTCAGCCCTGACAGCAAGAGCCTTTACACAGAAAGGCTCTTGCAGGGTGATCAATCTGCGCCGAACGCCCCGATATATGACACTCCGTTCGCGCCAGTGGTCTGAAAGGTCCCGCCAACTTCTTCTGCATTGGGGCCGTAGAATACACCATGAGCCTGACCGCTGGTTCCCGAACCGGCGACATTCGCCACGAAGCCTGAGTTCGAAACGCTGCCGGTACCTGCGAAATCCAACTCTGGGGCGAGACCGGTGCTCCCTCCGACCAGCAGGCTGTCTGCCACGGTATTGGTGCTGCTCATCGAAACGGTGGAGAAATCTGTCGACACATTGACTTCGGAAACCGTCTGATAGTGGGTTCCATCGGCGCGCCGTGCAATCCCGGTGCTTGCACCCTGATAGCTGGCGGTCTGCCCGCGCGGCATGTCGGCGGTCGGCGTAACCGAGCCATAGGACCCGGCGCCCGCAGTACCGGACGGCTGGTTCCGGTCATGCAACCACGCTCCAAAGGTCTGATACTCAAACCGTGTCCGGGTTGGGTCCAGAATGGTTGCACCGGAATTCAAATCCGGAGAGTTGAAGGTGACCGCCGCCGTACCTTGATCAATCCTGTCACCATTGCGGCTGTCCAGATTGAAACTGGACCCCCCCGAAACAGCCGTCGCCGCAACGATGTTTCCGCCGCTTGTAATCAGCGTCAGATCCGATGGAATGGGGCCAGTCTGGTTTTGAACGATGACCTGACCATTGGCCTGATTTGACGAATACGCCTGCACGACTGCCCTGCCGTTCAAAGTTGCGGTGCCATCCTGCGGCAGATTGATTTTCTGGGCCGGTGTTGTTGAAATCGGCCCTTCGGCGGAATTTCCACCACCAGAGGACGACTCACCGCCGCCGCCGCCATCAAAATCAAGACCGGCGGCTCCGCCGCATGCGCCAAGGAATAATACGGGGATGAATGCTGCAATCAGGCAACGTGTTTGGGAATTCATAACTGCTCCATAGTCAAATCTGAAACGGCACATTAGTTACTCACCCATACGGCGCAAGTGATGCCGCCCGTGCAATCTATAGGAAATGTTTTTGTTGCTGAAAATGCGATAGGCACTGTGGGCCGGATTGACGCACAATATTGTTTTCAAGGCAAAAATGATTTCCCACAACAACAAAAATAGACCGCGCCACTCAATTTCGTTCTGGCGCCGGATGACGTTCAAAAAGGCTTGTTCTTGACCCGTATTCTGCTTACCGCCTTCAGCTTACTGTTTGTCCTGTTACCCAATACCGACGTCCGCGCCCAGTCAGAAAACAAAGTACCAGTTGCTGCGTTCGTCGACGAAACGGAAATCGAAGCTTTGTTTCTAAGCGGCCTTGCGGATCTGCAACGCGGACAACCGCAAGCTGCAATCGAAAAGTTCTCCTCGATACTCGCGGCCAATCCATATCTCGTGCGGGTCAGGCTGGAATTGGCCCGCGCATTCTTTCTGGCCCGTCAGTGGGACCGGTCACGAAACGAGTTCTTTGTCGTTCTTTCTGGCGATCTGCCGGACCCTGTGCGCGCCCGTGTTCTCAGCTACATCCGGCAGATCGACGCCCGCCGGGGGTTCGACTGGGATCTCAGCCTCGGCCTGACCACCGTCGGCAATCCGCGCAAATACGACACGGACCAGATCACACTGAACCTGTTCGGGCTGAATCTGCCGTTCACGTTGGACCGCGACACCTCGACTGAACTCGGCCTGCGCATCACCGGAGCGGCGAATTTTCGCAAACCGGTCGACCTTTCCTTTTCCAACCTCGATACCGTTGCATTTGCATCATTGGCGTTTGACGTGACCGAGGCGCGAACCTCGAACTACGATGACTACATTTTCGTTGGAAGGTTCGGTCTGCGCACCCTCGCCCCGTTGACCACCGTGTCTTTCGGGCCGGCCCTCTCGACCCGACTGGTCGGCGGCAATGTGTTCGAAAACCGCATCGCGTTGGAAACCGCATTCGAACGCAGAAACCTGCTCGGGGGATCTGTCTTTGGTCTGCTGTCTGCGTCGCGCCTGCACAACCCGACAAACAGCGCGCTGGACGGTCATGAATTTCAGGCCGAACTTGGTGTTCGCCGGTCCATCGGCGGGCGGGGATCCATCGGGTTGAGCGCACTGATCCAGGACAAGTCAGTCGAAGGCGATCTGGATAATTACTTGCGCAAGCGATTGACCCTGTTTGGTCAGGTTGACACTCGCGGCGGCTTCACGTTTCGTCCGTCCGTCTATCTTGAAAACAAGACATTCCAGACCCCTAGCCCGATCCTCACCGCTTCACCGGACGAGACGTCATGGGGTACGGCAGTCAGGGTCGAAAAAAACGATCTGTTTTTCGGCAACGGCTTCTCGCCGTTCCTGCAACTGGAATACAACCGAACTCAGTCTGATATCCGGGCCTACAGCTATACGGAAACCGAGTTTGAGCTGGGCTTCGAGCGGCGTTTCTGAAAATGGGCGGTCACGTCCGCAGGGCAAACCGCTTGCAGGAGTGGAACGGCCTTATGTTCAGCAGAGTCCGCACCCCGAGATCATTCGCGAAGTAGTCTCGGCCGTGCACGAAGCAAAAAAGGGCGTCCTGCGGGACGCCCTTTCCGTAGCTTTTTGCAGATGCGATTTACTCGATGATCTTCGACAAAACGCCTCAGCTTTCCGCGAAAAAACTCATGTTAATTCCGCACGAGCCATGGGGTTTCGACCTTCATCCCTTGATAAACCGCATGCAGAAAAAGATGCGCGATTACTGGATCCTTCGAAAACGGCGAGAATTGCAGATTGCCTTCCCTGATACCGTCTTCGGCCTCATAGACAACCTCGTCCCCCTTTATGGTCACAAGTACTTCAAGTTCGGCCAGCTTCTCGGGATCAACAGCAGTTGGATCGTCGGACAAAATGACGAAATCGGCGACTTTTCCAACTTCGATTGAGCCCTTCTGATCTTCTTCGAAATGTTGCCAGGCGGGCCAAATTGTCATGGCTTTCAACGCAGTCATCACATCAACCCTCTGGTGCGGCCCAAGAATGTCACCAGACCGTGTTCGACGTGTAACCGTCGCCGCAAGGACACGCATACTGTCCGGAAAGGCGACCGGGGCATCGTGATGCGTGCCGAACATCATGTCCCGCTCATGCAGCCACCCTGTTGGAGAGATATTGTCGGCATTCACTGGACCGACTGTGTGTTCCCGGTGCCAATCACCCCAGTAGAATGTGTGCATAGGGAAAAGCGTCGGGAACACTCCTAACCGTTTGATGCTGGCGACCTGATCCTCTCGCAGAAATTGACCGTGAACCAGAACAGGCCGATTGCCCGGATCCCCATACTTGATCTGCGCCTCTTCGAGGGCCGCAATCAGCATGTCCGATGCCCCTTCACCGTTGGAGTGTACGAGGATCTGGAAACCGTTCTCGAAACACCAGTTCACGGCATCCTGGAGTTGCTCCATTGTGATGGCGGAGTATCCTGCATACCCGGCGGCATAGTTTCCAACCGGATCGTAATAGGGTCGATCCCGCAAAGCTGTAAAGCCCTGCGGCGATCCGTCAATTGTCAACTTGCAGCCACCTACCCGAACCCGGTTGTCATAATCCGCCGAGGTGTTTGCGCCAATATACTCCCTCGACTCGAGAACATCTGGAAACGCGACAACGTCGATAGGAAGCCCTTCTTCTGCGGCAACTTTCTTGAGAGCTTCGACTATTTCACCCGATGACCGGCCTTCTTGCCCGGTCGTGTATCCAAACTTTGCCCAAAGTTTGGTTCCGGCTCGGGCAAAAGCCGCCAGACCTTCCTCGCCCAGATTCCCCAAAATCGGCACCAGAACCGAAAAGAACGCGTATTCTTCCAGAACACCATTTGGTTCCCCGGCCTCATCGCGTTGAATGACCCCACCCGGAGGAGCCTCTGAGGCGGCTGTGATGCCTGCCAACTCCAGGGCTTTCGAGTTTGCCACACCCAGGTGCCCAGACTGATGAATAATGACGACCGGCAGGTCCTCGGACACCACGTCCAACTCCTGCCGCGTAGGGTGGCGCAGTTCCTTTAGTTGCGCATTGTCGTAACCAAAGCCGATGATCATTTTGACCTTTTCAACAGCCTGCGCATTCTCCTCGGCCCAGTCTGTCAGTGTGGATTGCAGACTGGCGATATCAGTGACCTCCCCGTCCGGTGGCGCAAGAAGGTTGGCGGACAAAGCCTGCACCCCCCCCAAAACGACATGCCCGTGGCTGTCTACGAAACCTGGAAGCATCGCGCGCCCTTCCAGATCATAGGTTTCGGTTTCTTCACCCTGATGCGCCGACAAGTCAGACAGCGACCCAACGGCAAGAATGCGCCCATCTTTAACTGCGACAGCTTCGGCGGACGGAGCCGTATCGTTCATCGTTACGATGGGCCCTCCGTGATAGATCTTATCCGCAATCTGTTGTGAAGACGCTGAGGTAGATGAGAAAACAACTGCTATGACAAGACAAATTGAACGCGCCGAAAAATGCATCTTATGACTCTTTCTAATTGCAATGTCTCAATACGAAAGAAGTTAGCATTACAGAAGGCTTAGCAAAAACAAAAAAAAGGGCGTCCCGTGGGACGCCCTTTCCGTAGCTTTTTGCAGATGCGAATTACTCGATGATCTTCGACACAACGCCGGCGCCGACGGTGCGGCCGCCTTCGCGGAT
>NZ_JBQFLX010000008.1:0-209014 GCF_056531525.1 Ruegeria sp. N11
GCGGCGGGTCGCGACCCGTTACGACAGATGCCCAAAGGTCTTCCTGTCAGCCATCGCGCTGGCGGCAATCGTCACTTACTGGCTATGTGTCTTGACCCTAGCACCTGTCGTGGCGGGCCGGAGTGCCACATGACTTTCTGCCCGGGAACTGGGCCTTATTCATCATTGCCTCTCAACGTGCTTAACGTAGCTGGAACCGACAACTTTTGTCTCAACTGAAATCAGTAGCATCTGTGGTTGGGAGATTGCTTGTAGGCATGTTGGTCAGTGCCGACGAGGACCTGTTTTGAGGAGATATTTGAGGACTTGGGTAGGTCTGATGATGTGCCCGACGTTACTCTCAAGCGGGTTGCCGACCCACGGCTAAATCGTGATCGAATGTATGCGGTTGCCGCCTGGACTGGTTTGCTTGATCAGGTTTCAAAAGATCAACTGACTTGAGTAAAGTGGTCTTACGTTTTGGACAGTTTTCGAGGGCTTGGCGCAGTGCAAGAAACTCCTAAACGTTGCCTAGACTGCTGACCGCTGTGCGATGCAGAAAGCCGGAAATTTACAGCAAAAAAGTCTAACAGATCACTGTTTATGCGGCTCTGTCACATGGGCTGCCATACCTCGTAGTACGTAGAAGATGTGCCCGCAGAACACACCGTGGTGCTTCCAGCAGCGAATGGAAACTCCGTCCCGCAGAGCGTGAGTTCGGCCTGCTACACATTTCGCGATCGCAGCGAATGGCCGCTAAGCGGGCTGCAATCACAGTATCGAAGCGGTGTGGCCAACGGCAGCTATGTGCCGATATTGTTGAAAAACTCGAGAATTCGGCCCACTCGCTTTTTCGCCTATTTTCCATCGCGTCAGCAATGTTGACGCCACTTGCCCAGAGAAGGCCATGACAGCCTCGCACATCTCGGAACCAATGCTTTGGCCGAACCCCTGGCCAAGAACTTCAACCGCCTCTCAATGGGTAATTTTTTACAGGTTTTGGCCAAAACTGGAGTTTTTCAACAATATCGGCCGTGTGCTGGGGCAGGGTATTCTGCCGATCAACCATGTACTAGTAAGACACACTGCACCGGTTTCTAGGTTGCGAAGAGGCTTACTGGCTTTCTGCTTGACTTAGACTTGAAGCGCTTGAACCGTCGAAAAATTCAAAAAGAACAAAAATCTTAAGGTGTTGAATTCAATGGGAGGCGAGTCTCAATAACTCAACCGTATTATCTTCGTACTCCGACAAATCCACCCGGTGTGGACTCACGTTGAAGCGCAATTTCTTATTTGTTCTTTACGTCAGCCGGTTCTGAATTTCCATCAGGTTGCTTTCGAAGACTTCGGCGGGTGTTCGGTAGCCGAGGCATTTTGCGCGGCATTGAATTGAGGCGGTGGCAAATCCACCTCAAAAATCGATTTGTCAGCGCCGTCGGCTCGGTTGATCTGGGGAGGTATCTTCGCAGCCTGTTGTTGGTGTTTTCGACCGTACCTTTCTGCCAGGGAGCCCGCGGATCGCAGAACCAACTGTCAGCTCACATACCATCCTTCAATCTTTGCCAGGCCGAGAACTCGGTTCCCGCGGTCGAAGGTAATCGACTGCCGGGCATCGGCGGGCAGGGGGGCGAGCCCCTTGATCAATGCTTCCATGATCGGCTTCGATTGACGATCTTCATTGCGCATGAAGACAGCATAGCGGCTGACGCGCTCGACGAGCGAAGTCACGTTGGTCTTTCAATACTCCTTACGGAACATCATCAGATCGCACTCCCAATGGCCGAACTCAGTCCGTTGCGTGATACGGTTCCGGCCTGCGTGACAAGCCTTGGCTGTCGAAGAACTGCGTACGGTGGTACCGCCGGTATCCGCACGGGCGGCGGCGTTTGCGATGCTCAGACAGGTGCCGATAGAACTGCTCATCAAGACCATCCTTGGAATAGGCAAAACGATAGATCGTCTCGTGGCTCACGCAGATCGAATGGCGTTCCAGGCGCGTCCGGCCTGCAATCTGTTCAGGAGACCAGCCGGTTTTGAACCGATCTTCGATGGCCTCCTTCAAATCCGGGTGCATAACCACATTCCGATGGATGGCGCGGCGGCCCTCATACATGTTTTGAGCCGCTATCGCGTGATAACCATTCAGCTCCGGCATTTCCGTGTCCGTGAAGAAATTGCGCTTCAACTCGCGATAGATCGTCGACGGTGCGCGACCCATCCGATCCGCAATCTCCGGCACCGGCATTCTGGCGTCTCGCCACATGGCAATCTTACGACGTTCTTCCAAACTCAGGTGAGGGTAACAGCTTCCCATTCAATATCCTTCATGCAACACTTTGTTTTGATACAGAATTCGCACTTCGTTTGTGAATCCACCCCGCTACATGCGTTAATCGCATAATCAAGATTATGTTAAAAAGATTTGTATTGCCGAAGTACTCGCTTTGGCCAATGACAACGGCTTCGCAATGCTTGTTTTCTGATGCTTCTTATCTATATTGTCGTATATGAAATATAAGGAAGCTTGTGATGTCCAGGATTCTTCATCTTTATGATGTCGCAGAAGATACCGAACGCGATCTTTCCGCGCAGGAAGCGGTTCGGCTTGCTCAAAAGGACAAATCCCTGATCCTTATCAGCGGTGTTCGGGACATGTCGCCCAGGACATTTCATCTCATCGCATCCTCGGTTGCCAGACGAAAGCTGGAGCGCGCTCAGGAGCGTATTGACGCGATGATCGATGCCTATCTCGACACGGACGCGTTCGATCAGGTCGAGGCAAAGATTGACGACGACAACGCCCGGCTGCGCGCTGAGTTCCTGAGCGATTTTGAGGTCCTTACAAGCGCCCAGATCCATGCCATGTCTGGCAGCACATCGAGAAACAAGTCAGCCACGGCGAACGACTGGAAAAAGGCCGGAAAGATCTTTTCGGTCAAACTGCAGGGCAAGGACCTGTATCCGGCGTTCCAATTTAATGCTGATGGGCGGCCCCATGCGACCTTGGCGGACGTGCTTGCGGCGCTTCCGCAGGATTTGACTCCCTGGCAAACTGCCTTTTGGCTTGTCGCGCCCCAAAACGCGCTGGATGGTGCTCGGCCGATTGATCTTGTTCAGGCCGGTGACGCGCGGGTTGTCGATGCCGCTGCGCGCGCGTTTGAAACGCCGGCAGGCTGACGGCGCGTGATACTTCCGAATGCGGCCGGACAGCATCCCTACTTTGCGCTGGAAAGCGGGCGAGAGGTCTTTCGCCTGCACCGAGACGTTCTGGATGGTGATCAGTTCAATCCCGGTTACGGCACGTCCCGCTTCGCCCCCTTTCAGGATCTCGAGGGCAAAATAGTTCCCACTCTTTACTCCGCTACCACATTTGATGGCGCGGCTTATGAAACACTGTTCCGAGAACGTCCGGCCAAGTATCAGACATTCCCTCGTAACCGTCTTGATGACTATGCAGCAAGCCGGTTAACTACCAGGCGGGAACTTCAGTTGGTTCGTTTGTTTACGCCGGAACTCGCCGCCTGGGACATCGCGGAAGCTGACTTGCTTACCTACGATGAAAGCAACTATCCCACTTGCCGGGAGCTTGCCGCCTTGATCTGGAAAGACAATCCCGCCGCAGATGGCATGATCTGGTCATCCGTGCGTGACAGTTCCGCATTGGCGATGATGCTGTTCGAAGATCGGGTAACACCCGGCGCGCTGACTGTAACAGAAACACGATACGTTCAGCGCGACGCGGACTTGCTGGATCAGCTGAGAACAACGGCGCGCCGCGCGGGCATCACGATCAGCCGTTAAGCTTGTTTTGAAAAGGTGTCGAACGCCTTGAGCGCCTTGGCGCTGTAGGCATAAGACGGGCCGCCGCCCATATAGGTCGCCATGGCCAGCGCCTCGCACAGTTCTTCCCGGCTGGCACCGAGGCGCACCAAAGAACGGACGTGAAAGCCGATACAACTGTCACAGCGCGTCGCAATTGCGATACCGAGCGCCATGAACTCTTTGGTTTTTTCGCTGAGCGCGCCGTTAGACTTGGCGGCCTTCCCCATGATGCCAAAGCCTTTGACCGTTTCGGGCACTTCTTTCGAATATGTTGCGATGTCGGCCTCAATCCCGGCCATGAAGTCATTCCAGTCCATGTCGTCCTCCTTCAGCCGCGTTCGTCCGATCCCATGCGGCGTTCCAGCCAGCGCACTCCGGCGCTGATGATCAGAACCAGGATCAGATATTCAAGGATCAGCAGCGAATAGATCTCAAGCGGGCGGTATTCCGTCACCACCAGCTCGTTCGCGCGCCGCGTCAGTTCCTGCATGCCGATGACGCTGGCAAAGGCGCTCATCTTGACAATGTAGATGAACTGGTTCGCCAGCGGCGGCAAAATGCGCCGGATCGCCTGAGGCAGGATCACATAGCGCATGGTTTGAAGATAGTTCAGGCCGATGGTCTGGGCCGCCTCGGTCTGTCCCTTGGCAATCGACTGGATACCGGCCCGGTATATCTCGGCCGTAAATGCGCTGTCGGACAAGGCAAGCGTGATGATCGCGCCCCAAAACGGATCAATCGGTATGTTCAGGCCCATTTCACGAAAAACGATCGGCAGGCCGTAGAAGACCCAGAACAGCATGGGCAGCAGCGGGATCGAGCGGATCAGTTCGACATAGACCCGGTTCACCAAACGCCAGCCCCTGCTTTTGGCCAGCCCCGGCAATGCCACGATCAGCCCCAGAACAATCGAAATGACAGCGGCGATCACTGAAATCAAGATGGTGTCGCCCATGCCGGAAATTAGGAATTTGACATTGATCCAGCCCGCTTCGGTCATCGGATTGATGACATACCATCCCCATGTGGAAGAACTGGAACAAGCTGCAAGCGCCAGAAACGACAGGAGAAGAAGAAGGTTTCTTATCATCGCGTTTGGCCCCCTCAATGTTGCAGTATCTGGCTGAGAAATTTCTGACAGCGCTCGGATCGGGGGGCGCCAAAGAACTCCTCGGGGTTGCCCTGCTCGACAATCTGCCCCGCATCCATGAACACCATGTTGTCTGCCACTTTGCGGGCAAAGCCCATCTCATGTGTCACCACGACCATGGTCATACCTTCTTGCGCAAGTTCCACCATCACATCAAGCACTTCGGAAATCATCTCGGGGTCCAGTGCCGACGTGGGTTCGTCAAACAGCAGGACCCGGGGTTCCATGCACAACGACCGCGCGATGGCGACGCGCTGCTGCTGTCCCCCGGACAGTTGGCCGGGGCGTTTTTCGGCCTGATCCGGGATGTGAACCCGCTCCAGATAGTGCCTCGCCCGAGCCTCGGCGTCGGCACGCGACATTCCTCGTGACTTGATCGGGCCAAGGGTCAGGTTTTCCAGAACGCTCAGGTGCGGGAATAGATTGAACTGCTGAAACACCATTCCGACCTCGGACCGGATGGCCGTCACGGATTTGGGGTCATTCGTCAGTTCAATTCCATCAACACGGATGGTGCCTTTTTGGTGTTCTTCCAATCGGTTGATACAGCGCACCACGGTCGATTTGCCGGACCCCGAAGGGCCGCAGATCACAACCTTTTCGCCCGACTTGATGCTGAGATTGATGTCCTTCAAAACATGGAAATCGCCGTACCATTTATTGACATTCACAAGTTCGATTGCCGTTTCGCTCACTGGCCGGGCTCCCTTGGTATGAAGTTTTCCTGGGAAGAAATATTTTTCTTGAGGTTAACGTTGCACTTGACGTTAAATCAAGCATCAAAAATGCTAGTATACAACGGCAATCAATGAACAACCAACGGGAGCACTCAGATGAAAAACCTACTCAGGACGGCCGCTGCGGCAGCCATCGGACTGGCCCTTGCCGGGGCCGCACAGGCCCAGTCAGCGCTGAACGAAATCCTTGATGGCGGTGTCCTGAAGGTTGGCACAACCGGTGACTGGAACCCGATGACCCTGCGCGACCCTGCAACCAACAGCTACAAAGGGTATGACATCGACATCATGACCGAGCTGGCCAACGACCTAGGGGTCGAGGTCGAGTTTGTTCCGACCGACTGGAAAACGCTGGTCAACGGCGTGGTTTCGGGCAAATACCACATGACCGGTTCGGCTTCGATCTCGCCGCCGCGCATGAAGGTTGCGGGTTTCTCGGAAAGCTACATTTCGGTCGAACTCTATCCGTTCACGACCAAGGACAAGGCCGACCGTTTCAACGGCTACGACTCGATCAACCAGCCTGACGTCAAGGTTGCAACAACCCTTGGCACCACATTCGAAAAACGTGCGCGCGAATGGTTCCCGAACGCGGATATCAAGGTGGTCGAGGCCCCTGCCCGCGGATTTCAGGAGGTTCTGGCCGGACGTGCCGACGTCTTTATCACGTCAAACATCGAAGGCGCGACGCTGGAAGCCAAATTTCCGGTTGTCCCGGTTGCCGGCGCCGAGGCGCGTTCTCCTTCGCCCATCGCCATGCTGCTACCACAGGACGATCAGGTATGGATCAATTACGTGAACAACTGGATCAAAGTGAAAAAGGCGCAGGGGTTCTTTGAGGCCAACAAGGAAAAATGGGGGCTTTGATCCCCATATTCAGAACCGTTCGCTCCGGCCGGAGCGGACGGTCTAGCCAGGCACTGCTTTGGCCAGAAGTGAAATAAAACTGACCTTGTCCGTCTTAAGCTCAACCGCCCCATGGGTCGTACTGGAATCATAACTCAGACTGTCGCCGGGGCGCATGTGGTACAAGCCTTCGCCGCACCGAAAGATCATTTCGCCCTCGGTTACATGCACGAACTCTGCCCCTTCATGCTGATAAAGCGGGCCCAGCGGCAAGGGGCCTTCAAGCGTGACAAGGAAGCTCTCAAAGCTCACGTGGCTGGCTTCCGCCCGTCCGATCAGTTTGAACGCATGCCCAAAATCGCTGCCCATACGCTGAACCGTCATGCCCTCGCCGGCGGCCACAAAGGATACATCCGTCACTTCGGCAGTTCCGGCGAAGAAATTGATCAGCGGAACGCCCGTGGCCTTCGCCAACGCCTCAAGCGAACTCAGCGAAGCGGATACCTGTCCCCGCTCGATCTTGGAAATCATCGCTGGCGAGACATTGGCGCGCGCCGACAGTTCAGCGATCGTCAGGCCGGCCAGAACCCTGTGGGTTTTGACCGCTGCGCCGATTACCTGATCCAGCCGGGGCTTTTCCCCTTCGATGGGTGCGGAATCTTCCATGCTCGCAGCGTACCGCCCCGGTACAAAAAGGGAAAGCGCGCGTAACCGTAAGGACACCTGATGCAACTGGAACACATGACCTGGTACGAAGTTGACGAACGCCTAAGCAATGGCTGCGCCGTTATACTTCCTGTCGGTTCGACCGAACAGCACGGGCCGATCGGGCGGATCGGGACCGATACGATCTGTGCCCGGGCCGTCGCGCTGCGCGCCGCTGATCTGTGTGACGCGATCGTGGCACCCGCCCTGGCCTACACGCCCGCACCTTTCAACGCTGCCTTTCCCGGCACGGTTTCCGTTACCCCGGATGTGTTCACCCTTTACGCAAGGGAAATCATTGAAGGCCTTTTGGCGCAGGGCTTTTCTGGCGTCTTCATCGTTAACGGCCATGGTGCGAACATTGCACCGCTGCAGGCCATAAGCGCCGACCTGCCCCCGAACGCCTTGATCACCCGCAGCTGGTGGGAACCTGAACCCGTCAACGCATTGCGGCGAACGCTATACGGAGAATGGGAAGGGATGCACGCCACCCCGTCCGAAGTTGCCATCACGCAATCCTTGTTGGGCGTCATAACCGACGAACGCGCCGAAGAGCCGCCGCAAAAGCTGACCCCTCAATACCTGCGTGATCACAGCGGAGACCGTCACGGGCCGCCCGATGAACACCGCGCAGAATTCCCGGACGGGCGGGTCGGATCCCATTCTGCCTTGGCCACGCCCACAGACGGAGCCCGACTGCTGGAGATGGCGGCTCAAGCCATCTCACGGGAGTTTCTTGATTTTCAAAAGGCAAGGAAGCAAAGTTGACAACACTTGGTGCCGGATTTTTAGATGTACTAAAATAAATTTTGATCTTCCCCACATTCTTCTGTTCAATGGTCAGAACAAATGGAATGCAGGAGAGACCGGATGCAAGCTCCGACAACGCGGGTAAAAACCAAGGGGCAGCCGACCGAATTGGGTCAGGCGATCCGGCGACGCCGCAAGGCGATGGGGCTGACGCTGGATCAGGTGGCCAAGAAGGCCGATCTGACCACAGGTTTCCTGTCGCAGGTCGAGCGTGGGCTCAGCTCTCCCTCCTTAACCTCTCTCATGGCAATTGCCGCGGCCTTGCAGACAACCATCGAACAACTGCTGAGCGTTCCACAGGTCTTTTCCGAGTTTGTCGCCAAGGATAGCAGACAGACCTATTCCCTTGGCTTGCGCGGGCGGTTTTACGAGAAACTCGGGCCGGGATTTCTGGGCGCTCTGTTCCACCCGCAGATCGTTCATCGCCCGCCGGGCCACGTATCGGAACGTATGTGCCACAGCGGTGAAGCCTTTTGCTATCTGCAAGCCGGTCAACTGGAATACCATCTGGGTGATCGTGTTTTTATCATGTCACCCGGTGATGTGGTTCATCACGACACATCGACGCCTCACTATTCCGTTGTCCTGGGCGAAACCGAGGCCGTCGAACTGTGGGTTACAACCTCTCCGATCAAGGATTCCGCGCCACCAGACAGCGGTTAGGACTGCGAAAAACTCAGTCCCGGAATGCCGCGGTCTAAAAAAGTTTCATCTTTTGCTAAAAAAAACTTTAGTAAAACTAAGAATCGCTTAATGTCCCTCCGCAGGAGCAAGAAGACTTGCGGGAGGAGAAGAAGATGAAGCTGAAGACATTATTGGGCGCCACGGTCGCCGCGACGCTTGCGCTGCCCGTTCTGGCGCAGGAACGCGGGGGCACATTGAACTTTGCCCGCTATGACGGATCGCGCCTGATCGATCCGATTTACGCGGACCGCAACCCCGATATCTGGATGGTTGGCAGCCTGTTCGACACGCTTTTGCGCAGCAGCCCCGATGGCAACTCGGTAGAACCCGGGCTTGCAGAAGACTATGCAGTGTCAGAGGATGGCAAGACCGTATCCCTGACCCTGCGAGAAGGTATCCAGTTCGCTGACGGCTCGCCCATGTCGGGCGCGGATGTAGTCTTTTCGCTGGATCGCGCCCGCAACCCTGACCTGAGCCCATGGGCCGGTCTGCTGGGATCGATTGACACGGTGTCCGCGGATGGAAACGCGATCACCATCGCTTTGAAGGACCCCGATCCCACCCTGTTGTCGATGTTGGCCACATTCAACACGGCCATCGTTTCGAAAGCCGCATTTGACGCAGCCGCAGGTGAAACGGATCAGGACAAATCCGCTGCCATTTTCGCGGCCACAAGCGCAGGCGTCGGCACCGGCCCGTTCTATTTGTGCGGCTTTGAACAAGGGGCCAGCATGGATTTCTGCGCCAACGAGCATTACTGGCGCATGGGCGCGGATGGCAAAGCCCTGCCCTATCTGGACGGCGTCCATTTCGAGATCGTTCCCGATGATGCAACCCGCATTCTGCGCCTCCAGGCGGGAGAGGTGGATGCAGCCGAGTTCATCCCGTTCAGCCGCGTGGCCGAGCTTGAGGCCGATCCGAACATCAACATGCAGCTGTATCCGTCAACACGGATCATCTATTCGCCGATCAACACCCGTGAGACACGCGCCGACGGTTCCCCCAACCCGCTGGCAGACCCCCGCGTGCGGCAGGCGCTGAACTATGGCACCAACAAGGATGCTCTGATCGGTGTGGTTCTGCACGGTGCGGGCCAACCCATGAGCTCACCGCTGATGGCCAAAGCAACGCAATATGCGGCCGATCTGAGCCCGCTCTATAGCTATGATCTTGAAAAAGCCAAAGGGTTGATCGCGGATGCCGGGGTCGCGGACGGCACGCGGGTGACTCTGACCACGCTGGCCGGATCCGCCGATGACGCAACAATTTTCGCCGCGCTTCAGCAAATGTGGGGCGAGTTGGGAATTGATCTGGTCGTTGAACAGGTCGACGGCGCCACGCGCGGGGCCAAGAACCGCTCGGGTGAGTTTGACATTCACACCTATGGCTGGGTCAACGATGTGAACGATCCCAGCCAGGTTGTCGGCTGGCTGGGCTACACACCGACTGCCAAGGCTGTCGGCACCGGTTGGGAGAACGCAGAGTTCAACACCCTGTTCGAAGAGGCCGCCAAAGACATGGACCCGGACTCTCGAAAGGCCAAGTTCGACCGCATGCAGGCACTTTATGCCGAGGCAGCCCCCTTGCTGTTCATGTATGAAACACCTTTCGCTGTCGCGCTGGGGACGGCGGTCGAGGGCTATGTTCAGACCCCGCTTGGCAATAACATCTTCGATGAAGCCACAGTCAGCCGCTAAGAGCTGATCCCTTGCCTCGCCGCACCCTGCGGCGGGGCCCTTTGCGGAGCGTCGAATTGTCCAGCCTGTCCTACATCTTTAAACGGCTTTTGCTGATGATCCCGACCTTCTTTCTGGTCATGATCATCATATTCATGCTGGTGCGCCTGTTGCCCGGTGATCCGGCCATCGCCATGGCCGGGGACCGCGCATCTGACGCCGATATTGCTGCAATCCGGGAAAGGCTGGGTCTGACGGAACCGATGCCAGTGCAATTCTGGCTGTTTCTGACCAATACTCTGCAGGGCGATCTGGGCCGTTCGATCCTGATGCGGACGGATGTCGTGGGCGTCATTGCCGATCGATTGCCGATCACCGTTTTCCTGACGATCTACTCGGTTGTGCTATCCCTGATCATCGCTGGTCCGCTGGCCTTTGTCGCGGCGCTCAATCGCGGCCGCTGGCCCGATGCGGTGATCCGCACCGTGTTCCAGATCGGCCTGTCGATGCCGGTGTTTTACATCGGGCTGGTCCTGCTGACCTTTTTGGCGGCGCAGTTGCGCCTGTTCCCGGTGGGTGGCTATGGCGACACGTTTGGTGAGCGTCTCTATCACCTGTTTCTGCCTTCGGTGACCGTGGCGCTTTATACTTCGGCCATCATCATGCGGAACTTGCGCAGCGCGATTATCGAGGTTCTGGATGCCGAGTATGTCCAGTTCGCCCGCGCCAAGGGTCTGCCGCCGCGCCTGATCCTTGGCCGTCACGTGCTGCGCAACGCGCTGATTTCCACGGTTACCCTCTTGGGTCTGTCCATCGGCAATCTGATGAGCGGCACGCTGGTTACCGAGACAGTCTTTGCGGTGCCCGGCATGGGACGGCTGATGCTGGAGGCGATCTTTGCCCGCGACTACCCGCTGATACAGGGGCTGACCCTGACCTTCGCGCTTCTTGTCTCGTTGGTCTTTCTGATGACGGACCTGTTCCAAAGCCGCCTGGACCCAAGGATGCGCCTGCAATGAGTGACGTGACCTTTACCGCCAGCCGCCCGTCCTTTGCCCGCGCCGCCTTGCGCAAACCGGGCTTTGCGGCCGGGTTGCTGATCATCGGGTTTTCGACCCTGCTGGCCATCTTCCCGGGGGTTTTCGCGCCCTACGATCCAAATGCGATTGACTACCTGGCGGTGCGAAAGCCTCCCTCGTGGGAGCATCCGTTCGGCACCGACCTGCTGGGGCGGGACAGCCTGTCCCGCGTGATCTGGGCCTATCAGGTCAATATGCAGATGGCGGTCTTTGGCACCGTCTTTGCTCTGGTGACAGGTGTCATCATCGGGGCCTTGGTTGGATACTACCGGGGTTTTGCCGATCTGATCTTTGGTCGGATCGTCGATGCGGTCATCACATTTCCATTTCTGGTGCTGGTGATCGCGGTAGTCGCCGTTTTGGGGCCGGGCCTTATCAACATGTATATCGCCATATCAGTGGTCTACTGGGTCTACTACGCGCGTCTGATGCGGGCCGAGGTGATCGCACAGATGTGCAATGACTATGCCGCCGCCGGGGTGGTCATGGGCTATTCCGACCGGCGCATCATCTTCCGCCACCTGCTGCCTAACGCCATCACCCCGGTCATTGTTTACTGGATGACTGACATGGCGCTGGTGATCTTGCTGGGTTCGTCGCTGGGCTATCTTGGGTTGGGCGCGCAGCCACCGCAGGCGGAATGGGGCGTGCTGATCGCCGAGGGGCGCAATTTCATCTCGACCGCATGGTGGCTCAGCCTGATGCCCGGTTTGGCAATCGTTTTGACGGGCCTTGGCTTTTCGCTGCTGGGCGACGGGCTGGCCGATCTGCTGAGACCACGGGGATAAGAGATGACTGAACGAACTCCCATCCTCGAGGTTCAGGGGCTTAACACCACTTTCCACCGCAACGGCCGGGAACTGCCGGCCCTGCGCGACGTCAGCTTCAGCGTGGCTCGTGGCGAGGTTCTGGGGCTGGTCGGTGAAAGCGGTTCGGGCAAAAGCGTCACCCTGCGCTCGATCATCGGACTGGCGCGGCGTTATGGCGATGTCAGCGGGCAGGTCCGCTGGCAGGGCCGCGATCTGGTGCCGCTGCCGGACCGCGCTCTGCGGCAGGTCCAGGGGCGCGAGATCGCGATGATCTTTCAGGAACCCATGACCTCGCTGAACCCATTGCTGACAGTGGGTCTGCAACTGGAGGAGACATTGCGCGCACATACGGATCTGTCCGGAAAAGCCCGGCGCGACCGGGCGGTCGAGATGCTGGATCTGGTCGGCATCCCCTCGGCGGCGCAAAGGCTCAGGGATTACCCGCACCAGTTCTCCGGTGGAATGCGCCAACGGGTCATGATCGCAATCGCACTGGCCGCCAACCCCAGGTTGCTGCTGGCGGATGAGCCGACTACGGCGCTGGATGTGACCATTCAGGCGCAGATCCTCGATCTGATTCTGCGTCTGGCGGACGAGATGGAAATGGGCGTCGTCCTTGTCACTCATGATCTGGGCGTGGTCGCCCAAACCTGTGACAACGTGGCGGTTATGTATGCAGGCCGGATCGTCGAACAGGGGCCGGTTCGGGATGTGCTGCGCGAACCCCGCCATCCTTACACAGTTGGCCTGATGCGCTCGGTTCCGGAAAATCTTACACCTCGGACGCCGCTTTATTCCGTGCCGGGTGTTCCTCCATCTCTGGACGCGCTTCCGCAGGGATGCGCCTTTGCGCCACGCTGCGAGGCCTGCATCCAGCCCTGCCAGCAGGACCGCCCGGTTCTGTCGGTGATCGCGGATAGCAGGCAGGTGGCCTGCTTCAACCCTGTGACCAAGGCCGAAGGAAACGCCGCATGAACAATGCCGTTATCGAAATACGCGACCTGCATCAGCGGTTTGCCCTGGGTCGCAGCCTTTCTGATCTTGCCACCGGCCGGCCGGGTCGAGTGGTGCGGGCGCTGAATGGCGTCAGCCTGGATCTTATCCGGGGTGAAACGCTTGGCGTCGTCGGCGAATCCGGTTGCGGGAAATCCACGCTGGCCCGCTGCATCGTTCGATTGCATAGCCCCAGTGACGGGACGATCCGTTTCGAGGGGCAGGATATCTTCGAAGATGCAGGCGGCGACCGCAGTTACAACCGGCGCGTTCAGATGATGTTCCAGGACCCCTATTCCTCGCTGAACCCACGCATGACAACGGGCCAGATTCTGTCCGAGGCGTTGGCGGTCCACGACATGCGCACCAAAGCGAACATCCCCGCCCGTGTCGCGGAACTGCTGGACCTTGTGCGTCTGCCTCAGGACGCTCAGCACAAACTGCCGCACGAGTTTTCCGGTGGCCAGCGACAGCGCATCGCCATTGCCCGCGCACTGGCGGTCGAGCCCGAAGTGCTGATTGCGGATGAACTGGTTTCGGCGCTGGATGTGTCGGTGCAGGCGCAGGTGGTCAACCTGCTGCTGGACCTGCAGCAAAAACTGGGCCTGACCATCCTGTTTGTGGCTCACGACCTGCGACTGGTGCGGCATGTGTCAAATCGCGTTGCGGTGATCTATCTGGGCCGGATCGTCGAAATCGGCGATAGCGAGACATTGTTCTCCGCCCCTGCCCATCCCTACAGTCAGGCGCTTTTGTCTGCCGCGCCATCCCTGAACCCGGATGATCGGGGCAAGGCCATCCCGCTTGAAGGAGAGTTGCCCTCGCCCCTGAACATGCCATCGGGCTGCCCGTTCCATGTCCGCTGTCGCCACGCATCCGAGATTTGCAGGACCGATACTCCTGCCCTGATGCCGTTCGAAAATCGCGGCCGGGTCGCCTGCCACCACGTCAAAGAGATCAACGCCCATGCCTGACCGCGCTCGGATCGTTTCAGCCCTGCGCGACGAGATGCGCACCCGTGGTCTTAATGCATTTGTTCTGCCCCGCTACGATGCGCATCAGGCCGAATACGTCGCGCCGCATGACGAACGGCTGGCCTATGTGACCGGCTTCACCGGTACTGCCGGACTGGCCATCGTGACAGGTGACACTGTCGCCATGTTTGTTGATGGACGATATGTGGTTCAGGCTGCCAATCAATGCCCGGAACCTTTGTTCTCGCATCACCATCTGCACGACGAGCCGCCTGAATTCTGGCTGGCCACCGTCGCCGAACAGGGCTGGTCCGTCGGGTTTGACGCCATGCACCTGCCGCCCGTTTTGCATGACCGCTTCACGGATGCGCTGAATGGATCGCGCGCCCGTTTTGTCGCCGTTGAAGACAACCCTGTTGACGCGATCTGGCCCAATCAGCCCGCGCCGCCCAACGGCATCATCTCTGCCTTTCCGACACAATTCACGGGTGTAGGCGCGGATGAAAAGATCTCTCAGCTTGTCGCAACCCTGCAAAGCGACGAGGTCGATCTGCTGGTGGAAACACAGCCGGACAACATAGCATGGCTTCTCAATGTGCGCGGTTCGGATGTGGCTTATTGTCCGGTTCCACAGTCTTTTTTGTTGGCGCGTTCATCGGGTCAGGTTGACTGGTTCGTCGAAACCAAAAAATTCAGCCCAGAAATCTGCGATCATCTGCCCGACACCGTGACGCTGCATCCGCCAGCAGCATTTCTACCGACCCTTTCGGAGTTGTCGGGTCGTGGCGCGTGCGTGCAATACGATGGCGAATTTTCCCCGGCTGCGGTGCGTCTGGCCCTCGACCGGTCATCTGCGCAAGGTCGAGCGGCCAGCAGTCCGCTGACGCTTTTCAAGGCCCGGAAAAATCCGGTCGAAATAGAAGGCCTGCGTGCCTGTCACCTTCAAGATGCCATCGCGTGGACCGAGTTCTGTGGTTGGCTAAATGCTGAAATCCCGGCGCGAGCCTCTCTCAACAGACAAGTGACCGAGCTTGAAGCAAAAGACAAAATTCAGTCCTGCCGCCGCGACCGTGCCGGGTATCTTGAGGAAAGCTTCAATACCATTTCGGCCGCGGGTGCGAATGCTGCCATGTGCCATTACGCGACCATTCCGGAGGATGCGGCAACAATTGACCCTGAAGGGACATATCTGCTGGATTCTGGCGGCCAGTATGAGACCGGCACAACCGACGCCACCCGCAGCTTTGCCTTCGGAAAGGTCAGGCCGGATGGGTATGACCGCGCCTATACCGCCGTGTTTAAAGCGTTCCACGCCCTAGCAACACTGCGGTTTCCACCCGGCACACAGGGCCACCACATCGACGCCATCTGCCGCCGCCCTTTGTGGGATCTAGGGTTGGACTATGATCACGGAACCGGACATGGCATCGGGCATCGCCTTTCCGTACACGAACACCCGCAACGTATCGGCAAGCCCTACAACCCGGTGGATCTTGTGCCGGGTATGATCCTGTCCATCGAGCCGGGGTTTTATGAGATGGGCCGGTTTGGCATCCGTATCGAAAACCTGTTCGAGATCGTCGAAGAGGACGATGGCTTCATGGCGTTTTCCAACCTCACATGGATACCGATCCAGACTGATATGCTGCTTACTGACAAGTTGTCCCAAGCGGAACGATGCTGGCTGAACGCATACAACGCCGAGGTCCTGCGCCGGATCGGTCCGCAGCTATCACCTGCCGGGCGTGCATGGGCCGAGAGAGCCTGCGCAGCCATTGCTTGACGGGTTGTTCAGTACCTCGCAACGGTTCCAAATATTCCGGAATGGAACTTGTGCACAGGGCCCCGGCTCAAAACGGGTCGAAGCCATGCAGGAAACTTGCATGATAGGAAGACAAAGTTCAGGCTTAATCAGCGAAGTGACAGGACAGTCCGGTCATTTGTCCATCGGGTCGCTTTCAGCATATTCCAGAAGAGAAGTGACATCTGAAATCCGGGCGTGGTTGCGATCGATGACGACTCCGGTTGCCTTGAGGCGCGAAAACGCGCGGCTCAGGCTTTCGGGCTTCATTCCAAGGCGTCCGGCGATCAGCATCTTGTCATAGGGTAGCACCACCTCGCAGGCGCCGCTGTCGCGATCGCAAAGACCCAGCAGGAATTTTGCCACCCTCTGTGCCCCGGTTTGCGCCTTCAGTTGTTCCAACTGCGCCACCAGTGAATGCAGGTGCGTAAATGTTGCCGCCAGTATCGAGATACCGATTTCGGGGTCTTCCTTCATCAGCGAAATCAGCACAGGGATCGGGATATGCATCACCTGACAACGCGACACGGCCTCGGCAGAGACCGGATAGGGCATATTGCGCAGCGCCACCGCCTCGCCAAAGCTCTCGCCCTTGGTGAACACGCTGACCACTGCCTCGGCACCGGACGGAGACATCCGGAACAGTTTGATCCACCCAGCCAGAACCACGTGAACGGCCTGAGCCGTCTCTTCCTGCAGAAAGATGGTTTCCCCACGGTCGTATTCGCGCCAGATGGCTTGGCTCAGTAATGTATCTACATGTTGCTCTGGCAAGCTCCTGAGCAGCAAAGACTGCCGGGCAATTGCCTTTTCGGCTTCATGGGCCACGAATATTCCCCTTTTTCAGGCCGGGTCTCCGACCGGTCTTTCCCTTGACTTATGGCTATGCCAAAGCCGTCGCCCCGGCACCAGCCCTTTCCCGCGCACCAACTTGACTATTGTCATGTCACGCCTCGGCCGCAGCGATTAACCTCGCTGCAAAGCCAGCAATCCGGGGAGCACACACCATGGACTACGAGCGATTTTTCAGTCAAAGCCTCGACGCATTGCGGGATGAGGGAAACTACAGGGTTTTCATCGATTTGCAACGCCACCGCGGCGATTTCCCTAATGCGCGGCAAACCGATGGCGATATCCAGCGCGATGTGCGGATCTGGTGCTCGAACGACTATCTGGGCATGGGTCAGCATCCGGATGTGATCAACGCGATGCATAATGCGTTGAACCGCTGCGGCGCGGGTGCGGGTGGAACGCGCAACATTTCCGGCACGACCCACGATCATGTGTTGCTCGAGGCGGAACTGGCTGACCTGCACGGGAAAGAAGCTGCGCTGCTGTTTACATCCGGTTACGTTTCGAACTGGGCCGCGCTTGGAACACTTGCGGCGAAAATTCCTGGTCTGATCGTGTTCTCCGACGCGCTGAATCATGCCTCGATGATCGAAGGCATTCGCCACTCACGGGCGCAAAAGGTGATCTGGAAACACAACGACCTTGCAGATCTCGAGGCCAAACTGGCCGCCGCTGACCCCGATGCGCCCAAGATGATCGCCTTTGAATCCGTTTACTCAATGGACGGGGATATCGCCCCGATCAAAGAGATCTGCGACCTGGCCGACAAATACGGGGCGATGACTTACCTGGATGAAGTTCACGCCGTTGGTCTCTATGGTCCACGTGGCGGCGGCATCGCCGAACGTGAAGGGCTGATGGACCGCCTTACCGTCATCGAAGGCACGCTTGGCAAAGCGTTCGGAGTAGTGGGCGGTTATATCGCGGCGTCGGTCGCCTTGTGCGATTTCGTGCGCAGCTTCGCCAGTGGATTCATCTTTACGACCGCCCTGCCGCCGGCGATTGCAGCCGGGGCAGCGGCATCAATTCGGCATCTGAAACAGTCGAACGCCGAGCGCGGTTTGCAGAAGGCTCGTGTGGAACAGGTCCGGGCCAGACTGGATGCCGAAGGCATCCCGCATCTTCCCAACCCCAGTCACATCATTCCGGTGATGGTGGGTGATCCGGTGAAATGCAAATTCATTTCGGACACACTGCTAGAAGAATTCGGCATTTATATCCAGCCGATCAACTACCCGACCGTTCCCAAAGGCACTGAACGTCTTCGGATCACGCCGTCGCCCGTCCATACTGACGCAGATATCGATCATCTTGTCGGCGCGCTGTCCGCGCTGTGGCAACGCTGTCAGATTGCCCGGAGGCCGATGGCCGCGCAGTGATACCGGCTTGAAAATTGTATAAAATGGCCGCCCTTTCGGGCGGCTTTTTCTATCATACCAGGTAGAGGCCAAAAACCGCGACTGAAAACCCGGTCAGTACCATTGTAAAGCCTCGTAGCCAGCCGGGGCTGTCCGTCAGGTCGAGGTAGCGCGTGAGGATGAGGCGCGCCTTGAGCAACGCCATAAGCAGGATTCCACCCCCTATTGTCGCAGGCGCCGCAGGCAGCAGGGTCAGAAGCGCGGATGCCAGGCTGAGCGCCAGTAGTCCAAGCCAGGCCTTCGTTAGCGGGTTCGGGAGCCTCCGGCGGGAGTATTTGGAAAAAGATGAAGGGGCGGCCATGATGTTCATCCCAGCAGGTAGATGACCGGGAACAGCATGATCCAAACCAGGTCGACCATGTGCCAGAACTGGGCGCCTGCCTCGACATTTCCGGGGTCATCCCGCCAGGCAACCAGCAGGAGGATGAAGGCTCCGGCCAGCACATGTGCGGCGTGAAATCCGGTTAGCAGATAGTAGAAGAGAAAGAACGGGTGGGTTTCGTAGCTGATGCCGTGCGCTGCTTTGTCGGCATATTCCACCCCTTTGATGACAAGGAAAACCAGTCCCAGCAGGGACGCACCCAACAGTGCCAATCGGGCGGTATTCCGGCGGGCATCCCGCCGCCAGCGCAGTGCCTGTGCGGCCAGATAGCCAGACGTGACAAGAACGATGGTGTTCAATGCAGCTCCGGTGCGGTGAAGATGCGACTGGGCTTCGGCAAATCCTGCCGGGTCAGTCAGACGCACGCCCATGAAGGCGATCAGCCCTGCCCCGAACACCAGCAGTTCACTGATGATCAGCACCCACATCAGCAATTCGCCGGGCAGTTCGTCGATCAGGGTGGTGTCGCTCATGCGCCGACCAGTTGGCGGTAGATCTGCGGCAGGGCCATGGTCAGGCGGTGCGGGTCCGGGATGACGGCAAAGCCACCCTGCCCGAACATGCGCGGGAACCAGCTTTTGCCGGTCTTGTCGATGGTGACGCCAAAGACCGAATGACCGGTACGGCGGGCTTCGCGCACAGCCATGCAGGTATCCTCGATACCGTGGCGGCCCTCGTAATGGTCCAGGTCGTTCGGTTTGCCATCGGTGATGACCAGCAGCAGGCGGCGCTTGCGAGATTGCGCGGCAAGGTCGGCGGAGCAGTGGCGAATTGCGGCTCCGAGCCGGGTGTAGTGCCCCGGTCGCAGCGAAGCGATACGTTGCTCGACCTTTGGCCCCATGGGTTCGTCAAAACGTTTGCACCGCTGAACGTATACGCGTTGGCGTTTCAGCGAACTGAAGGCGTGGATGGCGAAATCGTCGCCGCAGGCATTCAAGCCCCAGGCCAGCGCCGCCAGCGCCTCGCGTTCTATGTCGATCACAGCGCGGCCGGTGACGGCGCTTTCGGTCGAGCGGCTGACATCCAGCAGGATCGACACCGCCAGATCGCGGGCTTCGGGGCGGGATTGCATCCAGACGCGTTCGTTGCTTTCCCCGCTTGCGAGACGGTCGGTAGCAGCCCGCACGGCGGCTTCGATGTCGAGTTGATCACCGTCCAGATGACCTCGGGTCATGACCCGACCGGGGCGCAGGGCTTCGAACTGGCGTTTGACGGCACGAATGCGGCGGGCCGTGGCGGGGTCCTTGCCGAACTCGGCGGCATCGTCGCGGATATCGGCGTCGGACAGCAGAACGTTGACGTGGTCGGGCAGGTACTGACAGGTGCGCACGTCCCATTCGGGATAGAGGATGCGGCCTGACAGGCGTTCTCGGTTCACGTCTTCTGGCGCAAGATCGAGGTGGAGTTTCAACTTGGTCGGCGGGGCCTTGGAGATCTGGCCCAGGCCGATCTCCTCCTGATCGTCGGCCGCTTTCTTCGCGTTGTCTGGGTCATCATCATCGATACGACGGTTGATGTTCAGAAACTCAGCCCAGCTGAGGATTGCTTCGAACTTGTGCAGGATGAAACTGTCGCTGCGCGAAGCCTGGTCAGATTTCCGGCGCCGCGCGCGGTGGGTCTTTTCACCGGATTCTTCGGGCGGACCCTCGGTATCGGGGTTTTCAACCTCGTTATGTTCGGAAAACCCGACGGCGCGCAACTCGGGCCACAGCGGGACCGGGCGGAAATGCTGATAGCCGCGCGGGGCGGTGAGATCGTCATCCAGTGCCAAAAGCTCTTGGGCTTTCGGTGACAGGGGCGCGGGGTCACCCAGCATGTTGCGGACAACCTCTTCGACCGCCGCCTCGAGTGGTGGCAGGCCGGGTATGTTCCGTTGATACAGAACGCCCTTGCAGAGTTCAGCGTAAAGCGGGCGCAGACCGGGGGCATTTTCCAATGTCGCCTCGACCATGTGCCGGGCAGCGACCAGTGCGCGCAGGTCGCCGCGCAGAGGATCGTCTTCGTCAATTCTTGTTGCGGCATGGGCGGCAGTTGCGGCCAGCCAGACATAAAGCGCGCCGTTTGCTTCGCGCGCTGGGAATACGGCCAGCCGGTCCGGCAGGCGCAGTACTTCCCCGTCGAACGACGCGCGCGGCATCAGTTCGGTTTCGGTCGCCAGACGGCGGCGCCAGCCGAGACGGTGGCGCGAAACTTCAGGAGAGACCGGGCGCAATTCGACGCCCGGGCTGCCCCCCAGTCCCCGGAAGAGGACTGCCAGCCGCCCCGCGACCTCAGAGAGGTCGACCGCGGCTCCAACATGCACCTCAGGTGCATCGAGGCGGCTGGCAAGGGTGTGCCACAGTTTCCCGATCGTTTCTTCGGGTTCCCATGGCTCAAAGTCGATCTTGACCATCGGCCGGCCTCACCCAAAGACAGCCGTGACAAGATCGAGGAGCCCGCGTTTGATATCCTCGTCATCAGTCAGAGGTTCGATCATGGCGGCAAGGATGGCGCGGTCGGTGGACATGCCCTGCGCGATCAGCGTTGCGGCATAAACGACCAGACGGGTTGAAACGCCTTCCTCAAGATCCTGACCCTTAAGCCCGCGCAGTTTGCCTGCAAGGCGCACCAGCGGTTTGCATCGTTCCAGCGGCAGACCGCTTTCCTGCGCAACGACTTCGGCCTCCATCTCGGGCGACGGGAAGTCGAACTCCAGCGAGATGAAACGCTGTCGGGTCGAGGGTTTCAGAGTTTTCAGGATGTTCTGGTAGCCGGGGTTGTATGAGGCCACCAACATGAAGCCGGGTGCGGCCTCAAGCTCTTCGCCGGTGCGGTCGATCGGCAGGATGCGCCGGTCGTCTGTCAGCGGGTGCAGAACGACGGTGACGTCCTTGCGAGCCTCGACCACCTCATCAAGGTAGCAGATCGCACCTTCGCGCACTGCGCGGGTCAGCGGGCCATCGACCCAGACGGTCTCGCCGCCTTTCAGCAGGTAGCGGCCGATCAGGTCGGCGGCAGCGAGGTCATCATGGCAGGCCACGGTGTAAAGCGGGCGGCCAAGGCTGGCGGCCATATGGGCCACAAAGCGGGTCTTGCCGCATCCGGTCGGCCCTTTCAGCAGAACCGGCAGGTTGTTGGTATAGGCGGCGGCAAACACGTCGCATTCGTCGCCTTGGGGCAGGTAGAAGGGGGCGTCAGCCGCCCCCGTTCCCAGTTGCATGGAGCCGTCCATATCCATTACTCCGCAGGAGTTTCAGCTGCGCCGGGTTCAATGACCTCTTTCCGGGGGACCCAGATCGAGTAGATGAACAGCAGCGCACCAAGCACCACGACCAGACCAGAGCCAAGGCGCATCCAGTAGAAGATCGCGATCTGATCCTGCACATCCATGAAGTAGTCACCGACCACTCGTTGCATGTGTGTCTGAACAGTGCCAGCGAAGGTCAGCACGAAGGTCATGAAGACCATACCGCCGGTCATCAGCCAGAAGGACGCCATGTTGAGAACCTGATTGTATGGATCGCGGTTCTTAAGGATCGGCATGGCATAGCTGAAGATCGCCAGGTTGAGGCAGACATAGGCGCCGTAGAAGGCCAGGTGACCGTGTGCGGCCGTGATCTGCGTGCCGTGGGTGTAATAGTTCACACCGTGCAGCGTATGCAGGAAGCCCCAGACACCGGCCCCGAAGAAGGCCAATGTGGCGCAGCCCAGCGACCACAACAGTGCGGCCTTGTTGGGGTGGTCACGACGGCCTTTCCAGACCATGACGAAGGCAAAGGCCATCATTGCAAAGAACGGGATCACCTCGAGGCTCGAGAAGATCGATCCGATCCACTGCCAGTAGGCGGGTGTACCGATCCAGTAATAGTGGTGGCCGGTGCCGAGGATGCCCGAGAACAGTGCGGCGGCGACGATGACATAAAGCCATTTCTCGACCACCTCACGGTCAACACCGGTCAGCTTTAGCATCAGATAGGCCAGGATCGAGGCCATGATCAGTTCCCACACGCCTTCGACCCACAGGTGGACAACGTACCACCAGTACTGCTTGTCGAGTGACAGGTTGCCGGGGTTGTAGAAAGCGAACAGGAACAAAAGCGCCAGACCCCACAGACCCAACAGAAGGATGTTGGTGATAGCGGTCTTCTTGCCCTTAAGAACGGTCATCGACACGTTGTAAAGGAAGATCAGCGCAGCCACGACGATACCCGCCTTGACCCATTTGGGCTGTTCCAGGAACTCGCGCCCTTCTTTGCCCAGCAGCCAGTTGCCTTCGAACAGGTTGAAGACATAGGTCACGACCACGCCCAGCGTGCCGACGACCAGAATGATCAGCTGCAGATAGGCCAGCTTGGGCGAGTGGATCTCGCGCTCGGCCTCTTCCGGGATCAGGAAGTAAGCAGCGCCGAAGAAGCCCAGGATCAGCCAGACGATCAGCGAGTTGGTGTGAAGCATCCGCACGATATTGAACGGCAGAAGCTCACTCAGGAAGTTTGGCGATACATAGATCAGTCCGGCCAGCAGGCCGCCGATCACCTGGATCGCGAACAGGCCCATTGCCACTGCGAAGTAGGCGTAGGCGATTTTTTGGGATTCGTATTTCATTGTCCTTGTCCCTTTCTCAGCCTGCCTCGTTGGGCGGCCAGCCCTGAGCGTCGATATTGTCCGTCCAGATCAGGAAGTTGGTCAGGTCGCGGAGTTCTTCGTCGCTGAGGTTGAAATTGGGCATCTGTCGGCGACCGGGAATGCCGGTCGGCTGCGCCTCCATCCAGCCCTTGAGGGATTCAAAGGCTGATTCCGGGTCGTCCAGCACCCCCCAACGGGTCATCACGTTACCGACTTCGGGAGCGAAGTAGGCCCCTTCGCCGAGAATCGAGTGACAGTTGATACAGGCGTGTTTTTCCCAGACGTGCTTGCCGCGAACCACACTGTCGTCAAGCTTTGCCGCGTTTTCGGAATTGACGATATACAGGTGGGAATGGGCCGACAGGGCCAGAAAGATTAGAATGAAGAACAGTGACCCGCCATAGAATATATTGCGAGCCATGCTCTTTGTCATGACTTCTCGCATCGCGCTCTCCTTTGCGCAGATTAGCTAGTTTGCTCAGAATGGCGGGTGGGTCATGGTATCGCCTTAACGAAAGTCAAGACTTGCGACAGGAATTGAAATTCAGGTCGAGCGCCCCAGTCGTGGACCCGTCAGTGCAGGCCACATGGCGATCAGATACAGCGCAAATGCGCTGACCCAGAGACCATCGGACAGCAGCATCGCAACTAGATAGCCAGATTCCATATCCGCCGCGATCCAGCGCGAGATCGCTGCCGCGGCCATCAGTCCATAGGCCACGACCATCGGGCCGGGTGCGATCAGATCCCGTCCGCTGTGCCCCAGCGCAGCTCGGCTCATGACCGCAAGGGTCATGCCGCCCACGCAACCGATGCCCAGAACGTGCAGCGCAGCAACCTCGTTGCCGAAACCCAATGCCGCAAGCCCCCAAAGAATCAGCCCCAGCGCCAGCATTCCAAGTCCCAGGTGCAGCGCGAGCAGGATTGGCTGCCGCGCGGACCAGATCATGCGCCAGCGCAACATGCGCAGGATTTGCACACCGCCAAGGGCCAGCCCCAGCACTCCGGCCGTGCCCGTCGCGCCCAATACCAGAACGCCACAGGGCAGAACCAAGGCCAGAATCATGCCCGCCTTGTCCAGGCCCGCCACCGAGACCGGCCAGTTCGCCTCGGGCTCTCCGGCGCGTTTCATTGCATTGCGTGTAAAGGCGGGAGTGATCCGGCCCCCCAGAATGGCGATCATCGCACAGAGTGTCAGCAAGCCTGCTCGCAGACCTGTTTGCAGTGTGTCGCTTGTAATACCAGCCCATTCCAGATGGGTCAGCAGGTTCGCGACCCAGATGAGGCTTAGCAGCAGGAGAAACACCATGTTCTGCGGCTTGGGACGGCGGATGAGCAGTGTGGCGATCTTGGCTGCCAGAATTGGCACAAAGGCCAGATCCAAAACCGCGACCACAAGCGGCGGCAGTATCCCGGAAAACCACATTGCCATCCGGCCGGCCAGCCAGACCCCTGCCGCCAGTGCGATGAAGCGAGCCCGCGCGTCGGGCGCACCGGTCCAGTTCGGCACCGCGGTCAGGAAGAACCCTCCCAAAGCTGCTGTGGCATAGCCGAAAATCATCTCATGCGCGTGCCACATAGGCGGTGTCATGCCGTAATCCGGTGCCAAATACGGCACCGCCAGCCACAGCCCCCAGACAAGGCCGACAAACAAGCCGTAGAGACCTGCAGACAGGAAAAAAACTCGGAATCCTTCACCAAAAATACGGGTGATGATCGTGGGCATTTCTGCTCTCCTAGACCGTTTTGCCACACGTAGCAGCCCGGCGGCCCGGATGACTTAACCAAAATCAAAACCGTCGCAAAACATGACCCGGAAACACGTGTTTTATTAGGAATTATTTTTGCATTTCAGTCTGTGTACAAACCCGTTTCCGTCCCTTCCGTTGACTTTGGTCAAGGATAACATCTCCGTGATGTTTCAGTCTCCAGCCTGCCTCACCAGCAAATGGAGAGTGATCATGTCACTTGGAATCAGCTACAACAAAACTGGCCGCGCCTTTGGGGTCGGTTTGGCGATGCTGCTGGGCAGCGTCGCTGCACCAGTCTTCGCCGAAGAGCCAACATTGAGCGACGAAGCGTTTGAATCGTCCAAACAGCTCTATTTCGAGCAATGCGCAGGTTGCCACGGCGTTCTGCGTAAAGGCGCCACAGGCAAAAACCTTGAACCCCACTGGAAGAAAACCGCAGCCGATGGCACCGTGACCGAAGGCGGCACCCTCGCGCTTGGGCAGGAACGTCTTGAAAAGATCATCGCCTGGGGGACCGAAGGCGGCATGAACAACTTCTCGGACATCATGACCGAGCAGGAAATAAAGGACATGGCGACATACATTATGATGGAGGCCCCCAAGCCGCCTGAGATGTCGCTGGAACAGATGAAAGCGACACGCAAGGTCTATGTCGAAGAAGCCGACTATCCGACCGAACCGCTGCATGGCCGCAACTGGGAGAACTTCTTTGTCGTCATCGAACGTGACGTAGGTAAAGTGGCCGTGATCGACGGCGACACCAAAGAAGTGCTGACACACATCCCGACCGGTTACGCTGTCCACGTTCTGAAAGCATCCGAACACCACAGCACTACCGAACCGGAACATCCGGGCCGCTTCTGGTACACCATGGGCCGCGACGGCAAGATGACCAAGATCGACCTCTGGCAGAAACCTGAGAATATGTTGGTTTCCGAGGTCAAGATTGCCTACGACGCCCGCGATGTGGCCGTTTCCGGCGACGGCAAATACGTCATCGGTGGTGGTTACTGGCCGCCGCATTTCGCAATCGTCGATGCCCAGACCATGGAACCGGTCAAGGTTGTGTCGACACGCGGCGTGAACGTGGACGGGGACTATGTGGAAGAGGCCCGCGTGGCTGCAATCTACACCACACCGAACGAGCCAACCTGGATTGTCGCGATCAAGGAATTGGGTCAGCTGTGGCAGGTCGACTATACCGACCTTGAGAACCTGCGGATCGACAAGATCGACAGTGCCAAGTTCCTGCATGACGGGTTCTTCGACCCGACAGGCCGTTACTTCCAGATCGCCGCGAACGCGTCGAACAAGATGGTTGTCGTCGACACCGAAACTCACAAGCTTGAGGCGATGATCGACACGGCTGCGTTGCCGCACCCCGGCCCGGGCGCCAACTGGGTTGACCCGAATTGTGGTCCGGTTGCCGGTACAACCCACCTTGGTGTTGGTGCCGTGACCGTCTGGGGCAACGACCCAGAGAACCGTCCGGACGATGCCTGGAAGGTTTGCTACGAAGTGGAAACCGACGGCCCCGGCCTGTTTATCCGCACACACCCGAATTCGGATTACATCTGGGCTGACCAGACCAAACATCCGGAACCGGAAATTCAGCAGTCCGTTCAGGTCATCTCGAAAGAGACCGGCGAGATCGTAAAAACCATCCAGATCACCGAAGATGAAGGCAGCGCCGCTGTTCACTTCGAGTTCAACGCGGATGGTACCGAGGTCTGGGTTTCCAAATGGAACCTGTCGGATTCGAAAGAACCCAACGGTCAGATCGTGATCTTCGACGCCAAGACGCTGGAAGAAATTGGCCGCATCGAAGGGCTTTATGCCCCGACCGGCAAGTTCAACGTCTACAACCGTTCGAACCACGTCACCTGACGGGATCGCATCCAGAACCGGAAAGGGCGGGCCCCTCGCCCGCCCTTTCCTCGTTTGACCTATCAGCCAAACTCACCGGCCTGCCACACAAGGCCTGACAAGACAGCCATAACGGAGCACGGATATGACCTCCGAACCGGATAAAAAACCACCGATCTGGCGCCGGTATTTCCTGTGGGGAATGCCCGTGGCCGGTCTCGCTGCCGCCTTTGCTGCAGGCATCATCTTCTGGGGCGGCTTCAACACCGCCATGGAAGCGACCAACACCGAGAAGTTCTGTGTCTCGTGTCACGAGATGCGCGATTATATATACACCGAATACACCGGCACGATCCACGATGTGAACCGTTCCGGCGTGGGCGCGGTCTGTTCAGACTGCCACGTGCCCAAGGACTGGACCCACAAGATCATCCGCAAAATCCAGGCCTCCAAAGAGCTTTATGGCAAAATGGTCGGGACCATCAGCACCCCAGAGAAATTCGAAGCCAAACGCATCCATCTGGCGATGAACGAATGGGAGCGGATGAAGGCTACCGACTCGCGCGAGTGCCGTAACTGCCACGATTTCGAATCGATGATGCCCGAATTCCAGAAACCCCGCGCCCGTCAGCAACACCTGAACGCGATGGAAACCGGTCAGACCTGTATCGATTGCCACAAGGGGATTGCGCACTCGAACATCCGGGACCGTGCAACCGACGAGTATCTGGAAGAGTTGGAAGCCCCGAACCCTGCGTTTGTCCGGCCGATCCCGCCAGAATATCTGGCCAGCCTCGAGAAGATCGAAGCCTTGGAGGCCGCCGAGGCCGACGCGGAAAAAGCCGCCAAACAAGCCCAGCAAGAGGCTGTTCAGGCCCAGATTGCGGCCGCTGTTGACGCCGCTGTGGCGGAAGAACGCGCCAACGCTGCGGGAGAGGCCTCGGCCGCGCCTGCGGGCGGCGGTGGCAGCGACGTCGCTTCGAACATCGACTGGAATGCCGTGACCAGTGCGGACCTGAAACTCTTCTATCCCGGTCAGGCGTCCTTCGAATGGGTGCAGAACGGCAAGACCCACGGCGGTGCCCGTCCGCTGACCAAGGGGGGCGATCAGTGTTCGACCTGTCACGCCAAGGAACTGGACACCATCGGAAACAAGATCGTTGCCGGTGGCGAACTGGAACCGACCCCGATCCCGGGCAAACGTGGGGTGATCGACGCAACCGTTCAGGCAGCGCATGACGATGAAAACCTCTATATCCGCCTGCAATGGCCGGATGCGGGCCATAGCCCTGCCCCGTTCGTTGATGGCGGCAAAATGGACCCCGACAACCAGATCAAGGTCGCCATGATGATCACCGGCACAGATATTGAGCTGGGTGATCAAGTGGGTTGCTGGGCTTCATGTCACGCCGACAACAGCTACATGCCCTTTGACCCGGGTGCGGATGCCATTGCCGCCAATGGTGATGTTACGGGACGTCTGACCGCGCAGGACACAGTGACCAAATACATCAGCGAAAGCCGCACCGAGGTTGAGGTCAAAGGCCGCGGTGGCAAGCCCCTGGGTGGTTGGGACAAGCTGCAGTCTGCCGAGCAGATTGAGCAATACCTGGCCGACGGCACCTATCTTGACCTGATGCGGGTCTATGCCGATGGCAGTGCCACCAACGGCTATCTGCTGGATCAGCGCGTGGTCAATGACGGTGAAATCGCTGCCTCGGCCGAGCTTTCCGGCGGAATGTGGACTGTCGTGTTTACGCGGCCGTTGAACTCCGGTGCGCCGGGTGATGTGCCGCTGGAACCCGGGCAGACCTATACGGTCGGCTTTGCAATCCACGATGACTATGCCAGTGCGCGATTCCACCATGTGACGCTGAACACCAGCCTCGCGCTGGACGACGACAGCGCGAATATCAACGTGGTGAAACAGTAAAGGTTGGGGGCCGGAGGATCCGGCCCCCAACCTTTCAGTAAGGAGAATTGGATCATGAAAACCCAAAGACTTCTTCCTGCACTTTTGTTTCTGGCATCACCGGTGCTTGCGGCCGACGAAGACACAGCCGCAATCTGCGCCGAGGCCGAAGAACGTTATGTCGAACTGTTCGGCCAACCATCGTCAGCCGTTGAGGACGCCGAAGTTGTGTTGATGTACAAATACAATTTCTGCCCTGCCGAACTGACCGTCAAAGCAGGAACCACGGTCCGCTGGGTGAACGTGGACAAACGCACCAGCCACAGCGTGCTGCTGAAAGACGGCAGCGAACCTGAAAGCGACCGGCTGTTTCCCGAGGAAACGGTTGATCTGACCTTCCTCACCCCGGGGCCGCAGGACTATCTGTGCGGTCCGCATTGGGAGACACAGAACATGATCGGAATGATCACAGTAGATCCCTGAGCAGAAGCAGACATACGGGCAGAAGTAAGGAGCGCGGATGCAAATCCCGCGCTCCTTAACTTATGTCAAGGAGGTTGAACCGTGAATGCGCCAACCTGCCGTCATGACACGCCCGGTTCACCCAGCAACGTCCCGTAATCACACTGGATTCGCGCAGGAAACACCGGGTTCCGACGACATTCAGGACAAGTGAGTTTGCACATGAGCGGTAAGGTTTTTCTGATTGGTGCCGGACCGGGTGATCCGGAGCTGATGACCCTGCGCGCCCTGCGGATGCTGCAACAGGCGGATGTGGTGGTCTATGACCGATTGGTCTCGGACGAAATCCTTGCCATGCACACCGAAGGGGCACGACTCATACCTGTCGGCAAAGCCCCGAAATGCCACACTGTCCCACAAGACCGCATCAACGAAATCCTGCTGGAAGAGGCCCGCGCCGGCCATACTGTGGCGCGCCTGAAAGGCGGCGACCCGATGATTTTTGGCCGCGGTTCGGAAGAGGCCGCCTATCTGATGGATCACGGAGTCGAGGTCGAATACGCGCCCGGTATTACAGCGGCACAAGGCGCGTCCTGTTCAACGGGCGTGCCACTGACCCATCGGGGCCTTGCGACCTCAGTCCAATATGTCACCGGGCACCGGCAGGCAGACAAGGTCCTGGATCTGGACTGGAAACGTCTGGCCGACCCGGATTCGACGCTGGTGGTTTATATGGGCGTTGCCAATATCGGTCAGATTGCCATGGGTCTGATGACAGAAAACCTGCCCGGATCGACCCCGGTTCTGGCCGTCGCCAAGGCCACCACGCGCGCTGAACGCCGCCTTGTTTCCCGGCTGGATCGCTTAGCTGCGGATGTACGTAAGGCGGAACTTGCGGCCCCTACCCTGTTCATCATCGGCCAGGTCGTTTCGCTGTATTCCGAGCGACCCGTGGCTGAGTTATTGGAACAGGCTCATGGCTAGGCTCGGTCGCCGAAATACCGCGCCGGCCCGCAATAATCCGCAGTCAGGATGGGCCGGGCGCACCGTCCTGACCATTGCCGTGCTGGTGGCAACCTCGGCAATTGCCGCTGATACGCTGGACCCCAACGCTCTGAAGCGGCTTGTCCATCAGGATTGCGGATCGTGCCACGGGTTGTCTTTGAAGGGGGGCCTGGGCCCCGACTTGCGTGCGGGAACTCTTGCACATTACGACGCCGAAGTTTTGACCGGCGTCATCCTTGACGGAATCCCGGACACCGCGATGCCGCCCTGGCGCCCCTTGATCACGGAAGAAGAGGCCGAGTGGATCGCCCGCTACCTGCTGGAACCGGAGGCACAATGAAACAGCTCATCCTCGGCCTTGCCGCAACCCTTATGATGTCCACTGCGCAGGCGGAACCCACCGCCACCGGCGACCTCGGGCTGGTGATCGAACGGGCGCAGGGTTCAGTCCTGCTGGTCGATCAATCCGAGCGCACGGCGCTGGCCCGGATCGAAGGCCTGGGCGATCTGTCTCATGCGTCGCTGGTCTATTCGCCCGACGAACGTTTCGCCTACGTGTTCGGCCGCGATGGAGGTCTGACCAAGGTCGACATCGTCACCCGCCAGATTGCCAATCGTGTTGTACAGGCGGGCAACGCCATCGGCGGCGCAATCTCTGACGATGGTACGCTGGTGGCAGTGTCCAACTATGAACCCGGCGGCGTGCGCGTGTTCGATTCCGATACGCTTGAAATGGTCGCGGACATTCCGACCGGCAGCAAAACCATCGGCCTGGTTGACGCGCCCGGTCGGCGGTTCGTGTTCACCATGTGGGACACGGGCGAGACTTGGATTGCCGATTTTTCCTCAGGTAGGCCGGAAATCACCAAAATCCCCAACATGGGTGAAAACCCCTACGACGCTTTGATAACCGCAAATGGCCGGACCTATATCACAGGCCTGTTTGGCGAGGATGGCCTAACGGCATTGGACCTCTGGGCTGACACCCCGGAACCCATCCGCGTGCTGTCCGATTACGGGCGCGGGCAAGAAGAGGTGCCCGTCTACAAGATGCCCCATCTTGAAGGTTGGGCGCTGACCGGTCGTGAATTCGTTCTGCCTGCTGTTGGCCATCACGAGGTCTTGTGGATCGACGCCGATACCCTGACCGAGACCGGGCGCACCCAAACCCATGGCCAGCCGGTCTTTGCAATGGCCCGGCCCGACGGGCGGCAGGTCTGGGTCAACTTCGCCCACCCGCTGAACGATACGATCCAGGTCATCGACAGTGTCAGCAAGGACATCATCCACGAATTCAAACCCGGCCCCGCCGTACTGCATATGGAGTTCACGCCGCGCGGGCATGAGGTCTGGATCAGCGTCCGGGATGCCAACAAGGTCATGATCTACGACACGCAAACATTTGAAAAACTGCGTGAAATCGAAGCGGACAGCCCATCGGGCATCTTCTTCACCGCCCGCGCGCACAGAACAGGCCTGTAACCCATGTGCCATATCACCGACCCGATCGATCGCCACCTTCTGGATGATTTCCAGCGCAACTTTCCAGTCACCGAACGCCCTTTCCAAGTTGTGGCCGACACACTGAAGCTCAGCGAGGCCGATGTGATCGACCGGCTGGCCCGCATGCGGGCGGCAGGCCGGATCACGCGTGTCGGGGCGACCATCGCGCCCGGCGCGGTTTCCGCAAGCACGCTGGCTGCGGTTGCGGCACCTGAGCACCGCATTGAAAAGATTGCTGCCCTGATCGACGCGGAACCGGGCGTGAACCATAACTACCAGCGGGAAGATGATTGGAACCTCTGGTTCGTCGCCACCGGGCCGGATCGCGCACATGTCGACAACACGCTGGCCCGGATCAGAAAAAAAACCGGACTTCGCGTTCTCGACCTGCGGCTGGTGCGCCCCTTCAACGTAGATCTGGGGTTCCGCATGTCCGGTGGCGCGCGACGCGTTCCCAGCGCGCGTCGGATCGACCGGTCGGCCATGCAGGACGGTGACCGTGATTTGCTCCAGTCACTGAGCTCGGGCCTGTCACTTGTCGGTGACCCTTACGCGGCGCTGGCCCGGTCGCTGGGTCGAGAGCCCGAAGATGTAATGACGCGCATTCGCTGCCTGCACGAGGCGGGCATCATCTCGCGTTTGGGCGTCATCGTGCGTCACCGTGCACTCGGATGGTCTGCCAACGCGATGGTCGTCTGGGACCTTCCCGCCGATCAGATTGACACTGCTGGACCGGCCCTTGCGGCCCATCCCGGGATCACCCTGTGTTACGAACGCAATCCGGTCGAGGGGGTCTGGCCCTATCGGCTCTATTCCATGATCCACGCCCGCTCGCGGAGCGAAGCGTATGAGGTGCTGGCTGGCGCGACCGAGCTTCAGGAGCTGACCGGTGCGCGGCACAAGGTTCTGTTTTCGACCCGCTGCTTCAAACAGACCGGCGCGCTGATCCAACCGAAGGAGTCCGCCGCATGACACTCGACGCAATTGATCGCAGAATCCTGAACAGGATGCAGGACGACCTGCCATTGGTACCGAACCCCTACGCCGCCGTGGCAGACGCGTTGAGCATATCTGAAAGCGATTTGCTGAATCGCCTGTCCCGGATGAAGAAAGAGCGTGTGATTACCCGGTTTGGCCCGTTCTTCGACGCAGCCGCCATGGGGGGGGCTTTTTGCCTCTGTGCCATGGCTGTTGAACCCGAGAATTTCGAAGCCGTCCTAACCAAAGTCAATGCGCACCCCGAGGTGGCCCATAATTATGAACGCACGCACCGGCTGAACATGTGGTTCGTTCTGGCGACCGAAACACCTGAAGGGATTGCAACAGCGGCCGAGGCAATCGAAAGGGAAACCGGGATCGCCGTCCTGCAGTTCCCCAAACTACAGGAATTTTTCATAGGCTTCCGGGTGGCAGCATGATCGACGCAAAAGACAGAGAGATCATTGAGGCTTTGCAAGGCGGCCTGCCGCTGGTCCCTGCCCCCTATGCCAGTGTGGCCGAAACCCTGGGCATGGACGAAGACGCCTTGCTTTCTCGGCTTGCGGGTCTGAAATCGCGCGGGGTGATCCGCCGTATCGCTGCGGCACCCAACCACTACAAGCTGGGCATGACGTCGAACGGAATGACCGTGTGGGATGTGGACGACAACCGTGTTGCCGAACTGGGCGCAGAAATCGGCGCGCTGCCCTATGTTACGCACTGCTATGAACGCCCGCGCGCCCTGCCCGACTGGCCCTATAACCTTTTTGCCATGGTCCATGGTTCGGACCGGACCGAGGTCGAAGAAAAGCGGGCAGAAATCACGGCCATTCTGGGCGACGCCTGCCGCGCCAAAGACATCCTTTATTCTACACGCATCCTGAAAAAAACCGGGCTGCGTCTGAAGTCCAAAGAGCAATTGAAAGGCTGAAACATGTTCCGCCTGACCGAATACATGCATCAACTGGTCAATCCGACGCCGGTGCGCAAACGGCGTCCGGGTCCGGCGAAGCCGGTGGTGATCTGGAACCTGACACGGCGCTGCAACCTGAAGTGCCGCCATTGCTACACCGTCTCGGCGGATGTGGCCTTCCCGGGTGAGCTCAGCCACGAGCAAGCCATGGTTACCCTTGAGGATCTGGGCCAGTTTCGCGTCCCGGCCCTGATCCTCTCGGGTGGGGAGCCGCTGGACCGGTTCGACTTCTTCGACATCGCGAAACGCGCCCGCGATCTGGTGCCGATGCTGGCGCTGTCGACAAATGGAACGCGGATTTACGACGAAACCGCTGACATGATCGCCGATGTGGGGTTCAGCTATGTCGGCATCTCGCTGGACGGGATCGGGGCCACGAACGATTGGTTCCGTGGGGTCAAGGGTGCTTTTGCCGACGCCCTGCGCGGCGTACGTGAATGCAAGAAACGCGGCATCAAGGTTGGTCTGCGTTTTTGCCTGACCGAAGGGACCCAGCATCACCTGCCCGACCTGCTGAAACTGTGTGACGACGAGGGAGTGGACAAGTTCTACTTGTCCCACCTGGTCTATGCCGGACGTGGCGACAAGAACCGGGGCGAGGATGCCGAGCATCTGCTCACCCGCAAGGGATTGGACCTGTTGTTGGAGCGCGCATGGGAGGCGGCCTCTGGAGGGCGACCGCTGGATATCGTCACCGGCAACAACGACGCGGATGCCGGGTATTTTCTGAACTGGGTACGTTCGCGTTTCGATGCAGAGAAAGAGGCGCATGTGCGCGAACATCTTGCCGCATGGGGTGGCAACTCCAGCGGTCTGGGTGTTGCCAATATCGACAATCTCGGTCGCGTGCATCCCGACACTTATTGGTCCGACTACACGGTCGGCAACGTGAAGACAAAATCGTTTTCAGAACTTTGGACCAGTGATGACCCGATGCTGGCCATGCTGCGCACGCGCCCCCGCCCGCTGAAGGGGCGCTGTGGCGCCTGTCAGCTGAAGGATGTGTGTGGCGGCAACACCCGCATTCGCGCCTTGCAACTGACCGGCGATCCCTGGGCCGAAGATCCGGCCTGCTATCTGTCAAATCAAGAAATCGGCGTGGACGACGCGGGCGAACGTCTGCAGGTCACGCCGTTCCGGGGGAAACGTCATGATCCGGCGCATCAGTTCTTTTGATAATGGGCGTTCTGTTCACCCAGCACCTGTGCGGGTGGTGAGTTCTGAAGCCTCCGGCGGGAGTATTTGTAAAAAGATGAAGATCGGGGTCTTGTGTTCGATCCTCAGTGTCGGGGCGGCTTGGGCGGATGCGCCTTCAGACTATGCCGAGCATTGCGCATCGTGCCACGGTGAGAGCCGTCTGGGCGGTGTGGGTCCGGCGCTGATCCCCGAGACCTTGAAACGCATGCGCGGCCCCCGTGTTGCCGCAGTAATTGCCGAAGGGCGGGCGGCGACACAGATGCCGGGGTTTTCGCATGAGCTTGACGCCTTGCAGGTCGAGGAATTGGCAGGTTGGCTTAAATCGCCGCTGGAGACCGACCCGGATTGGGGCGAGGCCGAGATTATGGCCAGCCGTGCCCTGGACGAGGATTACACATCGGTTGATGCCCCTGTCTGGGACAGTGACCCCATGAACATCACGCTGGTCGTTGAAACCGGCGATCACCATGTCAGCGTTCTGGATGGTGACACGTTCGAAGTTCTCGACCGGTTCGAGACCCCCTTTGCCGTGCATGGCGGGCCAAAGTTCAGCCCCGACGGACGATATGTCTTCATCATGTCGCGCGACGGCTGGGTGCAGAAATATGACATCTGGGCGTTGAAACAGGTGGGTCGAGTGCGCGCCGGCCTGAACAGCCGTAACATCGCCATGTCCGGCGACGGCAAATGGGTGGCCGTGGCAAATTACTTGCCCAACACCCTGACCTTGTTGTCGACAGAGGATCTGTCGGTTGCCAAGGTCATCGAGATCAAAGGCAAGAAGGGCAAGGGCAGCCGTGTTTCGGCCGTGTATCAGGCTCCGCCGCGCGAGAGTTTTGTTCTGGCGCTGAAAGATGTGCCCGAGATTTGGGAGGTCTTTTATGGCGCCAACCCGCCGCAATCCGGGCTGGGTCATGACTTCCGCATCGAAGGGCAGTTCAAGAACCCCAACCCCTTCCCGGTGCGCAAGATCACGACGCCGGACTATTTGGACGATTTCTTTTTCGATCAGAGCTACGAATACGTCATGGGTGCGTCCCGTGATGGTAAAGGCGGGCAGGTGATCGACCTGGTCATCGGTCAGAAAGTGGCCGATCTGGACCTGCCGGGGATGCCGCATCTGGGGTCGGGCATCACATGGCAGCACGGTGATACAACCGTGATGGCCACTCCGCATCTGACCGATGGCACGGTGTCGGTGATCGACATGCAGACATGGGAAACCGTCAAGCGGATCAAGACCGAAGGGCCCGGGTTCTTCATGCGCAGCCATGAGAACTCACCCTACGTCTGGGCCGACGTGTTCTTTGGACCCAACAAGGATGCGATGCATGTCATCGACAAGCAAAGCTTTGAAATCATAAAAACTTTGCGGCCTGCTCCGGGCAAAACCGTGGCCCATGTAGAATTTACCAAGGACGGCAGCCATGCGTTGGTTTCGATCTGGGAGGATGACGGCGCGGTGATCGTCTATGATGCGCAGACGCTGGAGGAAGTTCGCCGTCTGCCGATGCGCAAACCTTCGGGGAAATACAATGTCTGGAACAAGATCACCTTCTCGGAAGGCACCAGCCACTGAGGGCAGATGGCCAGTTTGGAAACTGGCCATACTGCTGTACCCGGCCACGGCACTGACCGTGGCCATCAACCTGTTTTTGCTTGGCCTGATCCTGCACAGCGCCGGTTTCGGCGCAATTGAACCAGTTCCGGCGATCCTTTGGTCGATTCCTTTAGGGATTCCAGCGACATGGCTGGCCGGGCGCTGGCTGCGCGGGTTGATGGATGAGGCCGATGAATAGGTGCAAATTTTCTCGGACCTGACCTAAGTCAAGTTTCTGCTTGAGAGAATCCCATAGGGTTCGGGAAAGAACGCCGAGTTGGATTCTCAATGCCCACCTTCCGCCCTCCGCATAACTTGTTTGATCGCGTGTCCCGCGCGGTGTGCGGTTTGGTGGGCATATTCCTGTTGCTGTTACAAATGCTTGGCCCGGCACTGGCGAGTTCCGGCGACAGCATGTGGATCGAGATCTGCTCGGAGGCAGGGGCGGTCTGGGTTGAGGTTGATCTGGAAGAAGATACCGACGACCCGACCGCGCCCTGTCCGAAATGCGCCGATTGTGCGCTTTGCGCGGTGACGACGGCAGCGCCGCTGCCAGACCTGCCGCTTGTCGTGCAGGCCGGAGATGTGCGGCTTGTACACGTCGCGAACCAGCGCCAGTGCGATTTGTACAGCCCGAAATGGCTATGGCCCGAAACCCGGGGTCCCCCGCATTTGACCAAAGAAGAATCTGAACGCGCCCTGCGCACGTCCATGGCATCCACCCAAGTAATCGGAGGTGCGCCATGGTCGTAAGTCGCGCAATCCATTTCCTGCTGGCCTTCACCCTGTCCTGCCTGATGGCGATCAGCGCGCATGCCGACAGCCTCGCCAGCTTTCTGCCCGAAATTGCTCCTGCCGATCTGGTTCCAGAAGCCGATGCCTTTGGTCCGGTCCGCGATGAATTACCCGTTGCCCCGGTTTTGAAGGGGGGCGAAACGGTTGCCTGGGCGTTCCTGACATCTGATTTCGTCGGCACCACCGGTTATTCCGGCAAACCCATTCACGTGGTGGCGGCCATAGACAGTGACGCGGTCCTGACCGGTGTGAAACTGGTCAAACACTCGGAACCGATCGTTCTGATCGGCATCCCCAATTCGCGCATGGTCGAGCTGACCGAAGGCTATGCCGGCCTGGACCTCAAGCGTGAGGCCGAAACCGGCGGTGAAGGGCATGACCTGGACATCATCTCGGGCGCGACCGTGACGATCATGGTGATTGACGACAGCCTTGTGCGTGGTGGTATCAAAGTGGCGCGCGCGTTGGGGCTGGGTGGACTGTCTCCGGTAAAGGCCGATGGACCGAAACGCGAAGTCGACATGGCGCAGAATGCTGTTTTCGACTGGACGACACTTTCGGGCGACGGTTCGGTCCGGCGGATGACGCTGGATATCGGCCAGGTGAATGCCGCCTTCGAGGCCACCGGAGATCAGCGCGCCATCAGACGCCCCGAACCCGGCGAACCCGATGATACCTTCATCGACATGCACGTGGCACTGGTTTCGGTGCCGTCCATCGGCAAGTCGCTGCTGGGTGAGGCTGAATACCAGAACCTGATCAACTGGCTGGACGAAGGCGAGCAGGCCATTCTGGTATTGGGGCGCGGCGCCTATAGTTTCAAAGGCTCGGGCTATGTGCGTGGCGGGATTTTCGACCGGGTTCAACTGATTCAGGGCGACAGTTCGGTGCGGTTCTTCGACCGTCAACAGCGTCGTCTAGGTGAAGTGGCCGCGCCGGATGCGCCCAGCTTTACCGAACTCGACATCTTCAAGATCCCGGCCGACGCCGAGTTCGACCCCGCCGCACCCTTCCGCCTGCAACTGCTGGTGCAGCGCGCCGTGGGTGCGGTCGAAAAAACCTTTCTGACCTTCGACCTGGGCTACAAGTTGCCGGAACAGTACCTGCTGCCCGTCGCTGCCCCCGTTGTTGTCGATGATGCCACCGGCGAAGCCGCTGCCAAGGCTGCTTTGTGGCAACGCATCTGGAAGGACCGCACCGTCGAGATCGGCGTTCTTATCGTCATGCTGCTGGTGCTGACCGCGACTTTCTTCTTCCAGTTCCACGCCACCATGAACGCGCGCGTCTTTTACTGGTTCCGCATCGGATACCTGACCATGACGCTGTTCTTCATTGGCTGGTACGCCAATGCGCAGTTGAGTGTGGTGAATCTGATGGCACTGGCCGGAAGCTTGCGGACCGGATTTTCCTGGGACGCGTTCCTATTGGACCCGCTGGTCTTCATTCAGTGGTTCGCTGTCGCCGCTGCGCTGCTGTTCTGGGGGCGCGGGGCCTATTGCGGCTGGCTGTGCCCGTTTGGTGCACTACAGGAGTTGACCAACAAGATCGCGCGCGCGTTGAAGGTTCCGCAATGGACCCTGCCTTGGGGCCTGAACGAACGGCTTTGGCCTGCGAAGTACATGATCTTCCTCGTTCTCTTCGGCATCAGCTTTGTCTCGATCCCGCTGGCCGAGAAATACGCCGAGGTCGAGCCGTTCAAGACCGCGATCATTCTGAAATTCATGCGTGACTGGCCCTTTGTGGTCTTTGCGCTGGCCCTGCTGGGGATTGGGCTGTTCATCGAACGGTTCTATTGCCGCTACCTCTGCCCGCTGGGCGGAGCGCTGGCGATCCCTGCCCGTATCCGCATGTTCGATTGGCTGCGCCGTTACCCCGATTGCGGCAGCCCCTGTCAGACCTGCGCCAACGAATGCCCCGTTCAGGCGATCCACCCCACAGGTGAGATCAACCCGAACGAGTGCGTCACCTGTCTGCATTGCCAGGTGCTCTATCAGTCCGAGACGAAATGTCCCGTCGTTATCCGCCAGCTAAAACGGCGGGCCAAGACAGGGTCGGTCAACCTCAAGACCCCTCTCGGACGACCACCGGCGAACCATCCGAACGCCAAACCGCAATCCGTTTCCTAAAAAAGGAGGAACGATCATGTCGGACAATGAAAACAAACTGAACATCACACGCCGCGGGATGCTGGGGGCAACCGCCACCGGCGCGGTGATTGCCGGGACCGGCCTGGGCTCGACCCTGATGACGGCCAAGCAAGCCAGCGCTGCCGCCAATGCCGCGCTGGAACCGGGCGAACTGGACGAGTATTACGGCTTCTGGTCTTCGGGCCAGACCGGTGAACTGCGCATTATGGGCGTGCCGTCCATGCGCGAACTGATGCGGGTTCCGGTGTTCAACCGCTGCTCGGCCACGGGCTGGGGTCAGACCAACGAGTCACTGAAAATCCTGACCGAGGGCCTGCTGCCCGAAACCAAGGAATTCCTGGCCGCAAACGGCAAGGTGACTTACGACAACGGCGACCTGCACCACCCGCACATGTCCTTCACCGATGGCACCTATGACGGCCGCTATCTGTTCATGAATGACAAGGCCAACACCCGCGTGGCCCGTGTGCGCTGTGACGTGATGAAATGCGACAAGATCATCGAGATCCCGAACGCGCACGACATCCACGGCCTGCGTCCGCAGAAATACCCGCGCACCGGCTACGTCTTTGCCAATGGTGAGCATGAAGCGCCGCTGGTGAATGATGGTCAGATCCTCGACGATCCGTCGCAATACGTGAACATCTTCACCGCCATCGACGGTGACACGATGGAGATCGCGTGGCAGGTGATGGTGTCGGGCAACCTCGACAACACCGACTGCGACTATCAGGGCAAATACGCCTTCTCGACCTCGTACAACTCGGAAATGGGTATGAACCTGGCCGAGATGACCGAGAACGAGCTGGACCATGTGGTCGTGTTCAACCTCAAGGGCATCGAAGAGGCCGTGGCCGCCGGGAACTATCAGGAACTGAACGGCGTCAAGGTCGTGGACGGCCGCAAAGAGGCTGGCGGCAACCTGACCCGCTATATCCCGATCCCGAACTCGCCGCACGGTGTGAACGCCGCGCCCGACAAGAAACACATCATGATCAACGGTAAGCTGTCGCCGACCGTGTCCGTGATCGATGTGGAGAAAGTCGACGCGCTGTTTGCTGACAATGCCGATCCGCGTTCTGCCATCGTTGCTGAACCGCAGTTGGGCCTTGGCCCGCTTCACACCGCGTTCGACGGCAAGGGCAATGCCTATACCACCCTGTTCCTGGACAGCCAGGTGGTGAAATGGGACATCGCCAAGGCCATCGAAGCCTATGCGGGTGCGGACGTCGATCCCATTGTCGACAAGGTGGATGTGCATTATCAGCCCGGCCATAACTCGACCTCGATGGGCGAAACGGCCGAGGCGGACGGCAAGTGGCTGATTTCGATGAATAAGTTCTCGAAAGACCGCTTCCTGAACGTGGGTCCGCTGAAGCCCGAGAACGAGCAGCTGATCGACATCTCGGGCGACAAGATGAAAGTGGTCCACGACGGCCCGACCTTTGCAGAGCCTCATGACTCGATCATCGTTCACCGGTCGAAGGTGAACCCGGTCAATGTCTGGGACCGCAACGACCCGATGTGGGAAGATGCGCGCCAGCAGGCCGCGGCAGACGGTGTCGATCTGGAGGAAGGGGCCGAAGAACCCATCCGTGACGGCAACAAGGTCCGCGTCTACATGACCTCGACCGCGCCTGTCTTCAGCATGGAGAAGTTCACGGTCAAGCAGGGTGATGAAGTCACCATTTATGTCACCAACCTGGATGACGTGGATGATGTGACCCACGGTCTGTGCCTGTCGAACTTTGGCGTCGCGATGGAGATCGCACCTCAGGCCACCGCCTCGGTCACCTTCATTGCTGACCGTCCGGGCGTGCACTGGTATTACTGCCAGTGGTTCTGCCACGCGCTGCACATGGAAATGCGCGGCCGGATGTTTGTTGAGCCGCGGAGCGCATAACGATGCGTTGGTCCCTGCTCATACCGCTCCTGCTCGGCTCGCCCCTTTGGGCGGCGGACTGGGATGTGCCCAACCGGGCGGGGGCCATCAACGAAACACTGGCGCAGGCGGCGGATGGAGACACCCTCCGCCTGAGCCCAGGCGTATACTTTGAAACACTGGTTCTGGACCGGCCCGTTACCCTCGACGGGCAGGGCCAGGCCACCATCGACGGGCAAGGCGACGGCAGCGTCATTACCGTGACCGGGCCGGGCGTAACGGTACGCGGGCTGACGGTGGTCGGCTCGGGTTCTGACCATGACGGAATCGACAGTGGCATCCAGCTGACCAAAACGGCCAATGCGCCAGTGGTCGAGGATAACGTATTGCTGGGCAACCTTTATGGCGTCGACATTCACGGGGCCAAGCACAGCATCGTGCGTGGTAACCGGATCGAAGGGCGTTTGGACCAGCGGATGAACGACCGTGGCAATGGAGTCTACGTCTGGAACGCGCCGGGCGCGCGAGTGGAAGACAACGACATTCGCTACGGCCGCGATGGGATCTTTGTGAACTCGTCCAAGAAGAACACCTTCACGGGCAATTTGTTCCGCGATCTTCGATTTGCCGTGCACTACATGTATGCCGACAATTCGGTGGTCAGCGACAACGTCTCAATCGGGAACGATCTGGGCTATGCGGTGATGTTCACGACCAATGTGACCGTCGCCAACAATGTCTCGATCAGTGACCGGGAACATGGCGTGATGCTGAACTACGCTAACAAGAGCGTTATCACCGGAAACGTGGTGAAAGGTGCCAAGGAAAAATGCACCTTCCTCTATAACTCGAACAAAAACGAATTTACCGACAACTGGTTCCAAGGTTGCGGCATCGGCATCCACTTTACCGCCGGGTCCGAGCGCAATCGGATCGTCGGCAACGCCTTTGTCGGTAACCGGACACAGGTGAAATACGTTTCGACCAAATGGGTCGAGTGGTCAGAAGAAGGGCGCGGCAATTACTGGTCCGATTTCGCCGCGTATGATGTGGATGGCAACGGTATCGCCGATGCCCCCTATCGCCCCAATGACTCGATGGACCATGTGCTGTGGACCCAACCCTCAGCCAAATTGCTGCTCGGCTCGCCTGCCGTGCAGTTGGTGCGCTGGTCCCAATCTGCATTCCCGGCCCTGCTGCCGGGCGGTGTGATGGACAGCAACCCGCTAATGCAAGCCCCTGAACCCCCAGCTATGAAAAAGGTGCCTCATGACGGATAAGGCCCTGTCAATCGACCATGTACTCAAGGACCGAGGGAAAACCCGCGTTCTTGACGATATCACCCTGTCACTTGCCCCCGGCCAGCGCGTCGCGTTGCTGGGCCATAACGGTGCGGGCAAGTCAACCCTGATCAAATCCATTCTCGGACTGACACCTATCCATGGTGGTGCCATTCGGATCGGGGATGCCGCCCCCGGCAGCGCACAAGCGCGGCGCGAGACGGCCTATCTGCCCGAAGCGGTCTCCTTCCACCCGGCCCTGACCGGACGCGAGCAACTGACGCTGTTTGCCAAGCTGTCCGGAGCCAAAGCCGATGTGCCCGGTCTGCTGGAACGCGTCGGCCTGAGCGATGCACTCGACCGCCGGATTGGCGCTTATTCCAAGGGGATGCGGCAGCGTCTGGGTCTGGCTCAGGTTCTTCTGGGCAGGCCGAAAGTGGCCCTCTTGGACGAGCCGACATCGGGGTTGGATCCGATTTCTCGGCAGGATCTCTACGCCATCATCGACGAACTGGCGGCGCAAGGCACGGCGGTCCTGATCGCCTCGCATGCTTTGACCGAGGTCGAGGCGCGTACCGACCGCATTGCCATCATGCGCAAGGGCCGGATGGTGGCCGACGATACGCTGACCAACCTGTCCGCCCTGGCGGGACTTCCGATACGCCTGCGGGTCCGCGCCAGCGCAAACCCTGAAGCGCTTGCCGCCGAACTGGGCGGCAACCGGATCAACGGCGCATCCGTTGAGTTGCTCTGTACATCTGACGACAAGATGGAGGCCCTGCGCCGAATCGCCGGGTTGGGCGACGCGGTGGCGGATGTGGAAATGACCCCGCCCAAGCTGGAAGACCTCTATCGCCATTATGCACAGGAGGAGAGGCTATGACCCGCTTCCTCGCCATCACCCGCACCGAGATGCTGATCCTGCGCCGCAACCGCTGGCTGCTGGTGGCAACGTTGATAATGGTGTTGTTCGCGCTAGCCCTGACCTTTGCAGGCAGCGCCCCGACCGGCACGTTGGGCGTTGACATGCTGACCGTCTCGGTCGCCTCGATGACAACGCTTTCAGTCTACCTGGCGCCGCTGCTGGCGCTGATGATCTCGTTCGACGCTATCGCGGGGGATGTGGACCGGGGCAGCCTGTCGCTGTTGCTGTCCTACCCGGCGGGGCGCGGAGAAATCCTGTTAGGCAAGTTCACCGCCCATCTGGCCGCCCTGGCCTTTGCCATGACCGTCGGTTTCGGAACCGCTGGCGCCGTCGCCGCCTTCTTTGGTGGCGCAGGCCCGGAAAGCCTGATGGCGCTGGCACGCCTCATCCTTACATCCATCCTTCTGGGCGCTGTCTTTCTGGCGCTGGGATACCTGCTGTCCGCCCTGGCAAAGGGGTCCACGGCGGCGGCAGGTCTGTCGGCCGGGCTATGGCTGGTATTTGTCGTCCTTTATGATCTGGGCCTGTTGGGGGCCGTCGTCATGGACAAGGGCGGCACCTTCACCCAATCCGTCTTTCCATGGGTGATGGTGGCCAACCCGGCCGACGCATTCCGTCTGTGGAACATCGCCGCGACCGAAGGCGTCGCCATGGCGTCTGGTATGACCGGTGCAGCTCAGGCCCTGCCCGTCTGGGCCGCACCAGCGTCGCTGCTGCTCTGGCCGGTGATCGGTTTTGCCCTTGCCCGTGCGGCATTCCGGAGGGTCGAGCCGTGAAACGCCTGTGCCTGATTGCGCTGATTGCTCTGGCCGCCTGCAAGGAAGAGGTCGCTGTCGCCCCCGATCCGGTCGATCTGACCCCGGACGCGCTGAGTTTCTTCTGCCAGATGAACATCGCCGAACATGGTGGACCCAAGGGCCAGATTCATCTGGATGGCTACCCTGCGCCGCTGTTCTTTGCGCAAGTGCGCGACATGGTGGCCTATCTGAAAAGCCCTGAACGCGATGCCAAGATTACCGCCGTCTATGTTAGTGACATGGGCATCGCGGTAAACTGGCGAGAACCCGGTATCTCCAACTGGATCACCGCCGACGGCGCGACATTTGTGGTCGGGGCCAACGTCGCCGGCGGCATGGGCGCACGCGAGGTTGTTCCTTTTGGTGATCCCGCCGACGCCGATGACTTTATCAATCGGTATGGCGGCACCGCCCTGCCCCTGTCCGACATCCCGGCTGACGAGGTTCTGGGGCCCGTCGATCTGGACCTGAATCTGGAGACCCCCGTATGACCGTTTTGTCCCGTCGCCGTTTCCTGTCGATTTCCGCGGCTTGCATGGCCTTGCCCGCCGGAGCAAAGGCTGCCCCAGTCGCTCATTGGCGCGGCACCGCACTGGGCGCGCGTGCCAGCCTGCAATTGTCCGGTCTGACCGATGACGAGGCCAGTCCTGTGAACTCTGCCATCGAGGCGGAACTGCGCAGGCTTGAGAACATTTTCAGCCTCTATCGCCCCGATTCTGAGTTGAGCAGGTTGAACCGCGACGGGACGCTGACCGCCCCCGCGCCGGAGTTGCTGAACGTTCTCAGCCTGTGTTCGGCACTGCATGACGCATCGGATGGGGCGTTTGATCCGAGTGTTCAACCTCTGTGGCTTGCCTTGGCCTCTGGTGCCGATGAAAGCGTGATCCGCTCGGCCCGGCAGGTGGTCGGCTGGCACCAAGTCACAGTGACGGCAGATCATATTCTTCTGCCACAACCCGGTGTGTCGGCTCTGACCCTGAACGGAATAGCGCAGGGGGCGATAACAGATCGTATTGCCGATCTGTTGCGGTCCATGGGCCTTGGGAACGTTTTGGTGGACATGGGCGAGATCGCAGCCACAGGCGCCAACGCGGATGGCCGCCACTGGCGTGTCGGGCTGGCCGGGCCTGACGGTGCGGTTCTGAAACGGATCGGGATCAGCGACCGGGCGGTTGCCACTTCTGCACCCGGAGGCACGATTCTGAAGGACGGTCAGGGCCACATCCTGAGCCCGGACGGTAGCAAGCCCTTGCACCGGGCCGTCTCGGTCTCGGCCCCCCGAGCGGCGATTGCCGATGGTCTTTCCACAGCCCTTTGCCTGATCCCAAAGACGCGGGTTGATACCGTGCTGGCCCACTTTCCCGGCAGTCGGATCGAGATGATGATCTGATCACAACTTTTGATTGTGGCACAAAAGTTTTGGCAAAGGGCCGAAGGTGTTGTACCACTGTGAGAGTGGATGTTTCGCTGGCAAACAAGCAGATACTTCGGCAACCGCTCTTGGGCGTGTCTGCCTTGTTTTTGCAAGCTGGAGAAACGGTTCCAAAAAAACATGATCTGGATCAACTCCGGTCTTGTGAAAATGCGCTAGCAAGCGAATCCGGGCAGGATCACCTGCCCCCAGAAACGCAGGTCAGCAACGCATGAGTCAGCCAACCAGCAGACGCGCTTTTCTCAGTGGGCGCATGCTCCGCGAAGACCCCGGTGCCATCAGGCCTCCGGGCGCGGTGGAAAGCAGGTTTCTGGACATGTGCACCGCCTGCGGTGATTGTCTGGACGCCTGCCCCGAAGATGTCATTACGCTCAGCGCGGGGGGATACCCGACGCTACGGATGACGGACGGGGCGTGCACGTTCTGCGGCGATTGCGTGGAAGCCTGCCAAACGGGCGCCCTGATCGCTGATCGCATGGCCGACTGGCCCTGGCGCGCATCCATCGTCGCCAGCGCTTGCCTGTCACTGAACGGGATCAGTTGCCGCCTTTGCCAGGACAGCTGCGATGAAGGCTCGATCCGGTTCAAGCTGATGCCTGGCGGCAAGGCGGAACCGGTTCTGAATACCGAGACCTGCACCGGATGCGGCGGCTGCGCCACGTCCTGCCCCGCCGACGCGGTCAGATTTGAACGCCCTGCAACCTTACACCCGGAGACACTGCAATGAATATCTGCGGTTGCCTTGTTCACGTCGCCCCGGACAGCACCGGCACAGCGCGCCAGGTCATGGAAGACACGCCGGGGGTCGAGGTTCACGCCGCAACCGACGACGGCCGCTTTGTCGTTGTCGTCGAAGACACGCCCGCACGTATGGCGTCCGAGATCATCATGGATCTGCACCAGATCCCCGGAGTGATCTCTTTGACGCTGACCTATCACCATTTCGAGGATCTCGCGGAAAGCTATCCGCGTCCTGATGCCCCAAGCCAACCGACCAGCAGGAGGCCCATGCAATGACCATCTCTGAATCTCGCCGGACTTTTCTAAAAGCTTCAGCCGCGGCAGCCACTGCTTCGGCCGCAGGTATTCCAATGGCCGCCGGACAGGCCAATGCCCAGGTGGCAACGCCGGATATTCGCTGGGACAAGGCGGCCTGCCGGTTTTGCGGCACAGGCTGTTCGGTTCTGATCGGCACCAAGGATGGCCGCGTCGTGGCCACGCAAGGTGACCCGGACGCGCCGGTCAACCGGGGCCTGAACTGCATCAAGGGCTATTTCCTGTCCAAGATCATGTACGGCAATGACCGCCTGACCACTCCGCTGCTGCGCAAGTCAAACGGCGAATATGACAAGAACGGCGAATTCGAGCCGGTCAGCTGGGACGAAGCCTTCGACGTGATGGCCGCCAAGTGGAAAGAAGCGCTGGCCAAGAAAGGTCCGACCAGTGTCGGCATGTTCGGTTCCGGTCAGTGGACGGTCTGGGAAGGTTATGCTGCCGCCAAGCTGATGAAGGCCGGGTTCCGGTCGAACAACATCGACCCGAATGCGCGGCACTGCATGGCCTCGGCCGTTGTGGGTTTCATGCGCACCTTCGGTATCGACGAACCGATGGGCTGCTATGACGATCTGGAGCACGCGGATACCTTCGTGTTGTGGGGATCGAACATGGCCGAGATGCACCCGATCCTGTGGTCGCGCCTGACCGATACGCGCCTGACCAAGCCGGGGTGCGAGGTACATGTTCTGTCGACCTTCGAACACCGCTCGTTCGAGCTGGCCGACAACGGCATGGTGTTCAATCCGCAGACCGACCTGGCGATCCTGAACTATATCGCCAACTACATCATCCAGAACGGCGCGGTGAACGAGGAATTCGTCAAGAACCACGTCAACATCACCAAGACTGCCACCGATATCGGCTATGGTCTGCGCGACAACCACCCGCTGCAGCAAGAGGCAGCGAACCCCAATGTCGGCAAGATGGAACCGATCAGTTTCGAGGAATATGCCGAAGCGGTGTCGGAATACACGCTGGAATACACCGAGGAACTGTCCGGTGTGCCCGCCGAAAAGCTTGAGAAGCTGGCCCAGCAATATGCCGATCCGAACCGCAAGGTCATGAGCCTGTGGACCATGGGGTTCAACCAGCATACCCGCGGGTCGTGGGTGAACTCGCTGATGTACAACGTGCACCTGCTGGTTGGTAAGATTTCCGAACCCGGCAACTCGCCCTTCTCGCTGACCGGTCAGCCCTCGGCCTGTGGTACGGCGCGCGAGGTCGGCACCTTTGCCCACCGTCTGCCCGCCGACATGGTGGTGACAAATGACAAGCACCGCGAAATCTGCGAGACCGCATGGAACGTGCCTGCGGGCACCATCCCGCCCAAACCGGGCTTCCACGCTGTGCTGCAGAACCGCAAGCTGAAGGATGGCGATCTGAACGCCTATTGGGTGCAGTGCAACAACAACATGCAGGCCGCGCCGAATATCAACGAAGAAGGGTATCCCGGCTACCGCAACCCGGAAAACTTCATTACCGTGTCGGACCCCTACCCCACCGTTACCGCCCTGTCCGCCGACCTGATCCTGCCAACCGCCATGTGGGTCGAGAAGGAAGGCGCCTATGGCAACGCCGAGCGCCGCACCCAGTTCTGGCGGCAGCAGGTCAAGGCCCCGGGTGAGGCCAAGTCCGACCTGTGGCAGCTGATGGAATTCGCGAAACGCTTCACCGTCGAGGAGGTCTGGGGCGAGGATCTGCTGGCTGCCATGCCGGAACATCGCGGCAAGACCATGTATGACGTGCTGTATGCCAACGGGAAGATCGACCAGTACCCGCTGTCGGAAACTGCCGAAGGTTTCGACAACGATGATGCCGAGCATTTCGGATACTACGTCCAGAAGGGTCTGTTCGAGGAATATGCCGATTTCGGACGTGGCCATGCCCACGATCTGGCACCATTCGAAATGTACCATCAGGCGCGCGGCATGCGTTGGCCGGTCGTGGACGGCAAGGAAACGCTCTATCGTTTCCGCGAAGGCTATGACCCGTACGTGCCCGAAGGCGCAGGCGTGAAATTCTATGGCAAGCCTGACGGTAAGGCGAGTATCATCTTTGCGCCGTATGAACCCGCCCCTGAGGAGCCGGATGCGGAATACGACCTGTGGCTGTGCACCGGTCGCGTGCTGGAGCACTGGCATTCCGGCTCGATGACCCGCCGGGTGCCCGAGTTGCACCGCGCCTATCCGGCGGCCGTGGTCTACATGCATCCGCAAGATGCCAAGGATCGGGGTCTGCGCCGTGGTCAGGAGATCGTTCTGTCCACCCGTCGCGGCGAAGTCACAAGCCGGGTCGAGACCCGCGGGCGCAACAAGGTTCCGCGTGGTCTGGTTTTCATGCCGTGGTTCGACGAGGGACAGCTGACCAACAAGCTGACGCTGGACGCGACCTGCCCGCTTTCGAAGGAGACCGACTTCAAGAAATGCGCCTGCAAGGTCGAGCGCGCGTAACCGGCACGGATCGCGAAGGTAGTCCCCATGTCCCTTGCCGGCACACCTCTTTCGCCGCAACGGCGTCGTTTCCTGCAGGGAACGGCGCGCGCGGCGGGCGGCTGCGTGGTTGCAGGATCGTTGCTGGCCTGGCTGGCGCGCGATGCGCGCAGCCTGCCGGCCGAGGCCCTGCGCCCGCCCGGTGCGCTGCCCGAAGAGGATTTCCTGTCGGCCTGCATCCGCTGCGGGTTATGCGTGCGGGACTGCCCTTACGATACGCTGAAACTGGCGGAACTGGGCTCGGATTCCGGCGCCACCGGGACGCCTTTTTTCACCGCCCGCGACGTGCCGTGCGAGATGTGCGACGACATTCCATGCGTCGCCGCCTGCCCCACCGGCGCGCTGGACCCGTCGCTGGACAACATCGACGATGCCAAGATGGGCGTTGCGGTGCTGGTAGATCAGGAGAATTGCCTGAACTACCTCGGCCTGCGCTGTGATGTCTGTTATCGCGTCTGCCCCGTCATTGATGAGGCCATCACGCTTGAGCCGTCACACAATACCCGCTCAGGCAGCCACGCGATCTTTGCGCCGACGGTTCATGCGGACCGCTGCACCGGCTGCGGCGTATGCGAGAAAAGCTGCGTTTTGCCGGAAGCCGCAATAAAGGTGCTTCCAGCCCGTCTGGCGCGTGGCAGCGCGGCGGATCACTACCGCAAGGGCTGGGAAGAAAAGGCCGCCAAGGGCGCTCCTCTGGTCGAGGGCATCATTGACCTGCCCGACCGCCTGCCGGGGCCCGGCACCGACAATCTGGTCACACCCGGAGGGTTTGCGCCCGAATACAACCTGCCGGGAGTGGGACAATGAGCGCCAGCACCCAGATACCTGTGGGCCAAGAGGCGATAGAGGCCAAGGGCTGGATCGGCGCGCATCGCTTTTTGCTGTTGCGCCGGGCAAGCCAGGTGTTCTTTCTGGTGCTGTTCCTGCTGGGGCCGTGGTTTGGCATCTGGATCGTTCAGGGCAACCTGGCCGGATCATTGACATTGGGCGTTCTACCGCTGACCGATCCGCTGATCCTGCTGCAAAGCATGGTGGCAGGCCACTGGCCCGAACTGACCGCACTGATCGGCGGGCTGATCGTGCTTGTCACTTACGCGCTGATCGGTGGCCGGGTCTATTGTTCCTGGGTTTGTCCAATCAACCCGGTGACTGATGCCGCCAGTTGGCTGCATCGGCGTTTGGACCTGCCGAAAGGCTGGCAGCCAAAGCGCGGCACCCGGCTGTGGATATTGGCGACAGTCCTGATCGTCTCGGGCCTGACCGGCGTGATTGCGTGGGAGATCGTGAATCCGATCACCATGCTGCACCGGGGCCTGATCTTCGGCATGGGATTTGTCTGGGCCATGATCGCCGCGATATTTGTGCTTGACCTGCTGGTCGCACGCCATGGCTGGTGCGGACATATCTGCCCCGTCGGGGCATTCTACGGCCTGATCGGCGCAAAAAGCCTGCTGCGCGTCAGCGCCAGTAACCGCGCCGCATGTGACGATTGCATGGACTGCTATGCGGTCTGCCCGGAAAACCAGGTGATTTCGCCCGCGCTGAAGGGCAAGCCGGGATCCAGCCCACTGATCCTGTCGCCTGACTGCACCAATTGTGGCCGCTGCATTGATGTGTGTGCGGTCGATGTCTTCAAATTTACTCACCGGTTCGACGAGGCCCTCGTCGCGCCTGCCGATCCAGCCGCCGCGCCCAAGCCGCGCGCCGCCAGACCTATCTAAGGGAGTGCCATGATGAATAGACCAATCCTGACAGGCGGAATTGCCCTGATCCCCGTTTTGCTCCTGAGTGGGTTTGCTCTGGCGCAGTCCGCTCAGGTGAATTCGCTACGCGGAGCCGAAGTGGATGAACCAGTGGTCCTCGATCAGGTCCATCGCAATGTCGAAGGACGCATGCAGCGGAATTATCGCCAGCAGCCACCACTGATCCCGCATTCCATTGAACAATACCAGATCGACTTGCGCACCAATCAGTGCCTGTCCTGTCACGACTGGACCAAAGCGGGCGAACGCAACGCGCCGACCCTTTCGATGACCCACTACCTGGACCGCGAAGGCCGTGAACTGGACCGGATCGCGGGTACAAGGTATTTCTGCAATCAGTGCCACGTGCCGCAGGCCGACACTCCGGCGCTGGTCGACAATGAATTCGAACCTTCTTCCGGCAACTGATCCAACGCATCTTTGAAAGGAGCACCGATATGGCAGACTCCCCCGAAAATCGCGGCTGGATTGGCCGCCTCTGGAACGCGATCTGGACTCCGGCTGTGATGTTCAGCTCGGGCTTCCTGATTTTGGCCGGTTTTCTGGCCGGTATCCTGTTCTGGGGCGGTTTCCACTGGACGCTGGAACTGACCAATACCGAGGAATTCTGTACCTCGTGCCACACGATGGAAACCAATCTTGGTGAATACCGCGAGACGATCCACTACAACAACCACTCGGGCGTGCGCGCGATCTGTTCCGACTGCCACGTGCCGCACGAATGGAACCACAAGATCAAAGCCAAGATCATGGCGGTCAAGGACGTTTATCACGAGCTGGCCGGCACCATCAGCACCCCGGAAAAATATGAGGACCATCGTCTGAGCATGGCTTCGGCAGTGTGGAAGAAAATGAAGGAATCCGACAGCCGCGAATGCCGCAACTGTCACAATTTCGAGTATATGGACTTCACCCTTCAGGAAACCCGCGCCGCGTCCGAGCATCAGCGCGCTATCGATTCCGGCATGACATGCATCGACTGCCACCAGGGCATCGCCCACAGTCTGCCGCCCAACTATCTGGAAACCTATCAGGACATCACTGCCGAACTGGACGAGGCGCCGCAGAACCTGCAGCAGCACGCCTCGGCAGGCAGTGACGAAATCCGGTCGTTTCTGGCCAAACGGGCAGACTGAGAGGAGCTCGACACATGCTTGAATTACTTGGAACCATCGGTGGCAACATCCTCAGCCTGCCCGGCATTCTGGGTTTGGCGCTTGGCATGATGACCCGCAAGCTGTGGCTGGGCGCGGTCATGGGCGGTGTGGTCGGCGTGCTGGAGACGTTGGTCTTTGCCAAATGGCAGTTTGCCCATGTCGAAGTGTTGGAACTGATGATCGCCATCGCCGTCGGCGTTTGCGCGGGCGCGGTGGGCAGTGCCATCCGCATAAAGGGCGCAACCGCCTGATTCGAGCCAAGCGGCCCGGCGTCTGAATTTCTCAGAGCGCCGGGCTGAAGCGGTGTTTCTTGGCAGGCCTGTTGTGCAACTGTCGGAAAAGGAACGACAACTCATCAAGAATAAGCATCAGGACCGAACAAAGCTGTCGATGCTGGCAATCATTCTTTCGAAATCTGGTTCTGACGAAAAAAGTAAGTGGTTGGGGCTATCCAGTTGCACGAATGAAGCATCCGGAATCTGGGAAGCTAGTATTTTCCCTTCCGAAAGCGGTGCCACTGCATCCCTGTCGCTGTGAAGAACCAAGGTCGGCAATGAAATCTCTGTTAACAGGTTGCTCACGTCAATGTCGTCAAACAAAGCGCGAAACTGAGCAATATTCTCGGCTGGTCCGCAGAGCTTTTGGAAATCGTTGAACCACTGCATTTCTGCTTTTGTAGCGTCCGGCATGAACATCGTTGTCAGGATCTGCCGAATTGCGGGGTTTTCGTTTCCCCAGCTGTTGCGGATTAAATTGACAAGAGCTTCGCTTTCTTCAATCTCGGCTTCGTTGCCGCGATGTTTGCGCCCCCTTGAATACCCTCCACTTAGTACAAGATGCGAAATTCGTTCCGGATGCCTCAGCGCATATGCCAACGAAACAGATGCGCCTTGTGACAAACCCAGGATCGCTACTTGTTCAAAATCGTAGGCATCGATCACGACTTCCATGTCGTCGACCATGCGCTCAAAACTGATGTCGAAATCCGCCCACTGGGACAGACCATTCCCCCGTTGGTCATAGCGAATGACCGTAAACTTATCCGAAAGGTTTCGAATGTAATCGCCGTAAGCAGGGTTTTGCCAGTCTTGTTCCTAGTGGGTCGTCCAGCTTCCGGAAATCAACATCGGATACCCTTCGCCGGAAACAGTATGCGCGATGGAGGTCCCGTCCTTGGAACGACAATATTTCACCAAAGGCAATGGGTTAGGTTGCGCCGGGGAAAGAGCAGAGTACGAAGCCTGATCTTCACCGTGTTGGACGGAAACTGGTCCGATCAGCCGAAATCCACGCCGCCCTACAGTCTCAATGTAACTTGGATTTTTTGCGTCATCCCCGAGCGATTTTCGGATCTCAAAAATGTACTCGCGCACAAGATCCGGGTTCACAAACAAGCCATGCCGTACGGCCTGAAGTATTTCTTCCCGAGACAAAACCATACCGGCCCTGGAAATCATGTACTCCAGCACTTCGGTAGCTTTTGGCGATAGTGTCGATTGATCCTTTCCCGATGACAATTTGCCATCCTTGAGATTCAATACCCATCGCCGCATGTGCTCCTCCCACACTGCCTGCAAGATCAACGATACATCAACGATAAGTCAACGGCATCGCCAAGTTCATGCGGATACCATGTTCCGGAGAGCCAATCAGGAATTCGCGCTATGCCACAAGTATCAACGAACAAACTGGGTCAACCCGGAGCCTCTGGCAACAACAACGGAGCCAACGAAGTCGCGCCTTTGTTGCTGCGACTTGCAAACCAACTGGAGGAAGAGATTTGCCGCGCGCTGATGGAAGACAATGTCGCGTTGGCAGAACGATTGGTGGCCCCACAATGTGAGCTGAAGAAGCTTGCCCAAGGTCTTGGTTGATGAAGCTCACAACCACTAGTGGTTAGTCAGCGACTGCTTGGTTTTGTTTTGCGCCCATCAGAGGATCAAGCCACTGTCTTTCAACACACGATAGGGACACAACCTTCGGCCCGGGCACCGAGCGCTCAGAACCTTATCAGTTCCAGAGCGTACCCCTTTGGTAGGGTTTCGACATCCGCCGGGATCACGGCCAACCCGTCCGCCTGCGCCAGCAACTCCACGCGCCCGCTGTAGGACGGTGCCATCAGGTGCAGGCGCGGCCTGCCGTCCGGAGCTGTGCCCCGGATCTGCACCGGGCGAAATTCCTGCCGCCCGGGATGACGCTGCAGCGGTTCCGCCAGCACCGCCTGTTCGGCGACAAGCGGGCTTGGATGCAAACCGGCGCGCCGTGCCATCATCGGCGACCCGATGATTTGCCAGGTAATGTAGGCGGAAACCGGATTGCCCGGCAGCCCGATATAAAGCGCATCGCCGTGACGTCCGAACATGATCGGCTTGCCCGGCTTCATGGCCACTTTCATCACATCTGTCTGACCGCCGATTTCGGAAAACAGGCGCGGCATGTGATCTTCGTCGCCAACAGATACGCCGCCGGTTGTGACGATCAGATCGCATGTGTCGCATGCCTGCCGCAAGACCTGTTCCAGCAAAACAGGGTCATCCTCGACCGGGCCGATGTCCGTCAGGTCGATCCAGCGCTTGTCCAGCAGCGCCCGCAGCATATAGCGGTTCGAGTTGTAAATCTGGCCGGGGCCGAGGTCTTCTCCGAGCTGGCGCAGTTCGCTGCCGGTCGAGAAGATGGTGATCTTGAGCTTGCGGTATACCTTGACCTGGCCAAACCCGGCTGAGGCCAGCGCCGCGGCCTCGCGCGCGCCAATCTTGCAGCCGCGACGCAGGATCAGTGCCCCCGCTTTCAGGTCCTCACCGGCGCGGCGGATATGCTGTTCGGCGGTCGGGCGACTTGAGAAGCGGATACCGCCTTTTGATAGCTCGCAATCCTCCTGCATCAGAATGGCATCGAAGTCATTCGGCACCGGCGCACCGGTAAAGATACGCAAGGCGCTTCCTGCGGGTGCCTGATGCGCGCCACTGTCCCCGGCGGCCACGCGCCCGGCGACGGGCAGATCAAAGACCGGCCCCGCGCCCAGATCGCGAGTGCGGATCGCGTAGCCATCCATGGCGGAGTTGTCGAAGGCGGGCATGTCGGTCCTGCTGAGGCAATCCTCGGCCAGAACCCTGCCAATCGCCTCAGTCAACGGTACGGACTTTGTTTCGACAATCGGATTGGCGGCGGCCAGCCCCCGTGTCAAGGCGTCCGCCACGGACACGTACATGTGGGCGTGCCGGTCGCAGGCGCATCCATCAGCCATCTTTGTTTCTCCGGGTTCAGCCGAATGCAAGGACAACCCCGGCAAACCAGCGTCAACACTGTTCATGATCGGACGGGTCGCAACCCGGCCAACAAACCGCGCCCAATGGACACCGAGACCCTAGCGCTGTCCTTGACATAGGTCACAGCTCGTCGCCACTTGCCTGAACACGTCCCCCATGCCCATGCTGTGATTGTCGGTCTGCGGCAGAATCTCGGCCAGCCCCCGCAGCCTATTGGCTAAATTGCGTAGTCCCCGCAAATCATCAGCAGGTGATCACCGGGTGAGACCAAAGGGTTTCGACGCGTGACGCAAACGACTCCGTCCTGCTGGGTCGTCAATGATGCAGGTGGGTGCCCGATGTTGTGTATGTCATACAAGGTCGCAACGACCTGTCCTTTGCCGACCTCGTCACCAAGCTGCACGTGAAGGTCAATCAACCCCTCAAAATTACTGGTGACATGCGAGCAGTCTGCACCCACATCAACAAAACGGGTCATGGCAGCATCCGCGGGTTCCGTCATGACCTCATCGACTGCGAAAAGCCCTAGGTTTGACAGAACACGGCAGCAGCCCGACCAGCCAATCTGGAAAGAGCGGGTGGTCATCGTGCCCATCCCCCCAAGCTCGCAGGAAAGGAATTTTTTGCCCTGACGATAGGCTTCCGAGTCGAAATCTGCACCCTCGCCGGACGTTCGACTCACCATTGTGAAATCGGCACCAAATTGGCGCGCAAGATCAATATTGTCTGCATTCAGCGCCGCATCATTCCCTAGGCAAACGAACGCACAGTCAATGTAACGCGTGGCAGTTCCGCCTGAGTGAAAATCCAGAATGATGTCGGATTGCGGGATCAACTCATGTGACACGAACCGGGCAATGGCAGCCGTCGGTCCGGGAGCATGTGTCCCGGGGAACGCCCGGTTCATATTTCCCTGATCCAGTGGCGACACACGGGTACGCGCACGCACGGCAGGCGCATTCAATGCCGGCAGCGCAATGATGCGCCCGTTCAGCTGCTCCGGCTCGAGCTCTCTCAGCATCCGGTGAAGGATAAGCTGCCCCTCGTACTCGTCTCCATGGTTGCCAGCCGTAAGTAGCACCGTAGGTCCGGCCCCACCGCACAACACGCCAATGGGAACGCGAATGGTGCTGAAAGCAAGCGCATTGTTGGACAGGGTCACGTCGATGAAGCCGGTCCGTTTGCCCGGACTTACAAGATCAAGCGAGCATCGGACCGGGCAATTCTGAACCATCGAGTCACCTTCTGAAAATATCACGTTTGTCAGCGGCTTCAAATTCGACCACTGCGCGCATGCTCTCATCTTTATGGTTAAGTTCAAAGCCTTCGTTGATCTGATCTTGCATTGGCCATCAGTGATCATCGAATCTTTGATTTGCCCAATCACCGGTCCTTGTGGGCATCCATCCGACCAGAATCTCTCTTGAATGCAGTTGCTCGCCAAAATCAATCTGCGGCCACTTGAACGACCGGGTTGGTGTCGATGTTTGTCAAAAAAAAGGACCATCGATGAAAAGCTGTCGGCTAATGAAGCGCTTTTCTGAAAGCACACCTGAACTGGATCTGTTTTCTTCTGGCACCAAGTTGGGTAGCCTGCATCACAATGCAGTTTTTCTAAACTTCTTCAAGCGGTACATATGCGTCGAACCCCCCTCCCCTCCCTCCGGGCTTTGCAAACATTCGAGGTGTTTGGGCGTACCAATTCCGTCGCCGATACCGCGCGGGAACTGAACGTCACACCCGGTGCGGTCAGTCAGCAGCTCAAGGTGCTGGAAGAACAAACCGGTCGCGCGCTGATTGCCCGGCGGGGCCGCAGCGTTTTTCTGCGCCAGGATGCACAAGTTTACCACCAGTTCCTGTCCGAAGGGTTCGAAGCACTGCATCGGGCGCAGCATTACCTTGCGCGGATGGAGCGTGAGACGAGCCTGTCCATAAGCGCCTTGCCATCTTTGCTGTCCAAATGGCTCTACCCGATTCTCGGCGATTTTCAGCAACAGCATCCCGGCGTTTCAATCCGGCTGGATTCCACCCATCAGGAACCGGACCGCCATTTGCTGAGCGTCTCGTTCAGACTTACATATGGTGATCAGGGGCGGGATTTCCCGTTCCAAAAGGAACTGTTCACGGACACCCTGTTTCCCGTATGCTCGCCGGAGTTCGCGCGCAACCACCCCGAGCTTGTGACGCCGGAAGGACTGTCGCGCGCGCCCCTGCTGTGCACAGACTGGGGGCCCGGCTTCGAAGACGTCCCGGACTGGGAAGACTGGTTTGCAGCGAACGATATCGACGCCTCACCACGACGGAAGGATGCCGTCTTTTCGCTGTCCAGCCTGGCTTTGGATGCCGCCATTCAGGGACGTGGCGTGGCGTTGGCACAAACATCTTTTGTTCAACGGGACTTGCAGATGGGCTATCTGTGTCGCCTGTCCGAACAGGAAATACCAATGCCCAGACCCTATCTGGTCTGCTGGGGTGAAGGCGCGCTGGACGAACGAACGGCACGCAGCTTTCTGGACTGGATTCTGCAGGCAGGACGCGACGTCTCAAAATCGCTCGGAAACTCCTCAAGAGATCGGTAAAATGATTTAGTTTTCCTAAGCAACAAGACAGGCAGCAATACTATACAAGCCCGCATTCCCCGCACATAAGTTCCTAAAGCGCGAATAAACTATTCTGCGGGAGGTGAGCCGTGTTTCTGAAAAATGCCTGGTACGTTGCGGCCTGGAGTTCCGAAATCACTCATGAGCTGCGGCAAATCCGGGTTCTGGGCAAGAAAATTTGTATCTATCGGACCCGGGCCGGTGAGGTTGTCGCGCTGGAGGACGCCTGCCCGCACCGCAAACTGCCGCTGTCAAAAGGCCGCATGAAAGGCGACGATGTGGAATGCGGCTATCACGGGCTGACGTTCGACTGCGCCGGTCAGTGTGTCTCGGCCCCCGGCAAAGGGCGTATTCCTTCCTCGGCTAAGGTGCATTCCTATCCGGTGCATGAAAAATACGAACTGGTCTGGATCTGGATGGGCAATCCGGCCATGGCCGAGCCTTCCGAGATCTTCGAGATCGAGCATTACGACGACCCCGACTGGGGCATCAACCGTGGTGCGGCGATGGAGATCAGGTGCAACTATCTGTACATGACCGACAACCTGCTGGATCCAACGCATGTCGCGTGGGTGCACCAAAGCTCTTTCGCGCAGGATGCCACGAAGGACACGCCGCTGTCGGTTACAAAAAAGGACAACGGCATCGTCGTGCGTCGGTGGATGATGGATGTGGAACCTGCCCCGTTTTACAAGAAGGTGGTCGAGTTCGAAGGCAATTGCGACCGGCTGCAGCACTATGAAGTGCGCTATCCCAGCCATGCGCTGATTAAGGCCGTCTTCACCCCTGCTGGTACCGGGGGGCCGGACGGACCGCTGCATGCGCGGACCTTCATCATGGACAGCTACAACTTCATGACGCCGACCTCGGAAACCGAGACCCGGTATTACTGGTTCCAGCTGCGCAACATCCGCCCGGACGACGCCGAGCTTTCCAGGATGATGAGTGAGGATGTCCGCCACGCATTCGAAGAAGACCTGGCCGTTCTCGAAGAGGTACAGATCGGCATGGACGAAAAGGAAAGCCCCCATATCGACCTGAGCATCGACGGAGGCCAGCTGCGCTTCCGCCGCCAACTGGAAGCAATGATCGCCGAAGAGGCGATGGTCGATGCCAAGATGGAGGGCTGAGGCGGCCGGGAATATCCGTTAGTATCGGGTCGCACAAGATAAGGGAGCGCGCGATCACCACGGCGTTCGAACCTGAAATCAGGTGTCGCAATGCGTACGCCTTGCGTGCTTCCGAGGCAATCGCAATCTTCAGTAGAGATGCGGAGGGGCAACCCCTCCGCCACTTACATTTACCCCAGGATGCCGGGCAAGCGCAGGCCATGTTCGCGGGCGCAGTCTTTTGCGATGTCATAGCCGGCGTCCGCGTGCCGCCAGACTCCCGAGGCCGGGTCGTTCCACAGGACACGCTCAAGCCGTTTGGCGGCCGCATCCGTGCCGTCGGCGCAAATCACGACGCCTGCGTGCTGGCTGAACCCCATTCCGACCCCGCCACCGTGATGCAGCGACACCCATGTGGCGCCTGAGGCAGTATTGACCAGCGCGTTCAGCAGCGGCCAGTCACTGACGGCGTCCGAGCCATCCAGCATTGCCTCCGTCTCGCGGTTGGGTGATGCGACCGAACCGCTGTCCAGATGGTCGCGACCAATGACGACAGGTGCTTTCAACTCGCCGTTCCTGACCATTTCGTTGAACGCCAGCCCGGCGCGGTGACGGTCGCCCAGACCGATCCAACAAATGCGCGCGGGCAGGCCCTGGAAGGCGATACGTTCCTGCGCCATGTCGAGCCAGTTGTGCAGATGGGTGTTCTCGGGGAACAATTCTTTCATCTTGGCGTCGGTCTTGTAGATATCCTCGGGGTCGCCCGACAGCGCACACCAGCGGAACGGGCCAATACCACGGCAGAACAGCGGACGGATATAGGCCGGGACAAATCCGGGGAAGGCAAAGGCGTTTTCCAAACCCTCATCCTGTGCCACCTGCCGAATGTTGTTGCCATAATCCAGTGTCGGAACGCCTGCGTTCCAGAAATCGACCATGGCGGCCACGTGTTGTTTCATCGAGGCCCGTGCCGCTTTTTCCACCGCCTTGGGATCGCTTTCGCGCTTGTCTTTCCACTGTGCCATGGTCCAGCCCAGGGGCAGATAACCGTTGACCGGGTCATGCGCCGAAGTCTGATCGGTGACGATATCGGGACGCATGCCACCGGCCTGCATCCGGGCATAGATTTCGGGGAAAATTTCGGCGGCATTGCCGAGGAGGCCGACGGATTTCGCCTCGCCCGCTTTGGTCCAGCGGTCGATCATCTCAAGCGCCTCGTCCAGCGTCTCGGCCTTTTCGTCCAGGTATTTGGTGCGCAGGCGGAAATCGATGCTGTCGGGATTGCACTCGACCGCCAGACAGCAGGCCCCGGCAAAGACGGCGGCCAGAGGCTGTGCGCCACCCATGCCGCCCAAACCGCCGGTCAGGATCCACTTGCCTTTCAGATCGCCGCCATAATGCTGACGTCCGGCCTCGGCGAAGGTTTCGTAAGTGCCCTGAACAATGCCCTGCGTTCCGATATAGATCCACGAGCCGGCGGTCATCTGGCCGTACATCATCAGGCCCTTCTTATCGAGCTCGTTGAAGTGATCCCAGTTGGCCCAGTGCGGAACAAGGTTCGAGTTGGCGATCAGCACACGTGGAGCATCGGCATGGGTGCGCACGATGGCCACCGGCTTGCCGGACTGCACCACCAGCGTTTCATCCTCTTCCAGATCCTTGAGGCTGGCGACGATGGTGTCAAAATCTTTCCACGTCCGCGCGGCGCGACCGATGCCGCCATAGACCACCAGTTCATGCGGGTTTTCAGCAACGTCCGGGTGCAGGTTGTTCATCATCATCCGCAGGGGGGCTTCGGTCATCCAGCTTTTGGCGGTCAGCTCAGGGCCGGTTGGCGGAAAGATATCGCGGGTGTTCTTGCGGGGGTCGGTCATGGGGCAAGCTCCAGTGCAGTGTCTTTGATGGCGTCCAGAATGTCGGAAAGCCAGCGGCGCAGGCGGGTGGCCTTGCGGTCGCCATAGGACCAGGGCGGGCATTCTGTGGTCAGGTAGGTGGATTGGGCCAGTTCCATCTGAATGGCGTGCAGGCCTTCGTCGAGGCGGCCGTAGTGCCGGGTTGTCCACCCGCCTTTGAACCGCCCGTTCAATACGGTGCTGTAGGGGGACGAGGCGGCAAATTCATGGGCAATGGCCTCGATCTGGGGCGCGCAGGTTGTCCCGCCATTGGTACCCAGATTCATGTCCGGCAGGACACCGTCAAACAGGAATGGAATGTGGCTGCGGATCGAATGACAGTCATACAGAACCGCAATTCCATGGATCGCCTTCACCCGCGCCAGCTCGGCCTCGAGCGCTGCGTGATACGGCGCATGGAACGTTTCGCGGCACTCGGTGATCTCTGCCTCGGAAGGTGGCTGGTCCCAGATGTCATGTCCGTCAAAATCCGTCAGCGGCACCAGCGTCGTGGTGTTCTGCCCGCGGTAGAGAGACACGCCCGACGGATCACGGTTGGCATCAATCACATAACGGTGGAATGTGGCCCGCACCGTGGTGGCCCCCGGAAGAAGCCCGTCGTAAAGTCGGTCAATATGCCAGTCCGTATCGGCCAGTTCCCGGCCGCGGTCGTTCAGCCTGGCCTTGATGTCAGGCGGCACGTAGGTGCCCGTATGGGGCAACCCAAGCACAAGGGGGCTGTCGCCCCGGATGATTTCCACCGGATGGGTCATGCGCCAAGCCTGGGCATTTCAATCTCTGTGCCATTGGCAATCTCACCACTGGCAATCAGAACCCAGGCGGCTTCGATATCCGGGGCGGTATAGCGGTCATCGCCAAGGGGAGGAACCACCGCGCGCAGACGCGCCATCACGCCCTGCAGGGTTTCACTGGTGGGCAGCGGCGCGCGGAACTCGATCCCTTGCGTGGCACAAAGCAGTTCGACCCCCAGAATGCGTTCCAGATTGGTCACCATCTGCCCCAGACGTCGTGCACCATGAGCGGCCATGGACACGTGATCCTCCTGATTGGCCGAGGTCGGGGTCGAGTCTGTCACGCAGGGGTTGGCCAGATGCTTGTTCTCGCTCATCAGGGCGGCGGTGGTGACTTCGGCAATCATAAGCCCCGAGTTCAGCCCTGGATTGGGGGTCAGGAAAGGCGGCAGGTCAAAGCTGAGCACCGGATCCACGATCAGGGCAATACGGCGCTGCGCAATGGCCCCGATTTCCGCAATCGCCAGCGCGATCATATCGGCGGCAAACCCCACGGGTTCAGCATGGAAATTGCCACCCGAGACGATGAGCGCCGCGTCGGCCAGCACCAGCGGGTTGTCGGTCGCGGCATTGGCCTCGATCTCGAGCGTCGTGGCGGTCTGTCGCAGGACGTCCATCGCGGCACCCACGACCTGCGGCTGGCAGCGGATGCAATAAGGGTCCTGCACCCGCGTGTCGCCCTCGCGATGACTGTCGCGGATCACCGATCCGGCCAGCAATGCGCGCATGGTGGCTCCGGCCTCAATCTGGCCGCGATGGCCACGCAATGTGTGAATCTCGGGCTGCAATGGCGCGGTTGACCCCATAATCGCGTCGGTGGTCAGCGCCGATGTCACCAGCGCGCTTTGAGCGGCCTGCCAAGCACCAAAAAGACCGGCCAAAGCAAACGCGGTCGAAAACTGGGTTCCGTTGATCAGGGCCAGACCTTCTTTGGGGCCAAGTTCGACCGGGGTCAGACCGGCTGCGGCCAGTGCTTGGTCGCCCGGCATCACGGTGCCGCCAAACTCGGCCTCGCCTGCGCCCATCATCACCGCTGCCATATGCGACAAGGGCGCAAGATCACCTGACGCGCCCACGGACCCCTGCGCTGGGATCACCGGGGTCACGCCCTTGTCCAGCATTGCCTCAATCAGGTCGATCAGTTCCAGCCGCACACCGGATGCACCGCGCCCGAGGCTGAGCAGTTTCAGCGCCATCATCAGCCGCGCATGGGCGCGCGGAATGGCCGGCCCCACCCCACAGCAATGGGACAGGATCAGGTTGCGCTGCAGGGTCGCCGTATCTTCGGCCGCGATCTTGACGCTTGCCAGTTTTCCAAACCCGGTATTGACCCCATAAACCGCCGCTTCACCCGCTGCCGCATCGGCAATGCGCGCATGGGCAGCTTCGATAGCGGGACGGCAGGCCGGGTCCAGCCGAACCGCGCATTCTTCCCGGTATACCTGTTCCAGTCGCGCCAGAGACACAGAGCCGGGGGTGAGTGTCAGGGTGGTCAATTGAGTTCTCCGAGTATGCGGGAATGAAGCGGGTTGAAGCCGATGCGATAGGCCAGTTCAGCCGGGTGCGTTGCATTCCAGACGGCAAGATCGGCGCGCAAACCGGGGGCGATACGGCCGCAATCGTCCAGACGCAGCGCGCGTGCCGCATGGGTGGTGACACCTTGCAGCGCCTCTTCGGGCGTCATCCGGAACAGGGTGCAACCCATGTTCATCGCCAGCAAAAGCGAGGTCATCGGCGCCGAGCCCGGATTGCAATCAGTGGCCAGCGCCATCGGTACCTTGTGCTTGCGTAGCAGGTCGATTGGCGGGGCTTGTGTTTCGCGCAGGGTGTAGAAGGCACCGGGCAAGATGACGCCGACCGTGCCGGCGGCCGCCATGGCCTGAACGCCGTCCTCGTCCAGATATTCAATGTGATCGGCTGAAATCGCCCCGTAGGATGCGGCAAGTTTCGTGCCGCCCAGATTGGACAACTGTTCGGTATGGCATTTGATCGGCAGTCCCAATTCTGTGGCCGCATCGAACAATGGCACCAGTTGCTCGGGCAGGAACGCAATCCCTTCGCAGAAGGCATCCACCGCGTCCACCAACCCTTCCGCATGGGCGGCACGCAGGGTCGGAATGCAGACTTCGGTGATATAGGCTTCGGGGCGGTCCTGATATTCAACCGGAACTGCATGGGCGCCCAGAAAGCTGGTCACGACCCGGACAGGGCGATGTCGTGGCAGCGCCCTTGCGGCGCGCAGCATGTTCAATTCGGTTTCTTGATCCAGCCCGTAGCCGGATTTGACCTCGATCACCGAAACACCTTCAGCCAGCATCGCATCCACCCGTGGCAGCGCCTGCGTGACCAGATCCTCCAAACTGGCAGAGCGCGTCGCCTTCACGGTCGAGATGATGCCGCCGCCTGCACGCGCCACTTCTTCATAGCTGGCGCCGTTCAGCCGCATCTCGAACTCGACCGCGCGGTGGCCGCCAAAGACCACATGCGTATGACAGTCAATAAATGCAGGTGTCACCAGTCGACCCTCGAACGAGGTCCGGGGCAGCGCTGCAAATTCAGCGGGCAGTTCGGTCTGCGGACCGACCCAGGCGATGCGACCATCCACAGCCGCAATCGCGGCATCCTCGATCAGACCATAGGCATTGGCAGCTTCCACCATCGTCGCTGCGTGCAGATCGGTTAACAGATGATCGCGGGCCTGCATTCGAATCCCTCTCCCCTGCAATTCTCTCTTTTCTGGTACAGGTCTTTATGTCATATGTCTATCCATAAAGCGGAGACACACATGACAGCCATATTCGCAAATCGCGCCCTGCTGCCCACTGGCTGGGCAGAGAACCTGCGGCTTGAGGTCGAAAGCGGGCGGATTGCGCGCCTGACCCCGGATTCCGCGGCGTGTGATGAAGATACCCGCGTCGACATTCTGCTGCCTGCCTTGTCGAACCTGCACAGTCACGCCTTCCAGCGCGCCATGGCCGGGATGACCGAGTATCGTCTGGCCGGTCGCGACAGTTTCTGGACCTGGCGCGATTTGATGTATCGCTTTACCGGCCATCTCAGCCCCGAACAGGTTCAGGCCATCGCGGCGTTGGTTTATCTTGAGATGCAGGAGGCCGGATATGCCGCGGTCGGCGAATTCCACTATCTGCATCACCAGCCGGACGGGACACCTTATGACCGCCTTGCCGAGCTGTCGGACCGGATCATGGCCGCTGCCGCCGAGACCGGGATTGGACTGACGCATCTGCCGGTGCTCTATTCCTATGCGGGCGTCGGGGAAAAGCCGCTGGAGAGTGGCCAGCGCCGCTTTGGCAACGATGTGGACCGTTTCTGCAAATTGGTGGAGCAAGCCCGTGGCGCGCTTGGTGATCTGCCAGATGACTGCCGGGTCGGCATCGCCCCGCATTCTCTGCGCGCCACCTCGCCAGCCGATCTGGCGCAAGTTGTTGCCGCGCAGGGCGCTGGCCCGATCCACATTCACATCGCCGAACAACCGAAGGAGGTGGCTGAAGTGCAGGCGGGTCTGGGTGCGCGCCCAGTTGAATGGCTGCTGGACAATGCGCCGGTCGATGCCAACTGGTGCCTGATCCACGCCACGCATATGACTGAGGCCGAGACCTGCGCCATGGCTGGCAGCGGTGCCGTTGCGGGCCTCTGCCCCGTGACCGAGGCCAATCTGGGCGATGGTCCCTTTAACGGCCCTACTTACCTAATTGCAAACGGCGCCTTTGGCGTGGGTTCGGATTCCAACGTGTTGATATCCCTCACTGAAGAGTTGCGCACACTGGAGTATTCCCAGCGTCTGCGCGATCTGTCGCGCAATGTGTTGGTCGTGGGCGAGGGCTCGGTCGGGCGGACGCTTTATTGCGGCGCGGCAGTGGGTGGCGCGCAGGCGCTTGGCCGCGATGCGGGGCAGATTGCCGAGGGCAAGCTCGCTGACCTCGTGGCTGTGGACGGCCAAAACCCAGCCTTGTGTGCCTTGCGCCCGGACCAGCTTCTGGACGGGCTAGTATTTGCCGCAAAGGACCATGTGGTGACAGACCTGTGGTCTGCCGGCCGCCATCGCGTGCAAAATGGCCGCCACGTGGCACGGGACCAGATCATCTCCGGTTACCGGGCCGCCATGGCCGGGCTTTTGTCTGGTCTCTAGACCCGAACCTGTGCAAATCGGACAGACAGGACTGTGGCATCAGGGGCCGGAGTGACGGTTAAGGCGTCTTCCGGCCATTCCGCCTCTCCCGCGATCATCTGAGCACCAACTGATGTGACAGCCATACCCTTCGCAACAAAGACGAAGCTAAACGGTGCCACATCGAAATGTTGTGCACCTATATGAACATCCACGCTGGCCGTGATAGCCTGCGGATCGTAAATCACATTGAATGCCCGGCACGGCCCGTCCAGCAGCCGCGCATTCAGCGGCAGCGCCCCATCGAAATACAGCGGCTTGAACGGCCGGGCCTTATAAATGTCGGTCGAGCCTTGCAAATTCAGCCCGGCCCCGTCGATGATCGTGTGCACCCGCGCCAGACCTGGAAAGCGTGAGAATGGCCCGTCACGGCCGATCTCGGCAACGCTTATGCGCCAGGCGAGCTGGTGTTCAGTCCGCTGGACGGCCAGTTCACGGGTCACGCCACCGCCATTGGCCCAAGGGGCGGCTGCCGTCTCCTCAAGCCTGATACGCATGCGGGTCAATTTCTTTGCATGTCGTCATTAATCTGGACATAATATGAATATGGGCAAAATGATATAGTGAGCAGAACTTGACCGAACAGAAAAACATAGGCTTTCAGGCGATCCGCGATGAAGTGCTGAACCGCATCCAAACGCGTGTCTGGCCGCAGGGCAGCCTGCTGCCGACCGAGCTGGAACTGGCGGCTGAGTTCGGCTGCGCCCGTGCAACGGTCAACCGGGCCCTGCGCGAACTGGCAGATCAGGGGATCGTCACCCGTAAACGCAAGGGCGGCACCCGCGTGGTCACCATGCCGGTCAAACAGGCAAAACTGCCCATCACCGTGGTTCGTCAGACCATCGAAGAGATGAATGCCGAATACCGTTATGCGCTTGTCAGCCGAACTGTCATTGCCTGCCCGGCGTGGCTGCAGGCCAAGTTGGGCCTGCCCGAGGCGGCGCAGGTCCTTCATCTGTCCTGTATGCACCACGCCGACAACCGCCCTTTCCAGTTCGAAGAGCGTTGGATCAATATCGACGCCGTGCCCCATGTTTCGAACGAAGATTTCCTGACCGTTGGCCCCAACGAATGGCTGCTGGCTGAAGTGCCATTTTCAAATGCGGAAATCGCATTCTCGGCCGTCCCCGCCACAGGCCCGTTGCAGGACTTTTTGTCCGTCCCGTCCGGAACACCGCTGTTCCAGCTGGAACGCACGACATGGTTTCAGAACGAACCCGTCACGTTCGTGCGTATGACATTCCATCAAGGCTATCAGATGCGCACAACCTATTGACCGCGGTCGCCCTCAGGCATTGTCTGGCAGTCGAAGAATACGGGTTTAGCCTCGTTGAAACAGGTTTTGGAAGAGACCAGCCTTCTAATGCCGATGCCTCAGGTTTCCGGAACAACACGCACAGATGCATTTCCCATCAATGAATTCATTTAAGCGCGAAACAGAACTACTTACCTGAGCAGGAATTCTCTGGCGCAAATGCGCAGCAGCCAGTTGCGGAACTGAGTGACCGCACGCGACCCGTCGGCGCGGTACGAGGTCACCAGGTAGTAGGCATTGCCGGTCGGAAGGCTCAGATCAAGGGGCGCAACCAACTGGCCCTTGCGCCGGCTTTCCTCACCAAAGGGGCGGCGGTCCATGGCCCAGCCCAGCCCGCTTTTTGCGGCCTGCAGTGCGTTCGAGCGATTGTCCATCTCGGCGACCGGTTTCCACGAAATCTCGCTCAGACCGGCTGCCGAAAACCACCGGCTCCATTCATTCGCGTGGTGGTGGCTGCTGATCAGCGGCTCGGACTGCATCTCTTCGGGCAGTGGAATGCTGCCTCTGGCCTCCAGATATTGGGGGGCGCAAACCGGCTGGATGATCTCATCGAACAGCTTGACGCAGCGTGCGTCTTGCGGGGGTTTGTCGGCAAAGACGATCGCCATGTCGATGTCACTACCTGCAAGGATGATTTCCTCGGGCATGGTGATGATTTTGACGGTCACGTTCGGCGCTGCCTCGCGCAGATTGGGCAGGTTCGGGATCAGCCACATGTTGGCCAGTGACTGGTACATATGGACCGACACGGTTTGCTCGCTCTTGTCGCCGGTATATTCGGCGAAGGCGGCATCAAGCGTGTCCAGGGCTTGGCGCAAGGGGCCGAACAGCGCTTTCCCTTCGTCTGTCAGTTCGACGCTCTGATGTGCTCCGCGCTTCAATAGGGTCGCGCCGACAAAGGTTTCGAGTGACCGGATCTGATGGCTCACGCCCGAGGCAGTGATATTGAGCTCGCGCGCGGCCTCGACGTTGCGCCCCAGCCGTACGACGGCTTCGAACGCGCGAATGGCGGCAAATGGCGGTATCTTGCGTGACATCTGATCATCCGGTTAAGGGCCAACGTGCGGACCCTAGAACAAATGATACGCTGCTCCCAGCCCTGTCCCCTTATACGGGAGCCGTGCACAGATCGAACAGATGCCGCAGGTCTTGTGCCGCCAGTTGATCGAACTGCGCGGACAGGTCGCGGATTTCTTCGGCTCGGGATTCCCCAAGAACCGGAGCGGCGAGCATGCGGAACTTTTGGGTGATCTGGTCGTCGCTGAGTGCCATGTCCGCGTCACCGCGCGGTGTGCGGGGCTCATCCACAATCTGCTGGCCGTTCCTGAGGATGATTGTCACCTGCGCCCAGCGTTTGTCGGTACTGATGCGGGTCATTTCCGGATCATCTATCAGCTTGATGGTGCGGCTTACGCGCATGATATCGGGGTCGCGTAGGGCTTCGGCGCTCAATTCGTCGACGCCCACCTGACCGCGCACGAGCATCGCGGCGACGGGAAAGGCGATTGCATAGGCGAACTCATCCTGAGTTTGCGGTTCGTGGCCGGCCAGCCGTGTTGCATAGTGGAAGGTGCGGATTTCGACGCTGTCCACCTGTTCGTGGGTGAAGCCGTGTTTCTGCATCATGTCGTGTACGGAATCGAGCGAGGGATGGGCCCAGCGGCAGCATGGATAGGCCTTGTAATGCGTATGGTCGACCAGCCGCCAGCCGATGCCCAGATCGGCCCAGAATTCCGCGCCGTCTTCGCCCTCGCAGGTCAGCGCCGGGGCACCGGTGAACCCTTCCATTGCCAGGTAAGCCGCCGTCACCCCCGAGGGCGCGCCCCAACCGACGCCATCGCGAACCATGGTGGGATGGTCGATGCAGCGCATCATCTGGCTGCGGGGGCCATGGTATTCCCCGATCCCCGCGGCCTGCCGGATCTGTTCCGCGTTACCACCCAGCAATTTGACTCCGGCGGCGGCGACCCCAACGGCGGTCCACGCCCCCGAGGTGTGATAATCAGCGCAGGTTGCGTGTTGCACCAACCCGGCACGGTAGGAGACTTCGTATGCGGTGGCGAGGATTTCGGCAAAGCGCCTGCCGTCGATCTGATTGCCGCTGGCCTGTGCCATTGCGATCATCGCCGGGAACACGGCTGAACCCGCATGACCTTTGCAAGGGGTGGTGCCGTCATGGGCGTCGATGCTGTCCACGGTGAATGCGCCGGCCATCGCGGCCCCGACAGGGCTGACCGAGCGGCCATCCATCAGAATCCTCGCCGAACCGGATGTGCCCACCCCGAATATCATCGGTGCAACGCGGCGTGCGACACCCGACATTTCGGTGGTCACGCCCACGGCCGCCACGCCGATCGTGTCGACGAAGGACCGGCGCAGCGTCCACAGGACTGCTTCGGGCAGATCATCATAACGCAGATTGGCGGCGAACTGGTCGAATTTGTGTCCCATCAGCTCAGCAAGCCCACGGCGGATTTCATACGCTTCAAACCTTCCGATATGTTGTTTTCAGACGTTGCGATTGACATACGAAAGAACGGATCACATGAAAATCCGGGCCCGGGGACCACGACGACCCCATGTTCCAGAAAATAGGCCGCCAGTTCGGTCGAGCTGGTCAGTATCTTACCCATGGGCGTCCGGCGTCCAAGCAGTCCGCCGCAATCGGGCATCAAGTAGAACGCGCCGCCGGGGCTCTGTGTTTGCAGCCCTTCGATTTCGGCCATCCCGGTCAAAGCCTGATCGCGGCGCTTCCGGTAGATGGCGCACCAGTCTTTCAGGAATTCTTGCGGCCCGGTCAGAGCCGCCACCGTCGCCGCCTGACTGATCGAGCACGGACCGCCATTGGTCTGGCTGAACAGGCTGCGAATTCCGTTGGTCCACCATTCGGGCCCACCGGCAAACCCGATGCGCCAGCCCGTCATGGCGTAGGATTTCGACACGCCGTTCACTGTCAGTATCCGCTGCTGCAGGTCCGGCGCGACAGCAGCCAGTGTCGCGAATTCTGCGCCATCGAAAATGATGTGTTCGTACAGATCGTCCGAGATCACATTGACCTGCGGATGGCGTCTGAGGACCACGGCCAGCGCCTCCAACTCGGTGGCCGAATACACGGCTCCGGTCGGATTGGAGGGTGAGCAGATCATCATCAGCCGCGTCCGGGGTGTGATTGCCGTTTCAAAAACTTCGGGCGTCAGTTTGAAGCAGCTGTCTGCAGTGTCGACCAAAACCGGCGTTCCGCCCACGGCCTGCACCATACCCAAGTGAGAGGCCCAGAGTGGCACAGGCAGGATCATCTCGTCCCCTGGGTTCAGGACCGCCTGAATGGCGGTTGCCAGCAACGGCTTCGCGCCTGAACAGACGATGATTTCTTTTGCCGAGAAGGTCAGGTTGTTGTCGCGGCGGAACTTTTCGATCACGGCCGCCTTGACGGCTCCGTTTCCGTCGGTCGGGGTGTACCGGGTGTCGCCCGCCCGAATGGCGGCAATCCCGGCCTCGCAAATATGGGCGGGTGTGTCGAAATCCGGTTCGCCCACGGAAAAGTCGATCAGATCGGCCCCGGCCTGCCGCATTTCGAAGGCTTTGTTGAAGACACCGATGATCGGTGATGCGGGCAGCGCGTCGACCAGTCGGGACAGCATCATGATGCCTCCGCCAGATCGGTCAGGGTCAGATTGGGGCCAAGACTGTCGGGGCCAACAAGAATATGGATGACGGCGGCTTTGCCGGATGCCATTGCGCGTTCCAGCGCGGGTGCGAAATCGGCGGTCGTCTCAACCCGCTCGCCATGTGCGCCATAGCCTTGCGCGACGACCGCGAAATCGGGGTTTGTCAGTGAAGTGCCCGAAATACGCCCGGGATGCTTTCGCTCCTGATTGGTGCGACTGGTGCCGTACATGCCGTTGTCAACGATGATGAATATAGGATCGAGCCCATATTGAATTGCCGTCGCCAACTCTTGCCCGTTCATCAGAAAATCACCATCCCCGGCGACGTAGACGGCCGGTGCATAGGGGCGCGCCACCTTGGCGGCGACCGCCGCCGGAACGCCCATTCCCATCGCGCCGGAAATCGGGGCCAGAGCGCCCAGAAACTGACGGTAGTCGAAATGGATGTTGGGCCAGTCGGCCGCGTTGCCCGCACCGGTGGTCATCGTAGTTTCCCGAGGCAAAGTGGAGTTCAGCACGCACATCACTTCGGCCATGTCGACCGGGCCGCGTTGGACAGGCAGGGCCCGCATCGCCTGGTAATCGGCACGCGCGCGGGCAGGCGAGTGGCGTTTTGCGACCGGCAGCAAGGCCAGGGATTTTGCAGCTTCGTTCGGGTCGGCCAGAATGGGCAGGTCGGCCTGATAGAGCCGTCCCAGATCCTCGGGGCCCGGCAGGATGTGCACAAGCTTGCAATCCGGTTGGGGCGATTGGATGAGGCTGAATTTCAGTGTGGTCCCGTCATTCAGGCGCGCGCCCAGTGCGATCACCAGATCAGCAGATGTCGCGTATTCATTTGGCATCGGATTGCCGCCAAAACCCAGATTCCCGATAAAATTGGGGTGGTCATGCGGAAACAGACCCTGGCGGCGGAACCCTGCGGCAACCGGAAGCCCGTGGTCTTCGACAAAGCGGATCGCGGCTGCATGCCCCTCTTCGGTCCAGCAGGTGCCGCCTAACAGCAGCAGCGGGCGCTCGGCTTCGGCCAGAAGCGCGGACACCTGTTCCAGATCGGCCGGTGTGGGTGCGGGAGGGGTCAGTTTGACCTTTGGCAGATCTGCGGCGTCGGTCAGTTCGGCCAGCATATCCTCGGGCAGGGCCAGCGCCACCGGGCCGGGCCGTCCCGAAAGGGCGGTGCGAAAGGCGCGGTTCACATATTCCGGGATGCGGGCGGGATCGTCGATTTCGGCCACCCATTTCACCATATGGCCCAGAAACCGACGGTAATCGACCTCCTGAAACGCCTCCTTGTCGCGATGAGTGCGCGGGATCTGACCGATCAGCAGGATCAGCGGAGTCGAGCCCTGTTGCGCAGTATGCACCCCGATGGAGGCATTGGTCACCCCGGGGCCCCGTGTCACGAAACAGACCCCGGGCTTGCCTGTGGCGTCCGAATACGCCGCCGCCATGAAGGCCGCGCCGCCCTCTTGCCGTGTCGTGTAGTACTTTAGTGTGTTCGAGCAATCATGCAGCGCATCCAGGGCCGCTAGGTAACTTTCACCGGGGACACCGAAAATGGCCTCAACACCGTTGACCCGCAGCATGTCGATCAAAACCTGTCCGCCTGTCCGCATCACATTGCCTCCTGTTTCAGAGTCCATGTTTTTCAGTCGGAAGCAAAGATCGAAACTGAATTCTTCACGCCGGGATTGAGGTAAATTCATCCCGAAGGGGCGCCCGGAAAAACATCCAGGCCGTGCGACGTGCAAACGGGCGGCGCATGCCTACTTCGGGCCATGTCACGGGTGCAATTGTGTCGACCTTAGCCTTTAGAATCCCATTTACACATCAACGCGTTGATCCTCGACATCGAAGAAATGCAGGAATTCTGGTGCAAGGTGCAACCCAACCGTTGCGCCAGGCTGCAATTCGGTATCACCGGTGATGCGGACTGTAACTTTGTCTTCGCCACCACAATCGAGGATCAGGAATGTGTCTGCGCCAAGATACTCAATAACCTCGATAACGCCATCACACTGACCTGCACCTTGTGCTACGACCTTAATATGTTCGGGGCGGATGCCCAACCGTGTCGCGGCTACAGCCCGATCATAGGTTCCACTGCCACCCCCCGAAAGGCGGTAAGAACCATTGTCGGTCGTGCACGGCAGGATGTTCATTTTCGGGCTGCCGATGAATTGGGCTACGAACAGGTTCGCTGGATGCTCATATAATTCGCGCGGAGTGCCGACCTGGGCGATATGACCGTATTCCAGCACGACGATCCGGTCTGCCAGCGTCATCGCCTCGACCTGATCGTGCGTGACGTAGATCATGGTACGTTTCAGGTTCTGGTGCAGTTTGGCGATCTCGTAGCGCATTTCGACGCGCAACGCGGCGTCGAGGTTCGAAAGAGGTTCGTCAAACAGGAATGCGGTGGGGTCACGCACGATTGAGCGGCCGATAGCGACACGCTGGCGCTGACCACCTGAAAGGTCCTTAGGCCTGCGTTCCAGAAATGGCGTCAGTTTCAGCACCTCCGCAGCCTTGCTGACCTGGGCGTCGATGTCTGTTTTTGGGGCACCGGCAACCTTCAGCGAAAACCCCATATTCTCGGCCACGGTCAGATGGGGGTAAAGGGCGTAGGATTGAAACACCATGGTTAGACCGCGTTTCGAAGGCGGGTGATCGGTGACGTCGTTGTCGTTGATCAGAATTGCGCCGCGCGAAGTATCTTCAAGGCCGCCGATCATACGCAACAGGGTGGATTTACCGCAGCCCGATGGGCCTACGAACACGATGAACTCACCTTCGTCTATGTCAAGGTCAATGCCCTTGATGACCTGAACGTTACCAAACCACTTTTCGACCGCGTTGAGCTTGATGCTGCCCATCAGTTCCTCCCTGCCCAGATCAGCCAAACGGCGGCTGTCCATGTAAACGAATTCCCGCCCGCGGGACTGCCGGTATTGGGATCGAAGTATTCAGCAAACCCGAAATTGGAAATCAACGCGGCGGTTTTGGCGCGCAGGTCTTCCGCTTCGGCCTCATGGCCCATTTCGGCAAGGCCAATGCCGATCATCATGTTCATGATCGCCCAGGTTGGTCCGCGCCAGTATCGGCGGGGATCGAATTTCGGGCTTTCTGTGTCGTGGCTGGGAATAGGGTGCGGGACCGTTTTCTGAACTTTTCGGAGCCTTTCCAGCATTTCGGGTGACTCGATGCCGGCAAACCAGCACATGAAGGAAGCGTTCGAGATACTGTTCGCCCAGTCGCCGCTATGGGCATCGCGCGAGTCAAAAGACCCCAGATCGGCATTCCACAGCGACCGCGCGCCCTCCTCCAGCCGGGCGATGTCGTTGCTCAAGCCGTCGGTTTCCAGACCGAGTTCGGTGCCTACGGCCAACAGATCGCGGGCCGCGCGTAAGGTGGTGAAGGTCATTGTCGGGTCCGCCACGCGGAACGGATTCTTGCGGAGTAAGGTCTTCTGATCCCATCCGGCTTGGCGTCCGATCTGAACCAGCTTGATGTACCGGTCATAGTCGAACTTGGTGGGCCGGTCGTCGCTGTTGACGTGGCTTGTGTCCCGGCGGACATATTCGCCCACGTCCGAGGCATCCATACGTGCCATCGCCTTGTCCCAGTCCGGGGCGTTGTCGCGGCCCGCCTCCCAGGGGTGGGTGGTGCAGACAGCCCCCAGATCGTCCAGCCGCCATTTCATGATCCAACGGTGCCAGGCCAGCATGGCGGCGAAAAGGGGGCGAATACGAACTTCGCCCAGTGTCCGGTCCTTGTCCCAGATAAGGCGCGCCATGGTGGCCGCAATGGGTGGCTGGATGATGCCCGACGACGGGATCGGGCCGTTGCACCCCCAGACATCCGGACCGGGGAAATACCCAGGATCGGGTTTGTGAAACAGGATATGCGGGACCATCCCGTCAGCCCATTGTCCCGAGAACAGCGTCTCAAGCTCAATCCAGGCGCGATCTATGTCAAATTCGGCAAACCCAAGCGCGGCGATCGCGCTGTCCCAGTTCCATTGATACGGATACAGCCCTTCGGTCGGGATGGTGTAGCCTCCCCGGTCATTGGCGATCAGGATATTGCGCGCCTCGCGGTCGGGGTTCGTATGTTGGTTCATCTGTGTCATCCTTTGACGGACCCCGCAGTCAGGCCCTTGCTCATGAAACGTTCAAGCCCCAGGAACAGCGCCATGATCGGGACAGTGGCGATGACGGCACCGGCCATCAGGTGCTGACGGGGAATTTCTGAGGAATTCAGCATCGTGACCCCTCGGGTCAGGGTGAATTTTGACGGATCGTCCAGCAGCATGAAGGCCAGCAGGAACTCGTTCCAGGCGATCATGAAGACGTAAAGCGAGACCGACGCCAGAGCCGGCAGGCTGAGCGGAAGGGTGATCTTCCAGATCACCGACAGGCGTGACAACCCATCCATCAAACCGGCTTCCTCGACCTCGGTCGGCAAGCCGCGAAAATAGCCTTGCAGCATGTAGAGCGCGACCGGGATCGTCGTCACCGGATAGATCATGACAATGCCAAGGATCGAATTGCGCAAGCCGGTCAGAGAGAATGCGATATAGATCGGCAGCGCCAGTACGATCATCGGGACCATGTAGATCAACAGGATCGATCGTGAGAACGCCTTTTGCCCCTTGAACCGGAACCGCGCAACAGCGTAGGCCCCGGGGACGCTGAAGGCCAGCGTAATGAATACCGTGAGGACCGAGACGTAGAAGGACGTCCACAAATAGGTGCCGAAATTGAAGTCACGGAACAGCTCGGTATAACTGCGGAAAAGCGCGGTGCCCTGGCTCAGGTCGATTGAGAAATCCAGCGGATTTTGCAGCAACGCCTGCTGGGATTTAAGGCTGGTCATCACCATGACGTAAAACGGGATGACCACGATCGCCGTGAAGAAAATATAACCGAAGCCGGTGCAGAACCGGATTACCGCATCCTCGAATTCGTGCCGGGTCAGCTCTCCGAACGGGGTTTCCCTGAGAATTGCAGCCAACGAGACGTGAATTACGGCGGCCATTGCCAGAACAGTAACCAGGACTGCCTGCACCGACGTGTCCGGGCCGATCAGAACGGGGCCAAACCCGGTCAGGCCGGACAGGCCCAGCATGGCCGATATACCCAGGCGGGCCGGTGCATGGTGCGCCGGGAACCGGATGTAGATCCATCCTGCCAGCGCACCCCAGATCAGGCAGAGCAGTATCTGGGGACGAAATGCCGCCCCGGTGGAAAACGACATGGTGACGGCAACGGTTGTCGCGATGACAACCAGCCAAAGCGCGCCCAGAATTGGGCCGGTTATATACCCTTTGCGCATCACAGACCCTCCTCACGGCTAATGAAGCGGAAGAAGACAAAGCTGAAGGCAATCAGGCACACCAGGATCACCACCGCCACCGCCGCACCGGCGCCGATGTTCGATATTGCAAAAGCCTGTTCATAGACATTCACGGTCAGCGTGCGAGTGCCCGCATTGCCGCCGGTCAGCAGGAAGATGTCATCGAATTTGTTGAACGTCCAAATGAAGCGCAGCAGGAACAGCACTGACAGGATACCCAGCAGTTGCGGGATGCTCAGCAACCAGAATTTCTGGAATGGCGAAGCCCCGTCCATATCCGCCGCTTCATACATGCTGGAGTCGATAGATTGCATCCGGGCGAGGATGAACAGGAAGGACAGAGGGAAATAGCGCCAGATCTCAAACACTGTGACCATGATCAGGGCCAATGGGCGTTCACCGAAGAAGTTGATGGGATCGCTGGTCAGTCCCATCTGCACCAGCAACGCGTTGGCGGAACCTGAGAATGGGTCGAACAGCGTGACCCATGTGAAGGCGACCGCAATCACCGGGGCAACGTAAGGGAACAGGTAGAGGCCTCGGATGATGCCCTGCCCCCTGAAGCTTTTGTTCAGCAGCAGGGCCGCAAAGAGGCCCATGACCAGCGCACCGATTGTGCCGAATACAGTATAGAACAGAGTGACCCACAGAACGCCCCAGAATTCTTTCCCGTCAAAGACGCGGGCAAAGTTTTCGAGGCTGAATTCAAGGCTGGTCAGTACATTCGGCCCGCTGCCGGTGACTTTCGGCTCTGATCCCTCGACCGCATCCTCGACCGCATCCGGGTCGCCGTCGAATGTGACCGGGATGCGGATACGCTCACGCTGTCCACCCTGCAAGGTGCCGAAATCGCAATACAAATCCTGCCCGTCCAGAGCACATGGCGCAACGACTTCTCCGGCGGTCACCCCGTCCGGAAGAACATCGGCCAGGGTCACGCCTTCGATCGCGATCTCCTGGCTGGAGTTGCGCAAGCGGTATTCGATCCGCAGATCGTCGCCCGATCCGCGCAGACTTTCACGGACAACCGGCGCGGGTGGGCGCAGGTCGGACAGGGTAAATGGCTTGAAGCTGATCCAGATGATTGCCAGCAACGGCAGGATCACGACAAGCGACACACTGATCACGGTCGGAGCCAGCAGAGCCCAGGCCATACGCGCCTCGCGTTTGGCAAGTGCCCCGGTTCCGGTCGGTGGGGTTACCGAAGAAGACATGGAAGACCTCGGAGAGGGTTGGGTGCAGCGGCGCGCACGCCGCTGCGGTTTCCGATTGAGAGACGGTTCTACTGAACTTTGGCCAGTTCGTCGTTCATGGCCGCAACGGCCTCGGCAGCGTCGATTTCATCGTCGATATACTGACGAACGACACGGTTGATGGCCTGCGAGTTGATCATTTTTGATGCCAGGGACAACTGCCCCTCGGTCACGCCCCAGCGTTGTGCGACGTCAAGACCACCGACGATTTCGTCGATCATCGCCTGATCATAAAGCTCACCCAAGGGTGCCTTGCGATCCACCCCGACCGGCAATTCGGCCCAAGCTTCTGCAAAGGCCGTCGGATTTTCGGCATTGCCGCGGCGGACCGGGAACTTGCCCTCAGGCGCGATTGCCAGCGTCTGAGTATAGCCGTCATCCATGGCGTATTTCACGAATTCCATGGCTGCATCGGTGTCCGCGTCGCTGGTGATGCCGAAATACCGGACGTCACCCCAGGCCGCGCCATCCGGATTGGAGGGGCCGGACAATTTGGTCACGATACCTGTCTTGCCCGCCAGATCACGCGAGGTCGGGTCGTCGCTGATGGTCGGCGGAGCGCTATCGCGCAGACCGGCCAGCTCGTCCAGAATGAAAGGCGACCAGATGATCATTGCCGCTTTGCCGTCAAAATAAAGCTCGCGCGATTGCTTCCAGTACAACTCTCCCGGAGGTGAGGCTTTGGAAATCGCCTTGTAGAAGTCCAGAACTTCGGTGGTTTTGGCTTCGTCCAGTGGTTGGAAGCCATCCGGACCAACCGGGCTGACGCCATTGGCGAGGAAAACATGCTCCAGAACCTGGCTCATGAAGTTCTCATCAACTTTGGTGGCGGACACGAACCCGTACATCTCGGGCGGATTGTGCAGTTTTTCCAATGCCGCCTGAATATCGGCAAAGGAATCCGGGGCTTCGAGACCGTTCTCCTCGAACAGGTCCTTGCGATAGACGACCATCTGGGTCCAGCCGTCTACAGGCACCGATGCGGTTTCATCGTTGAACGCGGCCATGGCGATGGCTCCGGGTGCGAATGTATCCGCGCCCAGTTCTTCGATCACTTCGGATGCGGCTTCGGTGTCAAGAATGCCAGCTTCTGCCCATGGCAGGGCATATTGCAGGGTGTGATAAATTACGTCCGGCAGGTCGCCTGCTGCAAAAGCCGCGGTTGCGCGCGTGCCCAGATCGCTTTCCGTCACCGGGATCACCTCGACGGTCGTGCCTGTATCGGCTTTGAACTGATCAGCCATTTCCTGCTGTTTTGCCAGGCGTTCGGGCTGTTCTTCCGTGGTCCAGAAGCGAATGGTATCGGCTTGCGCCGACAGCGCTGACAAGGTCAGTGCAAGGGATGTGCCAAGCAATAGCCTGGCCGTACGGGTTGCGATGCGAATAGTCATTTGGTTCCTCCCCGGATTATTCGACATGTATGGAAATCTTTTGCGCCAGTTCTTCTGGAGAACAGGTGGGCGGCCCGTCTGAAGCGCGCTCAACCAACGTGGCCTCACCCAACTCGCGCAGCGTATCTGCGATTTCGCCCCTGATCTGACGGATCAGCAGTGTCACAAGCCTGTGCCCGGCCTGGCCGGAATCCACGTTGAAGGTGGTCAATGCCGGGTGGGCATGCTGGCTTTCGGGAATACCGTCATATGCAATGACCGAGACATCCCGACCAACCTGCAGGTTTAAATCAGCGGTCACGGTATAAAAGCCCAATGCAGCAAGATCAGTGGCAAAAACGATCGCTGTGGGCGGGCGGTTCAGCCGCATCAGCGCGCGGCCCTGCACGGCCCCTTCCTCTCGGGTTCGGGCACCGTCGCGCACGAGTTCAGGATCATAGGGCAGACCTGCGATGCCCAGCCCCTCGACAAACCCGTCCCGACGCAGGTGACTGTAGTTGAATTTGAGATCGCTGCCGACATAGCCGATCCGCGTATGGCCGTGCCCGGCCAGCCTCAGGACTGCGTTACGCATTGCGCTTTCGCCGGAAATGTCGAACCAGGATGTACCTTCGGGCGGGTTCGAGCGTCCGTAACCGGTTCGTCCATATAGAATATGCGGCACGCCAAGATGGCGCAGAAGACGAACACGAGAATCATTCACGGCGGTCCGAGGCAGGATGAAGCCGTCGGCCTTGCGCTCCTCGACCAAACGGCTCAGGACTTTCAGCGTGTCCTGCTCGGATTTGGCGGTCGAGATTGTCATGGTCCAGTCAAAACCGCTGGCGGCCTCGCACGCACCGGCAAGAAATTCCTGAAGGAACGGATTGTGCCCGTCCGGCTCTTCACTGTTGAGAACCATGGCGATGGCGCGAACACGTCCGGTTCGGATTGCCTGTGCATGGCTCAATGGACGGTAACCGAGCTTTCGCGCGGCGTTTTCCACCCTTTTTCGCGTTGTTTCGGCGATATCGGAATAGCCGTTCAGTGCGCGGGAAACGGTGCTTTTTGACAGCCCCAGATGTTCGGCCAGTTCGTCGATTTTGACGCGACCCGCCGCCGGGGGCGTCGCCCCGTTGTTTCTTGCCTTGGAAGTGGACGGATTCGCGTTCATGTGCTCAGGTTCAGTTCCGAAACCGGTTTCGGCAACAGTTTTGTGTGTGTTTTTTTGGATCGAGCCAAACCCGGATCCGCCGACTACTGACCTAGGTGCCAACTTAGATGCTGAATTGCTGGCAACTCCGTCGCTCTGGACAGGCACAGGCTTCCCCGGCGCAAATCCGGCCTGATCACATACGAAACCATCGGGGCGATGTCCGTGGCGGTAGTCGCAAGTGGCCGATCAAGCCCGCAGGGCGATCTTATCCGTTGTGCGATGCAAGACCCAACGAACTCGCGGCAGCGCGAAGCTCTGATGCGGCCTGGGCTGGCAGCCCATCCCCCTCGCTTTCGTCGAAAACCGCGTAGGCGGCATATGCGAACCGGGGGGCCGCCTTGACCAGCTTAAGCCACCCGCCTTCAAGTTCCGGTTCGATCACGCGTTTCGGAAAATAACCGGCGGCGGGAATTGAGCGCAGGTATTGAAGGCCGAGGGTTCCGATCCCCAACTGAAGACGTGGCGTATTAAGCTCGGGAAAGTTCAGCAAATGGTCAGCCCGGAATTCCGGGCCCCAATCTATCAGGATGTAGGCGTTGCCGAGATTGGCTGGCAGGGCATCCGGGCCGCTGGTGACCAGTACAAACTCATCTTCGAAAAGTTGCACCGCAGAAAGCCCTGACACGCTTCGCGGCTCGTACATTATTGCAAGGTCCAGGCCGCCCTCTTCAATTTCGCGGGTCAGGGTTGCGGAAGACGCGGCTGACGCTTTGATGGCAACATCGGGCATCAATGTCATCAACTTGGGCAGGGCGTCGGTCAAATAGCCGTCCCATAAGCTCGGCGCCGCACCGATCGCCAGCGCGGCTTTCATCGCTGCCGGAAGGCTTGCATCCAGCTTTGCCTGTGTCCAGGTGCGTACCAGAACCTGAGCGTGTTTGAGGAAATGCCGCCCCGCGGGCGTCAGGGTCGCGCCGGATTTGCCACGTTCAAAAACGGATTGGCCTAGCTGCTGCTCGAGAGTCCGAATCCTCATGCTCACGGTCGACTGTGTGACATGCACCTTGTTTGCGGCATCGAAAAAGGTGCCCGTCTCAACGACCGCCAGGAACGTGCGAGCAAGTTCAATATCCATGAGCCACCTATTTGATTGCTCGATATTATCCGTGATAAAAATTCGTTTTTCACTAAAATGAGGCCGTGCCATATTTAATGTGTAGCGCGAAAGTGCCCCTGCCATATCGGATCACCAATCAACACTTCTAATTTCGTATTGCAGCACCCAAGCTGAGGAACCAATGAAGTCTGATACCCGAAGAAATTTCACCGGCACCGGAGCGCTACACCAACCTTGCAATGGGTAGTTGCCCATATCTGACGGAGACTAAAATGGGTCGAGATTCTGTTGTGTCACTGCTCTCGTCGCTGTTTGCCCGGCTTGTGTTCCCCATGCCCGCTGATCTGGATATGGACGGTGACGGCCTGGCCTCTCTGGCGGAGCTTCAGACGAAGTATCCTGCAGTCCCTGATGAGTTCTTTCTGGAATTCGGCCCGGATGCAGATGGCTTTGTCAGTTGAGTCGAACAATCATTAAGTGCGAGGGAACCGATCCGAACTTCGGCCGTCTGCTATCCGGCGACCGCTTCGAACAAAAGCGCCTTTTGCGGCATGATCAGGAACTCGCCGTCGCGAAAGTGAGTGACCGCCTTTAGTATCTCTGAAGCAACAACGTTGGTGGCTTCCTCTCCCGCCGCGCGAAGCGCCTTTTCGTTCGGAGTTGATAACAGTTCTTCTCGCATGGCTTGCGCGTCGCAGCGCAGTTTTCGGTCGACGGAAATGGTCTTCGGTGCGGCAACGTTGAAACCAGCGGCTCCAATCAATTCGCGAACTTCATCGGCGTCGTTCCATGTGAAGGGTTGAACAGCCGTTGTGGCGGCCGTGTCACCAATATGGACTTTCAGCACATCGGCAACGACCGCAAAAAAGGGCGGGATCGCTTTCCAGCATGTCACGACAACCAGCGCGTCTGGCTTTACGATCCTCCTGATCTCGGCCAGGGCTGCGGGTTTGTCAGGAAAAAACTGCAAACCATGTTGGCAAAACGCCAGATCGACTGCCCCATCTTTCAAGGGCATCGACTGGGCAGGTGCCTCGATCCATTCAAATCGGTGCGGGCCGTCCGGCGTGTTTGCGCGGGCAACCTAGATCATGGCCGGGTTCAGATCGCATCCGACAATACGAGCGGGTGTGGTCAGCCGTTTGGCCACGGCGCGGGCCATGACCCCCCGTTCCGCAGGCCACGTCGAGCACGGTTTTTGCGGGGGTCAGCGAAATGGCATTCAGCGTGGCTTCTGCCATCGGGCCGAAAATGGCCGGGACGCGTTGTTTCTCGTATGTTTCCGTTGCAGAGGTCGAAAGATGAAAGGTGTTGTCTTGCGACATTGGATTGCCGTCCGAAGTTTACTAGGCGCGAGTATTGGTTGCCTTGACGGCCCAGGCGCGGGCCGGCAGCACGATCTCGTTCTCACCCAGATCAGTCTTTAATCTGCCTTTCAATTCGGCCTGTTGTTTCCGAGCGAGCTTTGCGAGGTAGCCCGGAGCCGGTCCAGCCCCTCGTGTGAACGGGTCCCAGAACGATTCGAAGTCGGAAAAGCGGGTGTCGCGCTGGATGGGTGCCACATCACATTGCAGGCCCGCAGCCCTGCAAAGCTCGGTCAGCCCGTCGGGCGTGCATTGAGGAAACCGGGCCGCCTCGTCCAAACTGGCCGCGTTTTCATCAATCGATGCCGCAGCTTTCCAGAAAGTACTGATGAAACCGATGCCGCCGCCCGGATAGTCCCAGACATAGAAGCAAACAGTGCCTCCCGGCCTGACTACGCGCATCATTTCCTGCAGACCCGCAGTTGCATCGGGGAAAAAATTGACGGCCAGGCCAGACGTCGCGATGTCGAACATCCCGGTCTCGGCAGGCAGATCTTCCGCACCGCCGACGGCAAACCGAGCACGATCATCTGCCGAGTTTTCGCGGGCGAAGGCGACGAAACCGTCCGACGGATCAACGCCGAGCACGGATTTCGGGCGACAGTGGTCCAGAATGGTTGCGGAAAGCGCGCCGGTTCCGCATCCGACATCTATCCAGTCGGCGTCAGGCGAAGGTGCCAGCCAATCCAGGAAATCGCGGGCGATCTGACGGCTCCACCGGCCCATGTAATGTTCGTAGGCATCACCGGCGGCCCAGCTGTCGAATTTCGCAGATATGGTTATGCCGGTGCACCGCCTGTGTCTTCGGGGATCACGGCATCCACTTCGATTTCGACCAGCCATTCCGGGTTCACGAAGCGTTCAATCGCCATGATCGTGTCCACCGGCCGGGAGTCCCTGCAATAGTGTTTCCGCGCCTCGATCGCGTCCTTCCAGTTGTCGATATCCGTCAGGATCACGCGGGTGCGGACAATGTCCTGCAAGCCGGATCCGGCGTCTTCGAGGGCCGCCTTGATGATTTCGAAACACTGTCTGGTCTGCGTATAGACATCGCCGATGCCGACCGTTTTACCGTTTGCATCGACCGGCGCAGTTCCCCCGACGGCGATGAACGATCCGACCCGAACAGCACGGCTGAACCCAACGATCTCTTCCATCGGGTTGCCGTTCGAAACGAGTTGCCGTCCCTTCATTACTGGTTCCCCCAAATTGATGCGCTAGTGTAGAGAATTCTTTTTTTCTTGTCTCAGAAATAATCGACCCGGCAACCTGCGGGGACAGTTCTGTTTGACGGTCTTGGGGCAAGGCATTCCAAGTGCGATTCACACAGATCCGGGCTTGAAAAAGCAAGCCGCCAGGGCATTCACGTGGCCAGTGTTATCTTATCGTTTGGCCTTGGCCACTTGGCCTGACAAGGGAGGGCTTTTGGCACAAAGGAAGACACACCGCCATAATGGGCAGGCCGCTCCATCGACGGCCCTGCCCGCCCCGGCACAGGCCATTCGTGCCGCAGGTGAAGTCTGGTAGATGGTGCAACGGGTTGCGCAGAACGACTCACCTTTTGCTCATAATGCGATCAGTCATAGCTGAGCGATAGGGTGTCCGTCTGCGGCAGCGACTGGCACGTCAGGATCGCCCCTTTTGCAATGTCTGCGTCTTCCAGCGCCATTCGCGCGCGCATGTGGACATCGCCTTTTGCCAGCTTGGCACGGCAGGCACCACAAACCCCGGACTGGCAGGAAAAGGGCGGTTTCAGTCCTGCGGATTTTGCCGCTTCGAGAACCGTTTGGCCGCTGGCCACGTCGACCGAATGCCTGACGCCGCCCAACGTGATCTCTGCCTTGGCAGCCAGACCTTCGACAGTGGTGTCAATCTCTGCCGCGCCGCCATAGCTTTCCATGTGGATGCGATTGGCAGGAACATCCAGCGACATCAGCGATGCTTTCACGGCCTTGTTCATGCCGCCGGGTCCGCAGACGTAATACTGCGCGTCCTGTGCATAGGGCGGGTTTTCGGCAATCAGCGCCTCGATCGCGGGTTCGTCGATGATACCTCTGCGCCAATACTCGGCCGAGGACCAGAAACCGGGTTGGGAAAAGACATGGTGAATGGTCATCCGATCCGGATTGGCTTCCCACAGGGCGTTCAGCTCGTCCAACAACAGGACAGAGTGCTCGTTGTTGTTACCATAAGCCAGATGCGCGAAGGAATTGGGCTCGGCCGCCATGACTGAACTGAGCATTGCGTAAAGCGGGGTGATGCCTGAACCTGCGCCAAAAAAGTAATGGGTACGCCGCGCTGTCGCTCCGGGGTCCAGGAAAAACCCGCCGAAAGGTGGCATCACATCAATCACATCGCCCTTGTTCACAGTGTCATTGACGTGGTTGCTGACGAGGCCGTTCCGGACACGCTTTACGGTGATCCGCAGGGGATCACTCGTGAACGGAGACGAGGAGATTGAATAGCTGCGCCTTTGCTCCTCTCCGTTCACCACGAAGCGGAACGACAGGTGCTGACCGGGCCGCCAGACGAAGGTTTCGCGCAGGGCGTCGGGCACGTCGAACATGACTGTCTTGGCCTGGCCGCCGATTTCCTCGCGGGTATCGAGAACGGTCAGCGGGTGGAAGTTTCGCTGGTTCATTTGGCTTCCCCCAACCATTCGAGAACGACTTTCTGATGCTGCACGACCGGGGTTTCACCAACCGATGCGGGACCGGTTTCGAAATAGGGCGATTTCATCGATTTCTGCTGCTGTTCACATGCGTAGATGTCTTCCCCCGTGAAGTCGCCCGCGACCATCGGGTCATCCTCGCTCATGGCGTCATGGGCTTCGTACTTGCCGCTCAGGCCAAACTTGGTCCAGAAATTCGAGGATTTCATCGACTGCTTGGCAAACTCCCAGCCGGAACTGTTGGACACCCGCCCCCGGTTGGACACTCGCGTCAGTTCGGGGCCGAGCGGCTCAATGATGAAGATGTTCCAACCGTCCTCGGAGCCAGCCAACCCAATCCCCGGGAACAGCATCGGCACCCATGCGCCAGTCATGTCCTCGGGGATCACACGCGGGGCAATCAGCTTGCTTTCCTGATCCTTCAGAAAGTCTTCGACCGGGGGTTCCCAGAACATGTAATGGGGGCCTTCCCAGTGGTACTTCGCGGCCTTGTGGTCGTACATTTGCAGCGTGTTCGAATGCAGGTGGCTCAGGTGGTAGACGTCGATGTAGTTTTCGACGACCACCTTCCAGTTGGCCTTGATCTCGTAGCTGTTGTTCAGGTCTTCATATTCGACCAGTTCCTCGGGTACGTGCGGGCCAATATGCTGTTCCACCGGCCCGAACCATTCAGCGATAGAGGGCGCGTCCGGGTCAGGATGCACAAATATCATCGATTTCCAGATGTCGACCCTGGCGGGTTTCAGACCCAGGCAGGATTTATCTACCTTGCCGAATTCCTCTTGTTCTTCGGGCACCGAGATCAGGTTGCCTTCAAGGTCATAGGTCCAGTCGTGATACGGGCATGTCAGCGCCTTTTGCGTCTTGCCGACGGCCCGGATCAGTTGCGTGCCGCGGTGACGGCAAATGTTATGAAACGCGCGCAGGCGCCTGTCGCGGCCCATTACCACGAAAATGTTGTTCAGCCCGGCCTGAACGGTGATGTACTGGCCGGGTTCGCTGACATCCTCCATGAACCCGGCATAACGCCAGGTTTTTGAAAAGATCTCGCGCATTTCGCGATCGAACCATTCTTGCGAGGTGTAGGCCTCGACAGGCAGCAGGTGAAGCATTCGGGTCATTCGGGTGTTCCCAAGATTGGTGTGAGCCCTAGCCGGGCAGAAAATCGGCGGTTATCAGCAAGATACCGAAAACGACCCAGGCAACTTGGATCAACCAGTACAGAACAGGGTCTTCGTCCCGCGTTACTTCAGACAACAAAAACGCATAGCCCGTGCGGTAACTCTGGACTGTCCAAAACAGGAACAGCAGCCCCCAGAGCGATTGATAGCCAAGCACTGTTGCAGTCATCAGCACGGCGAAAGCGATGTAGTTGAGTGGACGCATCTGGATCATGAGCGGCTTTCCAATCCTTCCAGCAGGTTGCCCGCGAGGGATTGTGCAGCTTGCGGCCACTCCTGCGGCATGTTCAACGGCGCCAGAGACGCCACATTCAGATATAGCGCAACGATGCCATGGGCCGCGACAGCGATCGCGTGATGGTCGGCTTGCGGATGGTCCTTGCTCAAAATACCTGCAATCGCGGCCTCGAACCCCAGAAGGGAGTCTAGGCAGGCGGCGCGCAGGTCCGCATCTTCTGCGGCACGCGCTGTCAGTGCCGCAAACGCCAACACCATGTCCGGGGTCGATTCCATCGTGTCGGAAAACAGAAGCTCGACCAGACCCGGCCCTGCGCCATCTTCCGGAAGCGCGGCCAACAGCGCTTCGGTCTGTTCGGCAAAGCTGCGCAGGACATGGTCCTGCAACGCCATGATCATTTCGTCCCGATTGCCCAGATGGTGTCGGATCAGTGGCCGGGTCAGCCCCGCATCGTCCGCGATTTGCGCAAGCGAGGCGCCTTCAAGCCCGAAACGTGCCACGCAACGCACCAGTGCGTTCATCACCTGTGCATAGCGTTCGTCTCGGTTTGATGGGCGTCCGGCCACGTCAGTTCCAGTACTTCAGCTGCAATGTCGAATTGGCCGTCGCGCCAGTGGCGACAGCCGCATCCTCGAATTTCGGCGGCAAGCCCCGTCGCCCCATGCCGGAAAACGCATATCCTTCGGTCGGTACTTCGCCTTTCATGTCCAGATCGCTGTCCAGGTCTTCGTCGTGCATCGCGGCGAAGGCATAGGTGCCAGCCGGAAGGTTGTGAAACGTGACCGACACCGTCGCACCGGCTGCGGGGACCTGGGCCATCGCGATCGCCGTGGCCACGTCCATCGTCTCAAAGCCCGCGGCCTGATCGAAGGCCGCCACGATCACTGCGCCATTGCCATTCCGCAACCCGTCGACAGTCACCGAAAGCGGTGCGGTTTCGGGCGATTGCGCAATGGCTGCGACTGCGGTGGCTGCAGCAAGGGCCGCCACTGAGACAAGTTTGAAAGGTTGCATCGGGTCACCATAAGTTGTCAACTGTGACAGTATTTAGGGCGACTTCCTTTTATTGTCAACGGTGACAGGTTATTATTTTGGAACGCCAAACTTCAACGCATCCGGGCGGCCTCAGCCGATGCTGTGCAGTGCTCTGCCATTCGTTCGGGATGAAAGGTCAGGTTTTCAAACAAGGTCTGCGCCCAGTGCAGCGCCCCTGATGTCAGCAGGAACACTTCGGGCACGATCACCCACTCTCCAATCCATGCGCCGCCGGACCTTTCGTGTTGGTGAAGGGTGAATTCCCCGATCTGTTCCGCTTTCTGCCGCCAAGGCGCGACACCGCCTCCATGAATTCAGATGCCCGCTGGTTGCGTTTGTGGTGCATGGACGAGGACGCGCCTTTGCCGTTGGATGTACTTCAGAAATCTCGGCAATGTCGGATGAGGACAGAAGATTGATGTTGTGGGCGATCTTGCGGAGCGTGGCGCAGAGTGATCCCAGTGCAGTCACCACATCCGCGATCCCGTCGCGGGCGTTTTGCCAGTGGGGCGCGACACTGCCCAGCCCCGGGCTTTCCGCGACTGCTGTCTTGACCCTCTCTCCCTCTCCGTTCTTGTAGCCCCGCAGATCACCAACCGGGCCGCCGATTTGCACGTTGAGGCCACGACCCGAAGCCTGTTCCAACGCCTTGTTGCGGCGCGCCAGTTCTGACCGCCACACCTCCAGTTTAGTGGCCAAGCAGTTGCAAGACAAGCTGGTGGAGCAAGTAAGACACGTATCCCATTACAGCGACATCATGCGCAGCGAGGCGTCCTGATCAGCCAACTATCGGTTCAGGGGACTAATGTGGACCTGACTGGCTTGCCTGATTGGAAATCGCGCTCCAATCGAGGTGCGCGGCAGAAATCCTCGCGTTTTTTAGTAGTTGTTATCGATCTAGTGAACTCAGGCAGGAACTCTCCTGACCGGCTGGCATGTGAATAGTGCCGGCATGAAAGCCTTAGTACAGTTTCCAGCAGTTCGAATTATGGAAGCGCGCTCCAGTACCGCTCCAAAACGGTCAAATTCTAACTTTCCTGACAATATTGGATACCGCAAACGCCAGTGACAGCCCCTATTCAGCGCTTGGAACCGGACGTGGAACTCCGTTCTCGTCGATCGCAACAAAGGTGAAGATCGCTTCGGTCACCTTTTCACGGACGCCGATGAGGCCGCGCAAAACCCAGGCTTCGATGGATATGGCCATTGAGGTTCGGCCCACACGCGACACCTCTCCGTAGATGCATAACACGTCACCGACTTTCACCGGACGTATGAACTTCATCGCGTCAACAGCGATTGTGGCAACGCGGCCTTGCGCACGTGTAGCTGCAACAATTCCTCCGGCGATGTCCATCTGACTGAGAACCCAGCCGCCAAAGATATCGCCGTTAACGTTGACGTCCGCAGGCATTGCTGCCGTGCGCAATGTCAGTTCACCTTTCGGAGTTTCACTGCTCATCTTTTGTGCCCTTTTTGGTTCAGGACACGGTCATCATGTCCGGAAGTTTTTGTCCTGTCTTGATCGCCAGAGGTGGATTGCACCGTTCAGTCGCGCATTACAGGCCGTTCTGACGTTCCCTAGGTTCCCTTATAAGACGCTCCCTGACGTTGCCATAGCCGTGATCGCCGCAGTTCTTCACCCAAGCTTTTCCGGCGGTAGGGCGTTTTTCAGCACTTTCTCATTTATGCGACCGAACAGGGCTGTCGGGCTGTGTTTGGCCATCCATATGGTCATTTTGTTCATCAGCCCCGGAGCCGTCAGGAACTTGCCACCCAGATTGCCGAGCGCTTCGGTTACAACAGCGTCTGCATTCATAACGCTTGATGGAACCTTGCTCCAATCCAACCCGGTACCAGCAGCCATCGGCGTGTCGGTCGGTCCGGGCGACAGGACATGAACGTCAATGCCCTTCGGCCGAAGCTCGGCCCGCAGGGATGCGCCGAAGTTCAACACGTAAGCCTTGCTGCCTGCATAGTTTGAAAAATAGGGGTTCGGCATGTGGCCCGACAGGCTTGAGACCAGAACGATCCCGCCCCGTCCGCGCTTTAACATTCCCTGGCAAAAGTGGTGGGTCAGGCGAAAGGTCGACAGAACATTCAGCCTCAGCAATGCCATTCCCTGATCCGCATCGGTCGTTTCAAACGCGCCGTTCACCTCGACACCGGCAGAATGAACCAACAGACCGATTTCTTCGGGGATGGTACACACCGCGTCGATGCCGGCCTCCGTTCCGAGATCAGCGGCGACACAGCGTACTTCCACCCCGTGGCGAGCGCTGAGATCGCTGGCCATAGCGTCCAGCACATCGGCGCGGCGCGCCACGAGGACGAGGTTCATCCCGGCAACCGCAAGCTGGTTCGCAAATTCGGCGCCAATTCCGGAACTGGCACCTGTGACCATCGCCCAATTGCCATACCTGTCCTGATACGTCCTGCCCATGCTACCCGCCTCTCCCTTGCTTCGCTTCGTCGCAAAAACCAACGCGTGTATCCTGAGGGTCGGCACTTCTTTTGTCGATGTGGTTGTGGGTAGTTTATCGCGTCGGTTAGCTCCGTAGCGGTCGACCCGCCCGGTCGCGCGCAACCGTATCCGGCCTTTGCAAAACGCCTTCGTGCCGGCTGACGGTTATGTGGCCAGGCCCATTTGGCGTACAGCCAGATCGCGCATGATCTCTTCCGAACCGCCGCCGATAGCCATGATCTTGACTTCGCGATAAACGCGCTCGACCGGATTGCCGAGCATGTAACCTGCGCCACCAAAGATCTGCATCGATTCAGACGCCACAAATTCCAGCGATTTCGTCGCCTGCACCTTGGCCTTGGCGATTTCAGCGGCAGGCATTTGGCCCGCGTTGATGGTGTAGCAAATCTGATCCAGATAGGCCTGATTCATGTCTATCCGGGCCGAGATTTCGGCAAACTTATGGGCGATGACCTGATGATCGATCAGGCGTTTGCCAAAGGTCCTTCGTTCGCGCGCCCAGTCCAGGGAGGCATTGAAACACAGCTTCATCATGCCCAGCGAACCGGCGATCAAAGCAAGCCGTTCATGATTGAAGTTTTCCATGATTGCAAGGAAACCCCGGTTTTCAGGACCGATCAGCGCATCGGCGGGAACGTGGCAATCCTTGAAGAACAAAGAGGCCTGTTCTGAACAATGCCAACCCATCTTTTCTTCGCCTCTAGTGCGGGTAAAGCCTGGTGTGTCGGCTTCGATCAGAAACAGAGAGATACCGCCCAGACCCGCATCGCCCGTCCGTGCGCCGACGACAAACCACTTAGAGGCCATGCCGCCGGTGATAAAGCACTTCTCACCATTCAGAACCCACCCGTTACCTGATCGCGTGGCGGTCGTGCGCATGTTGGCCACATCTGATCCGCCACTGGGCTCAGTGATCGCCAGCGACGACGACATCCGCCCCGCTACGATTTCGGGCAGAACGGTGGTGCGGAAGTCATCTGATGCGAACCGTGCCATCGGCGCAATTGAAATCGCGCGGCCGCCCACGGCTGCCGCCACGCCCGACGCCCCGCAGCCAAAGATCAATTCGTTGAAATCGGCGCGCAGAAAGGCATCGTCAATTCCCATCCCACCGTATTCTTCGGGCACCCCAAAGCCGAACACACCGAACTCGGCCACTTTTTCATCCAGTTCGGCGGGAACGGCTTTGTCGGCCTCCCACTTTTCGATGTTGGGGTGAATCTCGCTTTCGACAAAGCGCTGGAAATTGTCCCGGAAGTGTTCGCGCTCGGGTGTCATAAAGGGTGAAATCAGCGCCATCTCGGCCTCCTAGCCATTCAGTACTTTCTCAACCGGCTGTTCGGATAATGCACTGGTCGCGCCCAGTTTGACCGTGTCGAGCCATTCATACCGATCTTTTTGACCCGCTTGATCTCCCGGGTGTCCAGTGATTTGAAAATCTCATGGGCGGGGAAGGCCCTTGCAAAGGTTCGTCTCGGTCTCTGCTCAAGGTTCGCAAGTACGTCGGGATTCTTCGTGTCTTTGCGTAAACATCATCGAAATCCTCTCAAAATGGTTACAGTGCCCGATCTGGGGCATGACTGCCTAGCTTTCGGAACTCACCAGCCGCACCTCGCTTCGCCGTTGCAGATGCGGGGTCAGCAGGTAAATGAACTCCTGCACGATTTCCGCGGTCTCAGCTTCGCTCCGGACAAATGAGTCATGTGTCAGCAAGCCGCGATAGAAAATTCGGGCGATGGTCCACAGGCGAATAAATTTCGCATTGTCGCCATCCGTCGTCTTGAGATGAAGCAATGCGTTTTCATTGATGGTGTCGTTCCAGTCCAGCAGCGAGTCGTGGATCTGGCCCGCAAGCTCCTTATCCGTGCGGATCGCCACCAGAATCTCGTGCAGGGCGCGCATCGCGTCGGTGTTCATGACCTGCCGCCAAAGCCGTTCCAGATCCCTCTCGATCGTCTGCTCAGGTCGGTTTTCGCGGCCAGTCAGCCAGCGGATCGAGGCCTGCATGATCCAGTCGCTGGTGGCCACCATCAATGCGGTCTTCGAGGTAAAGTGGTGGGTCAAAGCCCCGCGCGAAAGCCCCGCCTCTTCGCAAACACGCGACGTGCTGGTTTCGGAGTAGCCGTATTTCACGAGACACCGCATCGTCGCCTCAAGGATCGTCTGCCGCGACTTTTGCGCCCTGGTCTCGCGTTTGGTCGGTTTGCTGTTGGCCATATTCCACCTTATTCAGCTTCGGTCTGCCCCTTTGCGATTTCGAAAGGTTTTATGCGACACGAAGCAGTTGACAAACAGAACGTTCTGTTTGTTTGATGACATCAAAACTGACGCAGGTCCAGTGGTTTCAAAGGGGAGTTCATGCAGAGACAAATCCGAATAGGAGGTGCCAGCGGATTTTGGGGTGAATCTGATATGGCTTTGCCGCAGTTTTTGGAAAGCGGGCGGCTGGACTATATGGTGTTCGACTATCTAGCTGAAATCACGATGTCCGTACTGGCGCGCGCGTGCGCAGCAGATGCAGACAAGGGTTATGCGGTGGACTTCGTGAATTCGGTCCTGCGTCAGAACCTGCCCGAGATCACGCGGCAGAAGATCAAGGTCATTGCAAATGCGGGTGGCGTGAACCCCGAAGCCTGCGGTGAAGCCGTACGGTCACTCATTGCCGATTTGGGGTTGGATCTGAAGGTCGCCGTGGTTTTGGGGGACGATATTCTACCCCGCTTCCAGGCCGGGGAATTCGTTGGCGTGCGCGAAATGTTTGTGAACACTCCGCTGCCGAAACCAGAAAACCTGCAAAGCGCGAACGCCTATCTGGGCGCCTTCCCCATCGCGCAGGCGCTGGCGGGTGGTGCAGAGATAGTTGTAACCGGTCGCTGTGTGGATAGTGCCGTCACGCTGGGGGCCTGTATCCATGAATTTGGCTGGGGAGCGGATGATCTGGACCAACTTGCGGGTGGCAGCCTTGCAGGACATGTAATCGAATGCGGGCCGCAAGCCACAGGTGGTAATTTCACCGATTGGCGGGATGTGGGCGATATGGCCAACATCGGTTATCCAGTCGCAACGCTCACGGCCGACGGAAGCTTTACCGTCGAAAAGCCCAAAGGCACCGGCGGTTTGGTGTCCGTCGGGACCGTCGCTGAACAGATCATTTATGAGATCGGCGACCCGCAGGCCTATATCCTGCCTGATGTTGTCTGCGATTTCTCGCAGGTTGTCGTGACGCAGATCGGCCCCGACCTGGTCCGGGTTGCTGGTGCCCGGGGCCGCGCGCCAACCGAGTCTTATAAGGCCAGTGTCACTTTCCTGGATGGATATAAGGGCTCAATCATGCTGGTGTTTACCGGCTTTGACGCCGAGGCCAAGTTCCGCGCTTATGCGCAGGCGGCTCTGACCCGTGCTCGCGGAAAACTGGCCGCCAGAAACTTGCCGGATTTCGAAGAGATATGCGTTGAGCCGATCGGATCCGAAGCCAAATACGGCGATTATGCCCGAGAATTGGGCGTGCGCGAGATTGCGGGCCGGATCACTGTAAAACACATGGACAAAACCGGCGTCGCCCTTTTCTTGGCCGAGGTAATTGGCGCGGGCCTTGCAACACCAGCCGGTCTGTCCGCCTTTGGCGGTGGCAAGCCAAAGCCGATGCCGATCGTGCGCCTCTTTTCGTGCCTGATCCCGAAATCGGATGTGCCGGTCTATGTCGTCACAGAGAGCGGCGCACAATCAGTGGATATAGCGGGGGGGCAACCATTTACGGATTCCGAACCCCTGCCTGGCATCCCCGCTGTTCTAGAAGCCTGCACAGTCGAAGTGCCCCTGATCAAGTTGGCCTTCGGACGCTCGGGCGACAAGGGCGACAAGGCCAATATCGGCGTGATCGCCCGCAAGCCCGAAAACTTGCCTTATATTGCTGCCGCGGTAACCTCGGATGTGGTGGCGACCCGCTTTGCCCATCGACTGAAAGGCGGGGTAGAGCGGTTCTATATGCCGGGCATGCACGCGCTGAATTTTGTACTGCATGATGCACTGGGTGGCGGTGGCACGGCCGCACTGCAGGACGATCCCCTGGGCAAGGCCTATGGGCAGATTCTGCTGGATCACCCCATTCCTGTTCCCCCCTCTGTTGCGGAGGTGCTCTGATGCCCGTTTTCCAGACCAGAATATCGACCTCATCCGAAGCGTTTGGGCAGAACCGTCGGGATATGCTGGCACTGATCACCGAACTGCGCGAGTACGAAGCGCGCGCCGTTGCGCGTTCGGACAGCCGCAAGGCCCGTTTCGACCAGCGTGGCCAGTTGACCCCGCGCGAGCGGGTCAAGCGCCTGCTGGACCCGGGTATGCCGTTTGTCGAGCTGTTCAATATGGCGAATTTTCTGGTCGACGACCCAGACCCGGAAACCTCCATTCCCGGCGCGTCGATGATAACCGGGATCGGCTATATCAGCGGCACGCGCTGTCTGGTCTATGCCGATGACAGCGGGATCAATGCGGGCGCGTCGACCAATATGTCAGTGAACAAGGGACTGGCCATTCTCAAGATCGCGCTGAAACAAAAGCTGCCCTTTGTGCATCTGGTGGAAAGCGCCGGGGCCAATCTGATGCAGTACACCGTAGAACTTTGGGCCAATGGCGGCGGGCTGTTTTACGGTCTGGCCAAACTGTCCGCAGCCGGCATTCCGACCTTTGTGGTTCTGCACGGGCCTTCCACTGCTGGTGGCGCCTATCAGCCGGGCATGTCGGATTATGTGATCGGTGTGAAACACAACGGTATGGCCGCGCTGGCCGGAGCCGCGCTGACGCAGGCCGCAACCGGTGAGGTGGCCGATGAGCGCGAACTGGGCGGATCGGAGATGCACGCTTCGGTTTCGGGCCTTGTGGAATACCTGGCCGAGGACGATGCGGATGGCATCCTGATATGTCGCGATCTGATCGAGCGTCTGGACTGGAACAAGAACGCCCGCCCCCTACCCCGCAAACAGGTCGAACCGCCGGTCTATTCGCCGGACGAACTCGCGGGTGTCGTCCCTGTGGATTACAGAACCGCCTTTGACTGCCGCGAGATCATGGCCCGGATCACCGACGGCTCGGACCTGCTGGAATTCAAACCCCGTTTTGGCCCTGCAACCGTCTGCGTCCAGGCCCGAGTTTTTGGTCATTCGGTCGGTATCATTGGCAACAATGGCCCGTTGGACCCTCAGGGTGCGGCCAAGGCAACGCAGTTCTTCCAGCTCTGCGACAGCGCAGAGATGCCGATCATCTTCCTCAACAACATCACCGGCTACATGGTGGGTACCGAGTACGAGCAGGCGGGTATGATCAAGCTTGGCTCCAAGATGATTCAGGCCGTGTCGAATGTCCGCGTTCCAAAGTTTTCACTCTATGTCGGTGCCAGCTTTGGTGCCGGGAATTACGGCATGTGCGGTCATGCTTTTGATGCGGATTTCCTGTTCTCATGGCCCAATGCGCGCACCGGAGTAATGGGTGGCGAGCAGGCCGCCATGACCATGGACGTTGTTGCCCGCGCCGGAGCCGCCCGCAAGGGGGTTGAGATCACGCCCGAGATGGAAGCGAAGATGGCCAGGCAGAAACAGGCCATTCAGGACGTGTTCGAACCGCAGGAAAGCGTCTTCTACACCTCGGGCCGGATGTTGGACAACGGTATCATCGACCCGCGCGACACTCGTAAAATTCTGGGCTTTTTGATCGAGACCACTTGGGAAGCACGCAACCGAGACCTGAAACCCAACACCTTTGGCATCGCAAGGATTTGAGAGGGCGCAACTTGGCTGATTTCAAGACCCATCAAACCTTCGAACTGGACAATCAGTGCAACAGCCGGACGCTGTGGTCCGACCAGGCCGAAGACACCTCCGAAACCGCAAAGGTCTGATCCATGCCGCGCTTCAACTCGATCCTTGTGGCCAATCGTGGTGAAATTGCGCTGCGGGTGATGAAAACCGCGCGTTCGCTGGGCTATCGCACCATCGCCGTCTATTCCGAGGCCGATGCCACCGAGCCGCACGTGAAATTTGCCGATGATGCGGTCTGTGTGGGTCCGGCACCTGTAGGCGAAAGCTATCTGCGTGCGGACAAAATCCTTGAGGCTGCCAGGAAGGCTGGTGCGGGCGCGGTGCATCCGGGTTATGGCTTCTTGTCAGAAAACGCTGATTTCGCAAAGGCTTGTGTCGACGCGGGTATTGTCTTTATCGGCCCCACGGCCGAAGCGGTTGACCTGATGGGCAACAAGGCTGCCGCCAAGCGTCGGATGATTGAGGCGGGTGTGCCTTGTGTTCCTGGCCGTGAGGGCAAGGGTCAGTCGGATGACCAATTGATCGCTGCCGCAGCCGAGCTCGGTTTTCCAATCATGGTCAAGGCTGCCGCAGGTGGCGGCGGGCGCGGGATGCGTCTGGTCCAGATGGCCGAGGAACTGCCCGCTGCGCTGATCTCGGCCCGGTCCGAGTCGCTGAACGCCTTTGGCTCGGACGAGTTGATTCTGGAAATGGCCCTCATCCGCCCTCGTCATGTCGAGGTTCAGGTTTTTGCCGACGCCCATGGTAACGCCATCCATCTTGGCGAACGTGACTGTTCCGTCCAGCGCCGACACCAGAAGATCATTGAAGAGGCCCCCTGCCCGATCATGACCCCCGGACTGCGTGCTGCGATGGGCAAGGCCGCCGTCGATGCGGCGCTGTCGATCAGCTATCTGGGCGCGGGCACGGTGGAGTTCCTGTTGGACGCCTCGGGCAAGTTCTACTTCCTTGAAATGAATACCCGCCTTCAGGTGGAACACCCGGTGACCGAGATGATCACTGGTATCGATCTTGTGGTGCTGCAAATCAGCATCGCACAAGGCGAACCCCTGCCGTTGGTGCAGGATGATGTGCAGTTGAATGGCCATGCGATCGAGGCGCGTCTTTACGCCGAAGACCCGGCGCAGGACTTCCTGCCGATGACGGGTCATGTGGACCTTTGGCAACCCCATCGCGGCGAAGGCATCAGGATCGACAGCGGTATCGAGACCGGCAGCGTCGTCTCGCCCTATTATGACCCGATGATCGCCAAGGTCATCGCCTGGGGCCCGGACCGTGAAACCGCCACCGCGAGGCTGAGCGCGGCACTGGACAAAACACGACTATTCGGCATCAAGACCAACAAGGGCTTCCTGTCAGCAATTCTTGGCAAGGATGCCTTCGCCAAGGGCCAGGCTACCACTGCCTTCATCGCCGAAGAGTTCGGCGCAGAAGAATTGACGCCACCGGTATTGTCCGAAACCGAAGCAATGATTGCGGCCGTTCTGCAATACGAGGACTCGCGCCAACGGGGTATGGCGGCCGCGCTGGGTATCAACCCGGAACTGGCCAACTTCAGTTCAACCGGGCGTCTGGAAACCGACTATCGTTATGTCAGCGAAGGCATGACCCGCGACGTGACGGTGACTGCCACGGAAGGCCGCTATGACGTGACCTGTGGTAAAACCCGCGCCACCATCGCCATCGACCGTCAAGAAGGCACCGAAGCCCGTTTGCGGGTGAATGGACGCATTGTCCCGGTCGGTGTGCTTGTCACCGAACGCGGCCGTATTCATCTGGACCATCAGGGCCGTACGTTCGCCCTGCGCAACGAGCTCGAATTTCCGGCTTTGGCCGAGGAGGCACGCGGCGGAGGCCGTGTGGCGGCACCGATGCATGGTGCTCTGCTGGAAATCAATGTGGTCGTGGGCGACACCGTCGCCAAGGGCGATCGTCTGGCGGTTCTGGAAACGATGAAAATGCAGCACGCTATCGAAGCGGAAATCGACGGAACCGTGACCGAAGTACAGGCCAGTGCCGGAGGACAGATCGCCGCCGATGAGGTGATCCTGATCATTGAACCCGCCGAGGAGGGCGAAGATGTTTGATCAACCGCAGGCCGTTCAGGCCGAAAGCCAGTCGCTCTACGATCTTCTGAAGGACCGGAGCGAGGAAGATCTGGCCCGCACGACCCTGTTCAAGGGCTGGACCGCCAACCGGATTCTGGGCCATCTGCATGTCTGGAACATCGGTGCAGACCTGTCGCTGAGCAAACCCGAGGCTTTCGCGCCTTTCAACACTGACGCCATGGCCCACTTTAGCAGCGGCGATCTAGTCGGATTCGAGACGAAATACCTCGAGGGCTTATCGGGGCACGCGTTGCTGGATGAGTGGATGTTCTATACCACTGGAATGTGCGACCGCTTTGCGCAGGCCGATCCCAAAGCTCGGGTGCCGTGGGTCGGGCCGGATATGTCCGTGCGATCGTCCATTTCTGCCCGGCTGATGGAAACCTGGTCGCACGCGCAGGCGCTTTACGATCTGTTCGGTGTCGTGCGGCAGGATCACGACTATATCAAGAATATCGTCGTTCTGGGTGTGAACACCTTTGGCTGGACCTACAAGAACCGCAGCTTGGATGTGCCCAGTACGATGCCCTATCTAAACCTGACCGCCCCTTCCGGTGAAGTCTGGGAATGGGGGGAACCCAATGAGGCCGAGCGGATCGAGGGCCGCGCCACAGAGTTTTGTCAGGTCGTCACCCAAACCCGAAATATCGCCGACACCGCCCTACAAGTGACCGGCCTGGTTGCCACGGAATGGATGGGCATGGCGCAGTGTTTTGCGGGCCCCCCCGAAATGCCCCCGACCCCCGGCCAGCGCCATATGGCCTGAGCTCGTAAGAACACGTCTGGGTAAACCCCCCAAAAGTCGCCAGGTATGGCCGCGAACGTTTGGTGCGATCAGGCGACGCGCGACAGCATCTGGTGTCGGCCACGACCCTGATCGCAGACGGTGTCCAACCTGTTGGTGTTCAGGTTCGAGAACTTGGCGGCCGGCAGTTAATTCATTCGCTGCGAACGGCCAAATGCCAAGCCTGAAAACGACCACTCCTCGATTGCGGCCAGCTTAAATCTCGGGCCGCACGGCGCCTCAATTGGCTGCGGAACGGGTCTTTTCCTGCTGGTGAGTACCGTGTTTCGCATGCTCTTGTTGTTCATTTTTCAGATTGTTTCATCACACAGTAAGTAAGTTTTTGCTTTTCGATTTCGAAAATATTATGAATGAAAGTTAAATAGGATCCGCCTGCAATGAGTTCATGCATTTCAACCACCGGCCATCAAATCCCGAGAATGTGTGCAGCGAGCCTGATCCGTCTTGGCAACAGGTGCACAATCTCAAGTCTGCGGAAACCTGAAATGGCGGCTCGGGAGCTGGTAAATGGGCGATAGCGGCTTGAAAACATACGGCCCTTTCATCTCGGGTTCATTCCTGAACTGGCATGGTGAGACATTGCCGAGTGTTGACCCTGCGACGGGTCAGGAATGGTGTCGGTTTGCGTGTTGCGGGTCTGACGAGGTCGATCAGGCTGTTCGTGATGCGGACACGGCGTTTCGAACCGGGCCCTGGGCCAATGCAACATCTTCGCAGCGCGCAGATATCCTAGATGGTCTTGCGGATGGGCTGCAGAGTCGCTGGGAAGAGCTTGTCGAGCCCGAAATCCGTGACAACGGCAAACGCATCGCCGAAGTCCGCGGACAGTTTTCCGGCTTGCACGGCTGGTACAGGTACTTTGCAGATCAGGCACGACAGCTTTCGCCCGCGCCGCAATCGAACGGGGTGTCTGGTGTGGAAAGCACCGGCCATTGGATGCCTTACGGGGTGGTCGCCGCGATCACACCGTGGAATTCACCGCTGATGATCCTGGCGTGGAAACTGGCCCCGGCACTAGCCGCAGGGAATACGGTGGTGGTGAAACCATCCGAGATGGCGTCGGCCTCGACGCTGGAATTTGCGCGACTGGCGTGTGAATGCGGCTTGCCTTCTGGTGTATTGAACGTCGTGACAGGTCACGGGCATGAGGCTGGTGAGACGCTTGTGCGCCACCCGCTGACCCGCAAAGTGACCTTTACCGGCTCTGATATCGGCGGGCGTAAAGTGGCCGAGGCAGCAGCAGCCGGAGTTGTTCCTACTACTCTGGAACTGGGTGGCAAGTCCCCGCAAGTCGTGTTTGCCGATGCCGATCCGGAAAATGCGGTCAACGGCGTCATGTCGGGAATCTTTCTTTCGAATGGTCAGACCTGTGTCGCCGGGTCCCGTCTGATTCTGGAGGAAACGGTTGCCGCCGCCTTTACCAATCGCCTTCTGGAACGCGCCCGCATCCTTCGGCCTGGTGACCCGATGAAAACAGAGACGCAGATCGGACCGTTGGCGAACGAACCGCATTGGACCAAGGTTGCGGCCATGATCCGGCAGGCGAAGGCCGATGGCGCGATTTGCCTTCTTGATGGTACCGAGACAGGGGCCGGGTATCCCGGTTTTTATATCGGACCAACGATTTTCGCCGAAGTGACACCGGACATGCAGCTCTGGCGTGAGGAGGTTTTTGGTCCGGTCCTTGCGATCACCACCTTCGCAACTGAAGACGAGGCCATCGAATTGGCCAACGACACCGACTACGGCCTGGCGGGCGGAGTCTGGACCTCTGATCCGGACAAGGGCGCGCGCGTTGCCGGCGCCATTCATGCAGGCACGGTTTACATCAACCATTTTCGAAGCGTCGATCCGGCAAGTCCCATCGGCGGGTTCAAACTGTCGGGATATGGCCGGGAATTGGGGCCGGATGCCGTCAAGGACTTCCTGCAAAGCAAATCGATCTGGACCGGATCTTCCCCGGTTCCCGACCCCTTCCCGGACCCGACGGAAACAACCCTTTGTGACCCGGAAAGTATGGAGCAATGACATGAGCAATCCAGCCGACGACATCTTGTTCGCAATTCCCGAGGGTGATTTCCGGGGTCATGACCAGCAACAGGTATGGTCACTTGAGCATGATCCGGAACTGACCGAAGTCGGCCCCGGCACACCTTGCGGCGAGTATCTGCGGCGGTTCTGGATGCCGGTCGCGATGACGGATCAGATTGGCGATCTGCCCTATCGACTGCGCATACTGGGCGAGGATCTTGTCCTGTTCCGGGAAAAGAAGGAAGGCAAGCTGGGCCTGACTCATCTGCACTGCTGCCACCGCAACATGAGCCTGGAATTCGGTATCGTCGAAGAGGGTGGCATCCGATGTTCCTATCATGGCTGGAAATACGGTCTGGATGGCACGGTTCTGGAAACGCCCTGCGAACCCCCTGCCAGCCAGGTCAGGAAAAAGGCCTGTCTGGGGGCTTATCCGGTGATCGAATACAAGGGACTTGCCTTTGCTTATCTGGGTCCAAAGAACGAAATGCCGCCATTCCCAGTCATGGACACGTTCGATGATGAAGGAGACGAGCTTGTTCCCTATCTGATCAAATCTCCGTGCAACTGGCTCCAGGTGATGGAGAATGCTTGGGATCCGTTCCATGTCGTGTACCTGCACACGCTGGCCGCCCGCGTGCAGTTCACCGAAGCGTTCGCGCATATGCCGATGATTGAGTTTCACGACTGCGCCACCGGCGATTTCTATACCAACGTGCGCCGGGACGGGGACTATATCTGGGTGCGCGTGCACGACCACATGCTGCCCAGTTTCACGCAGAATGGCGGGCATTTTCCGGTGCCGGACCGCTCGCGCTATTTTGGTCGCGGGGGACTGACGCGCTGGATCACCCCGATCGACGACACCAATACGATGGTCATCGCCTGGCGGCACTTTCGCGACCCCGAGTTCAATGATGACCCGCGAGGGTTGACCAATCGTGACGAGGTCGGGTTCGGCAAAACGGATTTCTACGGACAGGGCCCTGACCGCCCATATGAAACGCGCCAACGAGATCCAGGCGACTACGACGCCTGGGTCAGTCAGGGCCCGATCAATATCCATGCCCGCGAAAACCTGTCGTTTACCGACCGTGGGGTCGCCAAGGCGCGGCGGATGGTACGCAATGCGATCCGGGCGCTGCAAAAAGGCGAGCGCCCCGCACAGCCGACCGACCATTTCACCGGCAGGGTGATCCCAACCTACGCCGGTGACACGGTACTGAAGATCCCGCAGCAGGAAGGCCGCGACGACGGTGCCCTGCAGAAAGAAGTCAGCTTCAAGGTCGCCGAAATCCTGAAATCGGGCGATCACCTGACCGGCAAACAGAGACGCGACTTTATCGTGAAGGAACTGAAGGCTTACGAATCTGGCTGGGCCTGACGGTGAAGGGCGAGGCGACAGGAAAAGGGGATTGGACATGACGCGCATACCGCACAATCCGGGGCGGGTGGAGTGGTCGGGGGAAAACCCGGGCATCTACCTGAAGCGGGATCCGGGTCAGGAGAGGTATGACACTCTGGCGCTTTTCTTCCGCGTGGTTGTATCGCCGTTCGGACGGGGTCATGCGGCCATCGTGCTAGGTGCGCCGGATGACGCACTCGGCTGGCCCAGGGTGCCAAATCTGATCATGACTGATAATCAGCGTATGATGCGTTGGATCGTCGATGGCTGGGTGACGAAAATGCCGACATTCGTAGGCAAGGCCGGGCTGTCCGCGATGACATGGCTGGACTGTGACAGCGTTGAAAAACGTCCCGGAGACCTCAAAACCAGGTATTCGGAGACCCTGCGCGGGTCTGGCGTGACACTCGAGATGATCTGGCGGGATATGGGCCCGCCGCTGCCGGTCGAGGTGACCAAAGAGAACTCGGCGACCAAGGAACACGAGATGTATTCCGTTTTCCTTGAGGCGGGCAAGGCGGAGATCAAGATCAACGGCACAACCCTGCCCGGCCAAGTGGCGGAACGTCAGTTCTTTGGCCGCAGGATGAGCACCGCCTTTCTGGCCTTTTCAGAAACCTGGGTCACGCCGCAGGAGGATGCCTGATGCCACTGAATGAACCGATCACACCGGGCGTGGTTGACTGGACCGGGGAAAATCCCGGAATCCTGTTGAAAGATGACGACGGGAAAATTAGCGCGATGGCCTTGTTTTTCCGTGTTGCCTGGTCGCCTGTGGGACAGGGGCAGGTTCTGCTGCTGTACGGCACCCCCTCTCAGGTCGAAGGCACTTCGGATGCGCCGAATGTCATCCTCAGCGACAATCCCGATCTGACTGCTTTTCTGAAAAAGAACTTCATCAGCAAACTTGCAGCCTTTGCCAACGCGCCAGCTTTTGAAACCCTTCCGGAAATTGGCGCGCAGGTGGTTCGCAGCTCGGGTGACCCGATGAGCCATCGTTACTCTGAAACCATCGTTGGCGGAACCCTGACGGTTGAACTGGTCTGGGAGAAGCTTGAACCACCCCGCGCATTGGAGTTGTCCCCGCATGAGGTGGCATCGGGTGAACAGAACATGTTCTCGCTTCTGATCCCGGCGAAATTCGCGCAGATCATCGTAAATGGGCGTGCATTGCCGGGAAAATTGGGGACACGGGTTCAGGCCGGGTTCGAGACCACGACCGCGTTCCTCTATTTTTCGGAAACCTGGATCATCCCGCCGGAGGTCTCATGACTCTGCACCCCGCCGACCAGCTGGCGTTTGACCGGGCGATGGTGACGCAACCGGTCTGGAACCGTTTTAACACGGCCTCCGAAGCAGTCGGGTTGGCCGAAAACGTGTTGTTGCATGCTGGTCCGGCGTTCTCTGCGCCGGAACAAATCACTGTACCGATCCTGAATTCCGCCTGTGTCGCGGCAGTCTGGGAAGGGTTGGCCCGGGATTTCGATCAGGCCGAAGCGATGATCATGGCACAGGAAATCCTGTTGCAACCAGCGCAAGACCATGACGTGGTCACACCACTGGCTGCCGTTGTCTCCGCAAATATGCCCCTTCACACGATTTACGATGCGTGGCGGGGACAGACGCGGGTATTCACCCCGATCAACGGTGGCGCGCGCCCGTCCATGCGGCTGGGTCTGCGATCCCAGGCAGTGCTGGATCATATCCGCTGGCTGAACACGCGATTTCTGGACATCCTGCAAAACGGCATCGCCGAGGGCCTTGCACTTGTGCCTCTGGCGGTCATTGGTCTGGTGGGTGGTGATGATTGTCACGGGCGAACCCCCGTCAGCACGGCTGCGCTTGTCGAGGAACTGAAAGAACGCAGCCCGAGGGGCATTGATGACGAGGATGCGCTGGAATTCATGGCGACCTCACCGTCCTTGTTTCTGAACCTTTGGATGGCCGCAACCAAGATCATGATGAAACTGGCCGAGGGGGTCGAAGGGTCCAGTTTCGTCACCGCGGCCGGCGGAAACGGGCGCGACGTCGGCATTCAGGTATCTGGCCTGCCCAGGCGTTGGTTCACCATTCCGGCCGCTCCGCCATCAGGTAAATTCGATGTCGATCTACCGGCCGAGCGTGCCCTTGGCGCCATCGGTGACAGCGCTGTGGTCGACGCGTTCGGGCTGGGCGCCATGGCCATCGAACACAGCCCAGAGCAGTTAAAGGGTTTGGGTGCCTTTTTGCCGGACGATGCCAGGACACGTACATCCGGCTTGTCAGTAGGCGCGCACCCATACTTCAATGCCTTGGATATCCGTCTGGGCTCGACCGCCAGAGGGGCGGTTGCGCAAGGGGCAGGTCCGGTGGTCAGCCTTGGCATTCTGGATCGGCTGGGACAGGCTGGGCGCTTAGGCGGTGGGATTTATGACATGCCGGTCGATCCTTTTGCGGCTGCCTTGCGGGCGCTGCCTTCATGACAGAACTGAATGAGCTTGGGGCGTTTGAGCTTGCCGCGCTGATCCGGGCGGGCCAAGCCAAACCGTCCGAAGTAATGGCCGCCCATTTGCATCGCATGGCACGCAGAGAGCCTGAAATTGGCGCCTTCGAATACCTCGATGCTGAGCATGCCATGGAACGGGCGATCCGAGCCGACGCTCTGCCTGTCAACGGGCCGCTGTTTGGGGTGCCTTTCGCGATTAAAGACATCATTGATACCGAAGACATGCCAACAGGATGGGGCAGTGACTTGTATGCGGGGCGGCAGCCAACGCGTAATGCGGCCTGCGTTCAGGCATTCATAAATGCGGGCGCGATTGCAGTCGGCAAGACGGTGACAACCGAGTTCGCCTATTTCCGCCCGAGCAAGACGGCAAACCCCCACAACACCTTGCATACACCCGGCGGATCTTCGTCAGGCTCAGCCGCAGCGGTGGCGGACTTCATGGTGCCGCTGGCCTTTGGTTCGCAAACGGCGGCTTCCCTGATCAGGCCAGCGGCCTATTGCGGGGTATATGGGTTTCGGCCAACTATGGGTGGCTATCCGCTGGACGGAGTCATGGGTTTGTCGCAAAGCCTAGATACCCTGGGCGAGCTGGCCCGAAACCCCGTGATCTTTTGTTGGCGGATTCTGTCTTGCTGGGAACCGATGTGCCGCCGCCGCCAGACTTCCAAGACAATCTGCCGCGTATCGGGCTGATGCGTGGCCCACACTGGATGGATGGCACGGTCGAAATGCGCGATACATGTACTCGTGCGCTGGCTGCAATTGCGGCGGCCGGAGCCGACACAGCAGAGGTCGCCTGCCCGCAGGTGTTTTCCGGACTTTCCGACGCCCAAAACACCGTCATGAGTTATGAGGCCGCCCGGTTGCGCGCTGTCGAATACAGCGCGGGCGAGTCCGCGATCAGCCCGCAATTCCATTCGCTGATCGAGAATGGTCTTCGGACAAGCGAAGCGGACTACGGGCAGGCGCTGACAATCCGCGACAGCGCGTCCATCGTTCTGAACCAGTTGTTCCGGGATATTGACGCCTTGCTGGTGCCATCGGCTCCGGGACCTGCACCTAAGGGGTTGGAAGCCACCGGCGATCCACTGTTTTCCCGAATGTGGAACCTGTTGCAGGTCCCGTCCTGCGCCGTACCGTTCGGGGTTGATCCAAGCGGCCTGCCGTTGGGATTTCAGTTGATCGCACCATGCGGTGCCGACGCGCGGTTGTTGGGCATTGCGCAATGGGTTCATGATATTCTGCAGGCTGAGCCATAAAATAATGGGCACGAATCCCGGTCCAAGTGGCGTGTAGGTTGCTGGCTATTTGGTTTTCAGTAGTCCTTTGCTGGGGCCACGGGGTCCGCTTCAAAACAAAATTCTGTCGCACGACTATCGGCCGAGCGAGCAAGTGCATGTCGCTAACGAGAACTTTTGTCGCAAATCGGCTTGTCGAAGCATTGGCGCGACGGCAAGATCAATCGCATGAGAGCGAGTCACATCTTGAACCCTCTGGACCGTCGCGCGACCGGTTGCGATCTGGTCGCGTCAGCCTGAAGCGCGGGCATCTGCCCGGGCTCATCTGCGCTGTGACGATCATATCCGGAAAACTTCATGACATTTCAAAGACTGCGTCTGGCCATTGATATTGGCGGCACATTTACCGATACGGTTCTGGTATCCGGTGAAGAGACGATACTGGCTTCGACAAAAACGCTGACCACGCACCAGAACCCGGCAGATGGCGCGATGGAGGGCGCGGTGCGAGTAATGGCACAGTCCGGGCACGACCTGAATGAAGTAACAGGGTTCATTCACGGCACCACCCTTGCAACCAATGCACTGATTGAGCGGCGCGGCGCTGTTGTGGCGACGGTGACGACCGAAGGGTTCCGGGACATCCTTGAGATCGCGTACGAGCGGCGGTACTCGCAATATGACATCAATCTGGAAAAGCCCGATCTGCTGGTGCCGCGCGAACGGGCGCTGACCGTTCGTGAACGGATGGCGGCGGATGGCAGTGTGCTGATCCCTCTGGAGGATGACGCGATTGATGCATTGTTGGCCGATCTAGACGCCAGCGGTGCCGAGGCGGTCGCGATCTGCCTGATGCATGCTTATGCCAATCCCGACCATGAGCGGCGCCTGCGCGATGCGCTAGCCGAGAAACGTCCCGGTTTGACGGTTTCGATCTCGTCCGAAGTCAGCCCCGAGGCGCGTGAATTCGACCGTCTCTGCACCACGGTTGCCAATGCCTATATCCAGCCGCTGATGGAAAGCTATCTCGAACGGTTCGTCGCCCGGTTTGAGGCCGAGGGCGTGACCTGCCCGATCCTGATGATGACTGCAGGGGGTGGCATGTGCACGGTACGAACCGCCGCCCGGTTTCCGATCCGACTGGTGGAAAGCGGACCAGCGGGCGGTGCCATCCTTGCCGCGCGCATCGCGGCGCGGGCTGGGATTTGCGATGTTCTGTCCTTTGATGTGGGCGGCACAACCGCCAAGCTGTGCCTGATTGATAGCGCCCGGCCCCAAACCTCACGCCAGTTCGAAATCGCGCGCGCAGCTAGGTTCATCAAGGGATCGGGCATGCCCGTGCGCATTCCGGTGATAGAAATGATCGAGATTGGCGCGGGTGGTGGTTCCATCGCGGATGTCGATCGTCTGGGCCGACTGACCGTCGGCCCGAAATCGGCCGGATCGGAACCCGGCCCGGTGGCCTTTGGCCGAGGCGGCACAGAACCAACCGTGACCGACAGTGACATCACGCTGGGTTACATCGTGCCGGACACTTTTGCCGAAGGGCACATCAAGCTTGATGCCGAAGCCTCAAAAGAGGCGCTTACCCGTGTGATCGGATCACGCCTGGACACCGATGCGACGGGATCGGCCGATGGGGTCAGCCGGATCGTCGATGAAAGCATGGCCAGCGCTGGCCGGATGCATGCCGTGGAATCGGGCAAGGATCTGGGTCCGCGCACCATGATCGCCTTTGGTGGTAACGGGCCGCTGCACGCCAGCCGTGTGGCGCGTTCGGCCGGGGTCAGCCGGATCGTGATCCCGCCCAATCCGGGCGTCGGCTCGGCGGTGGGTTTCCTGTTCGCACCAGTCAGTTTTGAGATCGTGCGCTCGCGCTACTCGCTGCTGGAGACGCTGGATTTTGACGGGATCAACACCCTGTTCGCTGACATGATTGCCGAGGCCTGTGGCGTTGTTGCACAAGGTGCAGGCGATGCGCTTACCGAGACGCAACGCACTGCCTTTATGCGCTACAACGGTCAGGGTCACGAGATCGAGATTCCCCTGCCCGACCGTGCCTTAACGGCGGATGATATCAGCCCGCTGATAACGGCGTTCGAAACGGAATACCGCAAGCAGTTCTCCCGCCCTGTGCCGGGGATGCAGATCGAGATTCTGAATTGGGCCGTGCGCGTTGCCACGCCGGATGCCGAGGTGACGGATATTCCGACAACACCTGATCTGACCACGATCACACCTTCCGAGACGCGCCCCATCACCTGTGATGTTGACGGGCAGAAAAAGCAGGCAAGCTTTGTCCCCCGCGACAGCCTGAGACCCGGCGACCGGATACATGGCCCGGCACTGATCACCGAACCGCAGACCACAACATTGGTCTCGGCTGATTTCTCGGCGCATGTGGACGCCATTGGAAACCTCGTCCTGCTCCAGGACCAGAAAGGAGGCGCATGATGACTGCCGATCATTCTCCCGCCCGCCTGCAAGTGATGTGGAACCGACTGCTGGCAGTGGTCGAGGAACAGGGCCAGACCCTGATCCGCGCGGCGTTTTCGCCCATTGTGCGGGAATGTGGCGACATCTCTGCCGGGATTTTCGATATCTCCGGCCGGATGCTGGCACAGGCGGTCACCGGCACACCGGGCCATATCAACACCATGGCCGAAGCGGTGATGCATCTGCGCGAGCGTTTCCCGGTGCAGAACATGAAGCCCGGCGACATCTACATGACCAATGATCCCTGGCTCGCCTCGGGGCATCTTAACGATTTTCTGCTGATGATGCCTGCGTTCAAGAATGGCGAGGTCGTGGGCTTTACTTCGTGCACCTCGCATCTGGTCGATCTGGGTGGCCTCGGCATGGGGCCAGAGGGTTCGGACATCTATGACGAAGGTCTGCTGATCCCGCCCTGCAAACTGGTCGAAGAAGGCGTGCCGAACGCGCTGCTGCTCGACATCGTCCGCGCCAACAGCCGCGAGCCAATTGCAAATGAGGGTGACATCTACGCGCTGATCGCCTGCTGCGAGGCGGGTGTGACCCGGTTGGTCGACATGATGGACGAGTTCGGCATCGACGATCTGGACAGGCTGGGAAGCTACATCATCGACACCTCGCGCCGTGGTACGCTCGAAGCAATCGCCGAAGTACCGGAAGGCGTCTACAGGAACGCGCTGAAGATGGACGGCTACGAGAACGAACTGGAACTGCACGCGACACTGACCGTAAGCAAATCGGGCATGCATGTTGATTTCACCGGCACCTCGGGTTGTTCGCGCAAGGGTATCAACGTGCCGCTCAACTATGCCACCGCCTATACAGTGTTCGCACTGCGTTGCATCGTCGGCTCTGACATCCCCAACAATGCCGGGTCGCTGGAACCGTTCACCGTGGACGGACCAAAGGGCTGTATCCTGAATGCACAGCGCCCGGTGCCGGTCGCCATGCGGCATACGCTGGGACAGGTGACGCCGGATCTGGTGCTGGGGTGTCTGCATCAGGCGCTTCCAAAAGCGGTGCCGGCCGAAGGTGCCTCGTGCATGTTCGACCTGCCAATGCGCCATGCCCCCGAAGTGGCCCGTGACGGTGGGCGCGAGTTTGCGGTTGAACCGGTACATAATGGCGGCACCGGCGCTCGGCCACACGCGGATGGCCTGTCGGCCACTGCTTACCCTTCGGGCGTATTCGGATCACAGGTCGAGATCACTGAAAGCGTGGCGCCCGTCACCATCTGGCGGCGCGAACTGCGCCCCGATTCCGGCGGCGCAGGCACGTATCGCGGCGGATTGGGTCAACGGATCGAGATGACCTCGGCCAACGGTGCACCCTTCATCGTATTCCTCTCGGTCGAACGGCTGAAGTTCCCCGCCCTGGGGCGTATGGGCGGACGGCCAGGCGCACCCGGGCGCATCCGTTTCCGCGACGGAGAAGGCGACATTCCCGGCAAGGGCGAGTTGCGGGTCGAAGGCGGCGACTATCTGATTTTCGAAACCCCCGGCGGAGGTGGTTTCGGAGATCCCTCCGAACGCGACGCACAGGCACTTGCGCTGGATCTGAAACGCGGCCTGATCAGCAAGGACGGCGCCAAATCCTACGGTGTTGTGTCATGATCCGCCCGGTTTCCCATGTAGGCGCGATGGCGGCGTATGCGTTGGCCGATCTCGGCGGCGCGGACACCATCTCGCTGGCCCAGAACGAAAGTGCCTTTCCTGCAAGCCCCGCTGCCATCGCGGCGGGACAGGCTGCAATGAGTGATTTGCCACTCTACCCCGATCCGGAGTGGCCGGAACTGCGCGCCGCTATTGCCGATGTGCATCGGCTGGATCCGGCGCGGGTGTTATGCGGCGCCGGCTCGATGGAACTGATTGGTTGCCTGATCCGGGCTTATGCCGGACCTGGCGATCGGGTTCTCGGTACGGACTATGGATATGCGTTCGTCTCGTCCGCTGCGGCGCAGGTGCAGGCTGATTATGTCCAAGCCCGCGAAATTGACCTGACAGTATCCGTTGACGACATCCTTGCTGCGATGTCGCGCAAGACGCGGATCGTTTTTGTCTGCAACCCAGGCAACCCGACGGGCACCTTGATTCCGAACTCCGAGATCCTGCGCCTGCGGGACGGGTTGCCCGCAGATGTTCTGCTGGTCGTGGATCAGGCCTATGCCGAGTTCTCTGATGAGGTCAATGACCCCGCCGGGAATTTTGCCCTGACTGACAGGGGTGATACCGTGGTCATGCGGACGTTTTCCAAGGCTTATGGTCTTGCCGGTGCTCGGGTGGGCTGGGGGTATTTCCCGCCGGCGATTGCGACTGAGATACGAAAGCTTCTGAATCCCAACAATATATCGATCGCCTCGCAAGCCGCCGCAACCGCCGCGATGCGCGATCAGACGCATATGAGGGACGTGATTGCCCGAACCGCCGACATTCGCGACCGCTTCGCCGATCAATGCCGCGCCATGGGCCTGAGCGTTCCCGAAAGCCACACCAACTTCGTCCTGCTGCGTTTTGCCTCGGCCGAAGAAGCACAGCGTGCTGATGCGGCGCTGCGTGCTGAAAATCTGTTGATGCGCGGAATGGGCGGCTATGGGCTGAGCGACTGCCTGCGCGCCACCATATGCGAGGCACCGGTCATGGGTCGATGCCTGGCGGTGCTAAAAAAGGTGATATCATGATTTGCGAAACGCGTAGACGAGCCAAAATAGGCGTCCTTGTGCCCTTCACCAATACCAATCTGGAACCGGATATGGAATTGATGCGCCCGCCGGACACCACCGTCCATTTCCAGCGCATGGGTGGGTACGACGTGGACGAGATTCCGGGATCGGACCAGATGGCAAATCTTGGCGCATCCGATATCAGTCACGACCTGCGAATGATCGCAGGCGTTCGGCCGGACGTGGTATTATACGGTTGCACTTCTGCCACGCTGACTCATGGCCCGTCATTTGACGCGGATCTTGCGCGGCAGATAAAATCCGGTTCGGGCGCGCTTTCTCTGACCGCCGCAGGGTCACTGATTGCGGCGATTACAGCGCTGGGAGCTGCCAAAGTCGGGTTTTCCTCGCCCTACCTGGGGGAAATCAATGCACAGGCGATTGATTTCATGTCTCAAAACGGCATCGAAACCGTTCGTTGCGCTGACATAGGCCGCGAACTGGGGAATTATGGTCAGGGTGAACTGACCCCGGATGAGGTTTTTGATCTGGCCTGTCAGGCCGATCATCCCGACGCGCAGGCAATTGTTCTCAGCTGCACGGACATGCGATCCGTGGAAGCAATTGACCGGATCGAAGAAAAGCTGGGCAAACCAGTGGTGACGCCCAATCAGGCAATGATGTTTTGCCTTATGCGGGCCCTGAATCTTCCGCGTCACGATGCGTTACCAGGCCAGTTGTTCGAGTGGCTTTGATCTTCGCCCCTATTCAGGTGCGGTTCGCAGCGTCGTAGATCAGTGCGCCAAGGTCCGAGAACTTTGATCCGGCTTGGTTGAGCCCGAGAACCGCGTCCCGAATGGCGACGGCCCGTTCTGTACCCAGCGACGGGCTGGCGAATTCCATGAACTTTCCGACAACCTCGTCCTGATCCATCGGTGCTTCGGGGCCGCCGCGCGCGTGTACGTCACCCGAGTTCAGCACCTGTCCGTCGGTCGGAGTTATGCTGACATCGGCAGTGCGGCTTTGCGGGAAGCGGTCAGAGTGGCGTGCGGTTTCCGCAACCGTGATGCGCTCGACAATGCTGGCCACCAGCGGGTCGGACAGACCTGCGCCGGTGATGTGCTCGACACCGATCCGGCCATGTGCCGCCATTGTGGCGACCGCAAAAGGCAGCGAGTATTGCGCCTTGGACGTATCATCCGGCATGCCCCGGAACAGGCAGGCGCTTTCCTTGAAGGTGTTCACGTGGATGGCCGCGATATCCTGATGGCTCAGGTTGTTTTCGCGCATCAATGCGCGGGTTGCGTCAATGGCAGCGTGAGCCCAGCGGCAAATCGGATAGGGTTTCACATACTGATGTTCCATCTGCCAGAACTGACCCAGGTCCTGCCAATGCGGGGCGACCTCTTTCGCCTCAATGGTGATGGCAGGCGCGCCGGTAAAGCCCTTTTCTGCCAGTACCGCCGAGGAAATACCCACCAAAGCCCCCCAGCCTGAGCCGTCGTGCAACATGGTCGGGTTAGCGATCTCGCGCATCATCTGGCTGCGCGGACCGTGATACTCGGCGATGCCCATTGCCTGCCGCATCTGTTCAGCGCTCAGACCGCGAAGACGGGCTGCAACCGCCACCACGCCCAATGCATTCCAGGCGCCCGACGTATGATAGTCGCTGACCGTATCATGCAGAGAAATCCCGGTTCGTCCGGCAACTTCATACCCAATCGTCACGGCGGTCAGCGCTTCAGGCCCCGAGAAATCGGGCACCGTTTCCGCCAGTGCCGCCAGGGCGGGAACCACGACGACCCCGATATGGCCCTTTGTCGGGTTATACCCGTCATGACCGTCCAGATTGTCTGTTTGGGTCGCGGCTGCGTAAGCGGCTCCGGCCACGCTGACCCTGCGGCCATCGAACAACATGCGTGCACTTAGCCCCTGTTCACCGGCACCGTATAAGGCTGCCGCGCAGTCTCTTGCGATTTGCCCGGCCTTCATGGGGCCAGCGCCGATGGCGATGCCCAAAGTGTCGAGCAGCATCAGAGCCGCCGCATTGAGAGTGGAGTCCGGAATGTCCTGCGGTTGGCGCCCCAGTGTGAAATCGGCAACGGCTTGAAAGGTGTCTGTCACGGTGTCCTGCGGGCGTTTTCTTTTGGCTTCCCGAAAATTCTAGCAGGGTTTACGATTGGCAGGACGAAAACTATCGGGGGCATTGGCCCTTGATTTTTTGCGACACTTTCCAATCTTTGCGGGACCAAAAAGAACCGTTCAGGCGTCGCTGACGGACAAGAAGGTGCACAGTATGCGCTTCACTTTGGTTCTGCGTCCCATCTGAGATACCGTTGCCATGATGAATTTGCCCCACCTGACCTTCCTGCGCTCGTTCGAGGCGGCAGCGCGCCATCTGAGCTTTACCAGCGCGGCGCAGGAACTGAACTGTACGCAGTCGGCGGTCAGCAACCACGTGCGCTCGCTTGAAGAATTTTTGCATCGTCCGCTTTTTGTTCGCCATGCCCGGTCATTGACCCTGACAGATGTGGGTGAGGCCTATCTGCCATCCGTGCGCCATGCCCTGAACGAAATCGACGTGGCCACGCAATCCGTCATTCTGAACACGCACAAGCGGCGGGTCGTGGTGTCATGCCCTGTCAGCCTGGCGGAAAACTGGTTGCCGGATGTAATCCGGGGCTTCAATGCTGTGCATCCGGATATCGATCTGACGGTCCATGGCACCGTCTGGACCGATGTCGGCGCAAATGTTTCCGACATTTCTCTGACGATCAATCATGCTGAAGACGTGGCGGAAGGTGCCAGATGTCTTTGGGTTGAAAAGCTGGCCGTGGTCTGTGCCCCGGATTTTTTAGTCGATGGAAAGCCCCTGACCTCTCCCACCCAATTGCAGGATGCGTCACTGATCCACATACTGGGTCGTCCCGCCTATTGGGAGCGTATTGCGCAGCATTTCGGATTATCGGATCTGAACCAAAAGGACGGCTTGCGCACCAATATTTCGAACCTGGCGATGGAGATGGCGGTCAAGTCTCTGGGGTGCATAGCACTGCCCCGTTCGCTGGCGCGGCCCTATGTAAACAGGGGATTATTGGTTGAACCCTTTAGCTTTGAGCTGGAAAGCCCATGGGCTTATTTCATGCAGCTCAAAGAAAAATCGGCCTCGCCTCCGGTCAGGCTATTTCAGGACTGGCTTTTGAAGGCTGCCGCTGAAATGAATACCTGACCGGAACAAGCTGCACTGTTTGTTATGCGCCGACTTCTTCCACAACCGGGGCCGTGTCGCGTAGGCGGTGCCCTGCAGGGTCAAAGGGCGGCTCAGCCAGGATTTTGGCCTTGTGCGGTTTCCCAAGAATGAAGACATCGACCGTATCGCCGGGCTTGGCGACAGCGGGGTTGGCATAGCCGATGGCAAGGGATTTGCCGACTGAATAGCCGTAAGCGCCCGAGGTCACGCGACCGACTGGCGTGCCGTCCGGGGTAAAGATCGGCTCGCCGCCTGTCGCATCGGCATCGGTTACGTCGACCTCGAAGATCGACAGAACTTCGCGGGCGGCGTTATCCTTGATGGCCAGATAGGCGTCCTTGTGCAGGAAATCCTTGTCCAGCTTGATCAGGCCCGCCAGCCCGACCTCCTGCGGCCAATATTCCTGTGAATACTCGCGACCCCACGAGCCATAGCCCTTCTCGATCCGCAACGACCCAAGCGCACGGCCACCCACCGGGCCGCCATTGCAATCCTTCGCCGCCTCAAGCAGCGCAGAGTAGAGCCTGATCTGGTCCTCTTCGGCGCAGTGCAACTCCCACCCCAGGTCACCGGTAAAGCTGACACGGATCGCGAGGCAGGACACGCCTGCCACCTCGATCGAGGCCGATCGCATGAAAGGGAAGGACTCGTTCGACAAGTTCGCATTGGTCAACCGCTGCAGAAGGTCACGCGATTTGGGCCCTGCGACGTTGAAACCCGCGATCCGGTCCGTCGCCACCTCGAACGTGGTGCTCTCGGGCAGGTCGATCATGTTGAAGAAGCGCTGATGATAGCGTTCAGCCATGCCCGAGCCGATCATCATGTATTCGTCGTCAGCCACCTTGGTGATGGTAAAGTCTCCGGCCACACCGCCACGCACCGAGATCAGTGGTGTCAGGCAGGACCGGCCAACCTGGGTCGGCACCCGGTTGGCGACCAGCTTGTCCAGCCACGCATGGGCGCCTGGTCCCTTGATCACGTAGTTTGCAAAGTTCGAGATATCGATCACGCCAACGCTCTCGCGCAGCATCTTCACCTCGCGGCCCACCGGTTCCCACCAGTTCTGTCGTGTGAAACCGTTTGTTTCGACCGCCCCGGGCTGATCTGCAAACCAAAGCGGGTGTTCCCAGCCGCAGTTCAGGCCAAAGACACAACCCATATCCTTTTGCATCTCATAAGCCGGGCGCACGCGGGCCGGTCGCCCGGCACTGCGTTCCTCGTTCGGGAAATGAATGGCGAAACGGTGGGTATATTGGTCCTCGACCCGCGCCTTGGTGAATTTCTTGTCCGCCCAGTCGCCGAACCGGGCCAGATCCCAGGCAAACATGTCGTATTGCGGCTCGCCCTCGATCATCCACTGCGCCGCAAGCAAGCCCAGACCGCCCGATTGCGAGAAGCCGGGGATAATGCCGGTGCAGCAGAAATAGTTCCGCAGCTCCGGGACCGGCCCCCAGATCGCGTTGCTGTCCGGGGACCAGATCATCGGTCCATTGATCACCCGCTTGACCCCGGCCGTGGCGGCCACCGGCACACGCTCGGTGGCGCGGATCACATTCTCCATGATCCGGTCCAGGTCATCGGGGAACAGGTCATGGGCAAAGTCCAGCGGCGTACCGTTTTCTGCCCAGAACTTCATGTCTTTTTCATAAGCTCCGATCAGCAGGCCGTTGCCTTCCTGGCGGAAGTAGTATTCGCCATCCCGGTCGGCGATCGAGGGCAGACGCCAGCCCAGGCTCGCGACCTCGCTAATCGCCTCGGTCACGAAATACTGGTGTTCGGTCGGCTGCAATGGCAGCTCGATCCCCGCCAACGCCGCGACTTCGCGTCCCCAGAGGCCCCCGGCGTTGACCACCCATTGAGTATGGATGTCGCCTTTTTCGGTGCGCACGATCCACGAACCGTCGGGCTGTTGTTCCGTCCCGATGACCGGGCAAAATCGCTCGATCGATGCGCCCATTGCGCGGGCCCCCGCGGCATAGGCGTGGGTCACACCCGAAGGGTCAACATTGCCGCCGTCGGGTTCGTACATGATGCAACGGATGTCATCGAACTGCGCCAGTGGGTGCAACTCCTTGGCCTGCTCGCGGCTGATTTCGTGAAAGTTCAGCCCGTAGAACCGCGCTTTGGCCTCCTGCAGACGCAACTGGTGTTCACGGTTCTCGGTCTGCGCCAGATACAGCGAGCCCGGTTGGAACACGCCGCAACCCTGTCCAGTTTCCTTTTCCAGCTCTTTATACAGGTTCATTGTATAATGCTGGATGCGGGTGACGTTGTTGTTATCGTGCAGCCCGTGAATATTTGCCGCCGCATGCCAGGTCGATCCGCTGGTCAGTTCGTCCCGTTCCAGCAGGACAACGTCCCTCCAGCCCAGCTTGGCCAGGTGATACAGGATTGAGCAACCAACAAGGCCGCCTCCGATCACTACAGCCTGCGCGTGCGTCTTCATCGGTATTCCTTCTCGAAATCAAAGACGTCAGATATTCTGAGTCATCATGGTTGCGGTCATCCGACCATTTCTCGTTCGTCGGATAACGGCACGATTCGTGACAAAACTAAACGATCACCTGTTGCTCGACCTGCAAAATATTGTGGGGCAAAGCCCCGGAGATTTTCCATGCATTCTGATTGAGAATGAACATGCAGGACCAAAGCTATTGGATCATCACAAATTCGATGGGTTGATGTGTCAAAAAAGAAAAAGCCCGACAGATTCAGCAATTGGTATCAATAGGTTCGACATTTCCTGCGTACGCCGTCATAGTGGCTTTCAAGAGGCAGTCGCTTTGACTCGCCAGTCATCCAGGGGGTTGCAATGGCTTTGGTCAGAGGTTTTTTGCCGATCATCGACACGGCGCATTTTATGCCCCGCGACAACGTTCTAAGATGCCGGACGCTGCAGACGGGATCGTCTGCGTACCGCAATCAGCAAAGGCTTGAACTGTGAACCCGGATTTCAGAATGTCTGCGTCCCCCAGACACGAATTGCGCAATACCCGCAATCAGGGAACGACGTTCCTGGCACTCGCGTTTCTGTTCAGTGTTTTTGTCAATCTGCTGATGCTGACCGGGCCATTGTTCATGTTGCAGGTCTATGACCGGGTTTTGGGATCGCGCGCGGTCGAGACGCTGACGGCGCTGTTCCTGCTGGTCGCACTGCTCTATGTCCTGATGGCCATGCTGGATTATGCACGCGGCAGGATTGTCGCCCGGTTCGGGGCCCGGTTCCAATCCGCTTTGGACGAACGGGTGTTCGACGCCACGTTACGGCGATCGCTTGATCCGAAAACAAGATCCGCACCTGCAACGGCATTGCGGGACCTCGAAATTATCCAGAAACTATGCGCGTCCCCCATTCTTCTGGCGGTGATGGACATCCCCTGGACGCCGGTGTTTCTGGCCGCGATCTTCCTGTTTCACCCCTTGCTTGGATGGCTGGCCGTTGGTGGCGGTTCGCTGCTGATATTCATTGCTCTGCTCAACCAGGTTCTGACCCGGAACAAAGTAGCGGAAGCCCAACGGGCATCGGCGCAGGCAAACTCGTTTTCCGAACATGCCAGGCAAGCCGCGGAAGTGGTCCGATCGCAAGGAATGCAGAGGGCTGTGACCCAGCGGTGGTTGCGGCAACGGTCGAGTGCATTGTCACAGACCATTTCCGCCAGCGACTGGACTGGAAGCTTTACTTCACTGACCAAATCGCTGCGGCTGTTTTTACAATCCGCGATGCTGGCGCTTGGGGCCTGGCTGGTGCTTCGCAATGAATTGTCGCCCGGTGCGATGATTGCAGGCTCGATCCTTTTGGGCCGGGCATTGGCGCCCGTGGAACAGGCGGTGGGCCAATGGGGGATGATCCAGCAGGCGCGGACGGCCTGGGTTTCGTTGAACCGTTTTCTGGACACCACCCCGCCCGAGATGCCGCGCACCAAGTTGCCGGTGCCAAAAGCGAAATTGGAGGCCAAGCGCCTGACCGTCATTCCGCCAGGTGCCGATACACCGACACTGCGCAATGTCACGCTGCGCCTGGAACCGGGCAAGGCGTTGGGAGTTATCGGCAAAAGCGGGTCGGGTAAAACGACACTCGCCAAGGCCCTGCTGGGGCTATGGCAACCGGCTGGCGGCGAAATAAGGTTGGGCGGTGCTACGCTGGATCAGTATGATCCGGACGATCTGGGGCAGCATATCGGCTATCTGCCGCAACAGGTTACCCTGTTCAACGGAACGGTGGCCGAGAACATCGCCCGGATGTCCGAAAACCCCGATCCCGAGGCAGTCGTTGACGCTGCGAAGAAAGCCAACGCGCATGACCTGATCCTGACACTGGAAAAAGGGTACGACACCTTTCTGGAAGGCAATGACAGCCAGCTTTCAGGTGGGCAGAAACAACGTATTGCCTTGGCACGTGCCCTATATGGGGATCCGGTCCTGTTGATTCTGGACGAACCGAACTCTGCGCTGGATGCAGACGGAACCGAGGCTTTGAATGCCGCCGTTCGTGGCCTGAAAGCCGAGGGCAAGGGGGCGATCATCATGACACATCGTCCGCAGGCGATCTCGGAATGCGATGATCTGGCCGTGGTCGAACGCGGTCAGGTGGTGAAGTTCGGCAGTCGGGACGAGATTTTGAGCGCGGCTGTGCAAAACGCCGAAGCCATCAAACGAAAATTCAATCAGGTAGGCAGCTGATGGCGGCGAATCTTGAACAACATCCACGTCCGGCGTGGCGTATTACGGTTCCGGCGCTTGTCGGTTTCTCTGCTTTGACCATCCTGGTCGGCGGACTGGGGCTCTGGTCGGTGCAGACAGAACTGGCGGGCGCTATCGTCTCGCAAGGGGTGATCGAAGTCCAAAGCAACCGTCAGGTCGTCGAACACCCCGACGGTGGTGTGGTCGGCGAGATCTTTGTGCGGGATGGCGATGTCGTCGCCGAGGGTGATTTGCTCCTGCGGCTGGATGATACGTTTTTGTCCTCGGAAAAAAGCATTGTCGAATCTCAGCTTTTTGAACTTCTGGCGCGGAAATCGCGGCTGGAGGCTGAACGCGACGGAAGCAACGCAGACGGTTTGGCATCCAGTCTAAGCGCCCTTCAGCAACAGGAAAAAATCGATTCAGATTTGATTGATGGCCAACAAAGGCTTTTTGAGGCGCGGATCGATACGATGGCCCAGCAGAAAGAGCAACTGGGCAAACAAATCACCCAGATCGAAAGTGAGATCGAAGGCACGCAGGCTCAGTTGGTGTCGCTGCGCACTCAGGTCGATCTGATCCAGAACGAGTTGGAGGATCAGGAAAACCTGCTCAAGCGTGGTTTGACGCAGGCCAGCCGGGTGTCGGCCCTTCAACGTGAAAATGCCAGCCTGACCGGTGAAATTGGTCGTCTTGAAGCATCGGTGGCCCGCCTGAAAGGTCAGATCGCCGCAACAGAGATTCAGATCGTCGAGCTCACCGCCACCCGGCGGGAGGAGGCGATCACCGCGTTACGTGAAGTACAGGCTCAGGTGTCTGAACTGTCGGAACGCAGGCTGGCCTTGACCGAGCGTTTGTCGCGTTTGGATATCCGTTCGCCGGTCTCGGGGTCAGTCTATGACAGTCAGGTTTTTGCGCTGCAATCGGTGATTCAGCCCGGTGAGCCAATGATGTATGTCGTGCCGCAGAACACACCGCTGCTGGTTGCCGCGCGTGTGGATGCGCTGCATGTTGATCAATTGTATGTCGGGCAAGAGGTCGCCCTGCGCTTCCCGGCGTTCAATCAGCGTGAGACACCTGAGATCGATGGTCATGTGATAAACGTATCTGCCGACACCTTCATGGACGAGAGTACTGGATTTACATTCTACCGGACTGAGGTAGCCCCAGACGACGGCGAAGTTGAACGACTGAACGGGCAAGCTCTGCTTCCCGGTATGCCGGTTGAGGCGATGATCAAAACGGATGAACGAACGCCGCTGTCTTATCTGATCAAGCCGATGGCCGATTATTTCAATCGGGCATTTCGCGAGTAACCAGGCGCATCATCGCGCCGGGTTTCAGGCCGCCTCCAGATTGCCGAGCAGGATCGAGGTCATGTCGACCGAAAACTGTCCATCCACGGCGACAGCGTTTGTGCCCGTTACATAGTTTACGTTGGTCGGGGTAATCCCGGAAAGATCCGCAGCGGAGTCCAGAAACACCCATTCCGCAGGATGTGTGGTCGGTAGACCAACAGCGACCTACAATACCGCCAGCGCATCCAGAGCGTTTACCGTTCCGTCCTGTGTGATGTCAGCCGCGATCAGGTTTTCAGGCGTGGCGGGCCCCCAGGTCGGATCAAGCCCCACGGATATACGCAGAACCTGCAGTGCATCCAGTGCGGTTATCTGGTCGCTGGCGGTCGAATAGCTTTTTACAACATCGAATTGACCAGGGAACGTGCCGGAAGGCAGGCCCAGATCAAATTGCCCGTTCTCATCGGCAAAAACACTGATCGTGCCACCTCCGTTTGGAGTGAACCTGATTTCTGCGTCCGCCAGCGCAGGATTGGCCGTCTGTGTGTCGACTGTGATGTCCCCCAGCACGCCACCCGAGCCGTCAGGCACGAGCCCGCCGAAATTGCCGAAATTGACCGGGATATGGTCAGGCCCGCCAAACCCCGCCCCAAAGATGTCGGCGCTGGTCAAGGGGCCACCAGTTGCGGAGTGAACCAAAATGGTTTCATTGACGTAGTCAATCTGCGCGCCTTGAGTTGTCGCGGTGATAGTCAGTTGCGAGGGGGTTCGCATCAGCGGTTAGTCGAACAGGCCCAGCCGGTCCAGATCCGGCTGGAAGTCAGTAATCGTGGTCGTGTCGCTGCCATAGTTCATGACAAAGATATCGGCACCGGAACCGCCGGTCATCGTTGTGGCGCCTGTGCCAGCGATCAGAATGTCGTCCCCCATCCCTCAAAGTCAGTCGTCAGCGACCGCCGGTCGAAAAGCTTGCACAACACATCGATCCGGGCCGATTGGGTGTATTATTTGTTCCTGCTTATTCTCGTGAAATAGTTGCGGTCACGGCCTGCTGAGCGAAGCTATTGCACAGCTTAGACGAAGCAGGCTGGGTGGCCTGGTTCAGACAACCGTAATTTGCTTTTGCCAGCCTACAATTGATCCTCCCCCTCTGAAGTGGTCCGCCATTATTGTTATGAAAACGGAGGAACCACATGGCGAACAAGATCAAGCTTGCGCAGATGAAGGCCTGTCTAGGCGACGTAAGACGAATAATTGCCTTTCATTCTCCGGTTCCCGCAATCAGTGGGGTAGGTCTTCATTTACCTGCCACAACAACTAATACGGAAAGAAAATCCTGTCCAAGTCGGCTGATTCACACGACCGCTACAGCTCTGAACTTTGCATCAAGCGTCAGTAGTTTGATTGTTGCGAGATCCTTGGGTACGGCGTTGTTAAGCATAGCATCTTTCAGCATTCACTTTAGATGATCGCTCGCATTCCCAACGCTCGTAGCTACTTCCCATCCGAAACGATCATGCCGCCAAACTTGGTTTTGTTCCTAGGACGTAGCTTCGCTAGTCCCATATTTGTTTCCCAACGTCAGGGTTGTAACCCTCGCTTTGTATTCTTTGATTCCTCCAATGATCTGATCGCCTGATAATCTTTGTTTCATCGTCCATCCGTTTGTTATATCAGTCAACAGAACCTCATTGGCCTGTTTTCAGGGGGCCTGTTCAAGGTCAAGACGACCGCCGCCTTTTAAATTGCCCGCTGCGGCAGGCTAGACGGCGGGATTTTCCGCGTCGGTGCGGATACGATCAATCGGTCCGACGAAACGAAGAAGAGGTGTTTGTGGTCGAGATCCAAAACCGACAGCACAATGTTGGACGGCAACTGTGCAGAGATAGAAATCATCCCTGGCATGGTTATATTCTCACGGGTCGACAGTCAGTCCTCGACTACCTAGTCCAACCTGTTTTCAAAAAATAAAAGACAAGGCATTGCGAGAATAGCATCTGCCGGCGTTTCCGGCTAACCGCCGCGCCGGGTGAAGCTTGCTTAATCCCGGGCCCGAATTTCAAATCCGGGAAGCTATGCATAAATTGGTTCAGGAGGCAGGCTGCTTGAACTGCTGGTCAAACAAACGCCGGAATGCCCCGTTACGCTGCATCAGGTTGTCGAGATTACCCTGTTCGATCACCTCTCCATCCTGAACAACCATAATCTTGTCGGCCTCCAACACAGTCGATAACCGATGCGCGATCACGATCGTGGTGACATTTTTGGTCAGTTTGTCGAGCGCTTCTTTCACATAAGATTCTGATTCCGCATCCAATGCGCTGGTTGCCTCGTCAAGCAACAGAATTTCTGCCTGGCGCAGGATTGCACGCGCAATTGCCAGGCGTTGCTTCTGCCCACCGGACAGAAACGCGCCATTTTCACCCACCTGCGTGTCATATCCGTTTGGCAATTCAGTAATAAAGTCATGGGCATGTGCCGCGCGGGCGGCTTCCATGACTTCTTCAACCGTTGCGTCGGGACGCGCGTATCGAAGATTGTCCATTACGCTGGCGGAAAACAGGAAGGTGTCTTGCCCGACGTAAGAGATTTTACGCCGCAAAGAAGCGAAGCTCACGTCCATGACATCTTGTCCGTCGATTTCGATGCGCCCCTGATCCGGATCATAGAAACGCATGATCAGGCCAAAGATGGTGGACTTGCCACCGCCAGACTGCCCCACCAGCGCAGTGGTTTTTCCCGCTTCAAAAGTCAGGTCCATATTCTTGAGAATGGGCAAGGAACCTTGATAGCCAAAAGTCACATCATTTAGCCGAACCTCGCCGGGACCTGGGCGCAGCTGAACGGGTTCGATGCTTTCACGCATCGGGTCTTCCTGGTCCAGCAACTGGAACATCATGCCGATTGGCACCAATGTCGTCTCGATGACCACGCGCATCTTGGAAAGTCGTTTGGCCGGTTCATAAGCCATCAGCAAAGCGGTGATGAAGGACATCAGTTGCCCCGGTGTGGTCGGTTCGCTGCCTGCAATTCCAATCGTGCTGATGATCAGAATGGCCGCAATCGCTATACCTGCCAAAAATTCCATCAATGGGCTGGCGATTGATTGCAGCCGTGAAATGGAGTTGGCACGGCTTTCGACGGCTTTGATCGCTTGATTCATGCGGTCGGCCATGTGATTTTCTAGTGCAAAAACCTTAATAATTTTGATGCCCCCCGAAGTTTCCTGAAGAACTTTTATGATCTCCGCCAGAGATTTCATTTCGGACAGCATGATAACGCGCACGCTCTTTAGCAAAATTCTGACACTTAGCAGGGCGATTGGTCCCACCACGAAAAACAGCACCGACAAAATAGGTTGCTGATAAACCATCACAAATACCAGACCGACAAGGGTCAGCGCGTCGCGAACGAAACTCGTGACAACGACATCAACAAGGCGCCTTGCAGCCAGAGCACCCTGTGTCACGATCATCAAAAGATCAGAGGATTCAGTGTCGGCAAAGAAACCGACACCTCGTTTCAGCAGTTTCGCATATAGCTGTTCCTGCTGTACGGCGATGATCCGATTCCCGGCACGCGCCAGAAACACAGACTGCATGTAAGACGCCGCTGCTTTTGTAAAAAACAACCCCATAATTGCCAATGCGACGAGATAGACCTTTGAACGGGCTTCTGGCGTCGTCATGGCGTTGACTATGTTTTCCATCATCCAGGCGGTGCCCGCGGTTGTCCCCGCGACAACGACCATGGCGGCCATGGCGATGCCATAAAGCCAACCCTGGCTGCGCAAGCTGCTGCCAACCAGTCGGCCTATGTGGCCGGATCGCCATTGATCCCAGAAATTTCTGACCATTCTACTCTCCAGGCCCTCAATTGCGTTCGACACCTGCTGCCGACGCGATCTTCAATGTGTCGGAAACGATCTTGTTGCTTGTCTTTTCAGGAAAGACGGGTTGGTGTTAGTTAAGCGGGACGGTTGCAAGAATCCATAGCTGGCTCAAAGATAAAATTGGACATCCCCCAACTGTATGAAAAAGCGATGAAATTCGAAAATCTCAAGCAGATGCAGTTGGGAAGATCGTGGGCTGAGCAAATCATTGCCAATCAACTTCTCCCAAAAAAATGTACCCGGCACCGTAAATTGTTTTGATAAGGCGCGGATTTTTGGGATCTTCGCCCAGTTTTGTGCGCAGACGTGAAATTCGCACATCCATCGCCCTGTCGAAACTCTCACCTGCGGCGCCGCCTAAGGTTTCCTGCATCTGCGCCCGACTGATCAACCGTTTCGGGCTTTCCAGAAACAGGCGCAGAACCTCACCTTCGGCATGGCTGAACGGAGTTTCCGAACCGGTTCCGTCCACAAGAACATAGCGATCGAAATATGCGGTCCAGCCATTGAAATATGCCACTTCCGACTGCGGAGACTGGGTTCTTGGTGCGCGCAATCTTGCGCGGATTCGGGCGACAACCTCGGCCGGGTCGAAAGGTTTGGTGATATAGTCATCGGCCCCAAGCTCCAACCCGGTGACGCGATCCTGCACCTGCACCCTGCCCGAAATGATAATTACGGCTGCCCCCTGTTCCAGCGCCAGTCGGTGTACCAACGCCAGCCCGTCTGTATCCGGAAGCGACAGATCAACAAGGCAGACGTCCGGTGTCACCCGTTTCAGCGAGGCTTCGAATTCGCGGGCGCGTGAAAAGCTTTGTGTGCGGAATCCGGCCTCTTCCAACGCATCCGTCAATATGCGCCGTATTTCGGGCTCGTCATCAAGGATGGTCACCAATGGTTGGTTCATCAGGCGGCCTCGGTTCGGATCAGTGCAGACAATTGTGCCCGGGAGAACGGTTTACGCAACACCGGCGCCAAAGCAAGCGCTTGTCGATGCAGAGGGTCGGAATAGGGCAAGGATGTCATCAGAATACAGGGAAGGCCAAGCTTCAGCCGCTCAAGCAGATCAATCCCGGTGGCTGGTCCATCAAGCCGGATATCGGACAGAACCAGCGCGATGTCGTCAATATCCAAGATCAAACCGAGCGCTTCATCAACTGACGTGGCCTCGATCACAGAATAGCCGAGGTCAACAAGCAGGTCGCGGAACTGGCAACGTAATTCGTCGTTATCCTCGACAAGTAGAACAAGACCGCCGCGGCCTGATGGTGCGGGCCTGTAGGGCAATCGCATGACAACGGATGCACCTGATTGCGTGTTGCGCAAATTCAGGTCTCCGCCAGCCAGTTTGACGGTATCGTAAACCATCGGGAGGCCTAACCCCGACCCGTCGCTGCCTTTGGTCGTGAAAAACGGGTTAAGAGCCTTTTCCAAAGCTTCGGGTGAAAATCCGGGCCCGGTGTCGGATACGGTGATTTCGGCCCATATTCTTCCGATCGCATGGGCGCTGATGGTGATCTGACCGGAATTGCCGCATGCGTCACGCGCGTTCAGGACAAGATTGAGCATTGCATCCTGGACCATACCAGGGTCGAGCATCAGCGCCTCGTCCGGCAATGTATTGACCACCGACAGCCCCACCCCCCGCGGCAATGATGGCGACGCAAGAATGCGAAGGTCTTCCAGCAGCCCTCGCATGTCGGTCGCCTTGGGTTGAGGTGTCCGGTTTCCCGTCATATCCGCGATCCGGTTCAGCAATTGTCCGCCACGGCGCGCTGTTTGTTGAGTGGCCGAAACAAGTTCCTGCGCCTCTTCGGGCAGGTCCATCTTGTTCAGCCGCGCCTGCATCCCCAGAATGATCGTCAGCAGGTTTGAAAAATCATGTGCCATGCCGCTGGTCATCTGCGCCGCCATTGCGCGGCGGCTGGCCTGTTGCAAGGCGACCCTGGCTTGCGTTTCTTCGGTCACGTCGACCGACATTATGTAGACGCCCCCTGCCCCGTCCGGGGTGAAAGAAACCCGTATCCGGCGCGAATCCTGATCCTCGGTAAACTCAAAAACCGAAGTTTCGCCGCCATAGGCGCGTTCCAGATAGGGTTCGACCCGTTCAAACGCTGAAGGACCCAGCGCCTCGGAGATGTGCAGGCCTGCAATCTCAGACGGTCGGCCCGGCATGACGGAACTCAGGCGGCGGTTTGAGTAGTCGTAGATACCGTCTCGTCTGAGATGAGCGATATGGGCCGGCATCATCTCCGTCGTCAAACGGGTGCGGGCCTCAATCTCGGTCAGTTGGCGCTTTGCCTCTTCCAGAGCTGAGTTGGTTGCGGCCAGCTTTCGGTTCGCGGCTGACAATTCCTCGGCATGGCTCAGCAACTGTCCGGACAGTTCCTCGGACCGTGCGCGCAACAGGTTCTCAGCCCGTTTTGTGCTGGTGATATCTGTATACACCGCGACCCAACCACCCTGTGGCAACGGTGCCCCCTCGATCGAGATAACCTGTCCGTTTGGTCGCGCCCGTTCCATGTAATGCGGTTCGAAATTCAGCGCCTGCTCGACGCGGGCCTTTACCATTTCGTCCACATTTCCGTCGCCGCCATATTCCCCTCGGCTGGCGAGAAACTGAATGGTGTCGTGAAACAAGGCGCCGGGGCGGACCAGGGTGTCGGGCAGATCGAACATTTCCTGAAAGCGGCGATTGCTGACGACAAGCCGCAATTGGCTGTCGTAAATCGAAAGGGCCTGACCGATCAGATTCAGACCGGCCATGGTCATTGCTTTCATATGCTGTTCGGTGGTGTCCAAGACAGTTCTCCCCACGGAACAGGCGTAACATCAGAACCCCCGCAGGTGTAGGGGGCAGAGATGCGACAAAAACAGGCCGGACCTGCCTTGGGCTCATGATCACGCTGCACTGCCCTAGTCTGGATAGCGCTCTTTCGACTTGGCACCCTCTGGCGTCAGAGAATAAAGGGAAAGCGTGTGGTCCGCATTGCGCATGCGGTGCCGTAGCATCTGACGCCCAAGCCGGCCCAGATCCGAAGCGAATTCGGGATTGTTCGCGACATTCTCAAGCTCACCCTTGCCGGCATGGTCAAAAAGGATCGGAGGCAGATCAGCGGCGAACTCAACCAGCGTGAACCGGTCGTCCCGAAGAATGCTCAGGTTCGAGTCGCTGTTGCCGGTTCCCAATTGCTGCTGCCACAGAGTTGGCTTTTCAGGTTCCGAAAAATCAAGCTCACTGAACGAATACCTGCGCCAGTCTTCGGGAACATCACCCTTCAGCAGCGGCACAAGCGAGCGTCCGTCCATCGAGTTCGGAACTGATTTGCCCACCCAGTCGAGAATGGTTGGGGTAACGTCCACGGATTCCGTTGGCACGTCGACGACCGAACCCGCGCGGGCTGAATTCCCCGGCATCCTGATAATCAGGGGCGTATGATAGGCGGCATCAAACACCGTCATTTTGCCCCAGGTATGCCGATCGCCCAGCATCTCGCCATGGTCGGCGGTGATCACCAACAAGGTGTTGTCATATTGCCCGCTTTCCTTCAGGTACTGGATTACACGCCCGACGTGATGATCGACCTCAGTCGCAAGACCCAGATAGACGGAACGCAGGGTTTGAACGTTTTCCTGTGTCGGTTCAATTTGCCCCATGCCCTTTACAAAGCCGGTGGCCGTTTGGGATTGCATCGAAGGGGCAAAAAACGGGTGCAGCGCCGCTTCGGCCTGCTGGTCCGGGAATCCGGCGGGCAGAGGCAACTCGGCAGGATCGTACATGTCATTATACGGCGCAGGTGCGACAAGCGGCGGGTGCGGCCGGATATAGGTCAGATGGGCGAACCAGTTCTGTTTGTGGTACGCGGCGATACCATTCAGAAAAGCGTCCGTCAGAAAGGCCGTGTCACTGTCTTCGGCCCGGTACAGCGCCGGATCATTCAGTTTCGGGGTACTCCCAGTTGGTGATACGGGCTTGTAGACATCCCAGTAATCGTCGAACGAATAGCCCTTTTGCATCAGATGAGATTGCCAGGGAAAAGATTCCTCGAGCCGCATTTCGACCACCTCGTGAAACCCCTGCATCGGGTACTCATAAGACTTGAGCGAAGGGTCTTTGGGATCAAACACGCGCGGATCGGCGGACGTGTCGGTGTAGCCGAACAACATGGGCAGATATCCGGCCTTGCGCATCTCGGTCGCGACATTGGGAATGTCGTGGCGCAGCGGCGTTCCGTTGCGGACAGAGCGGTGGTTCATCGCGTACTGACCGGTCAGTATCGAAGCCCGGGACGGGCCGCACGGGTTGGTCACCGAGAAGTGACGCGTAAAGGTGACCGCATCGCTCATGAACGTGCGCAAATTGGGCAGATCCACATGCTTCGCCAATGCGCCTGCCAGACAATCTGCACGCAGTTGGTCGATGATTATGAATAAGACGTTTCCTGCCTGTGACATGTCCGCAATCCTGTTTAGCCACGCTTCTGTCTGGCGCGGACTTTGTCTTGGTTCCGGCGCTCGTGCAACACGTTGACAGATTTTTTCAGAGCGAAGCCCGTCAAAAACGAAGCCGAGAGAAAAAGGCCGCTTTTCAAGGGGCAGAGCGGACGCTATGGCTCAGACATGACGGATTTGATTTCACTTTACGAGGCCCGCATTGCCGATGGCAGCCTGATCAGGGATGACGCGCAGGAGGCCGTTCTGCCACAGTTCGAGCGTATTCGCGCCACCCTAGCCGAACCTGTCAAACGCGGTTTCTTCCGAAAAGCCCCCCCTGCCCCCAAAGGCCTTTACCTGTGGGGTGGCGTCGGGCGCGGCAAGTCCATGCTGATGGACATGTTTGTGGATGCGCTGGAGGATATTCCTGCACGGCGCGTGCACTTCCATGCTTTTATGCAGGAAATTCACGCGGGTATGCACAAGGCCCGAAAGGAAGGGGTCGAGGACGCGCTGGCACCCGTTGCCGAGGCAGTTGTCAAATCAGTCCGATTGCTGGCCTTTGACGAAATGCAGATCACGGACATAACGGACGCGATGATCGTGGGCCGCCTGTTCGACCTTTTGCATGCAGGCGGGGTGGTCGTGATCACCACGTCGAATAGGCACCCGGATGAGCTGTACAAAAACGGGCTGAACCGACAGTTGTTTCTGCCATTCATCGCGCATATCAAGGAACAGCTTGAAGTCTGGGAGCTGATCTCGCCCACCGATTATCGTCAGAACCGTCTGGCGGGTGAGCCGGTGTATTTTACGCCGATCGGGCCAGAGGCCCGGCAGAATATCCGGGCGGTTTGGAATGACCTGTCGGGAGGCGCGGCGGAGCCACTGGTGTTGAAGGTGAACGGCCGGGCCGTTGAACTTCCGGCCTTTCGCAATGGCGTAGCGAGGGCCAGCTTCTATGATTTGTGCGGACGTATGCTGGGCCCGGCAGACTATCTGGCCATTGCGGAAGCGGTGAAAGTGCTGGTTCTGGAAGACGTGCCGCGCCTGTCCCGCAACAACTTCAACGAAGCCAAACGGTTTGTCACTTTGATTGACGCCCTTTACGAGGCCCGGGTCCGGCTGATCTGCTCGGCGGCGGCCGAGCCCGAGATGTTGTATGTCGAAGGTGAAGGAACGTTTGAATTCGAGCGCACCGCCTCACGCCTGCGGGAAATGCAGGATCAGGACTGGGGGAAATAGGAGGCTCTGCCCCCTCGCTCCAGCGCGCTCCGAGGTTTTCCAAACAGAAAAACAACTAGCCGTTTTCGCGCAGGATGTTGCCCGCCAGATAGAGCGAGCCACAGATCAGGACACGGGCCTGTGGGTCTTTGTCCGTGACTGCTGTCAGGGCTGCCGCGACGCTTTCCGCTGTTGAAGCTGGCAGGCCGACCCTTGCGGCCGCAGCCGCAGTGTCGTCAGCGCTGAGCGTGTTGGCCTCGCCGGGAATGGATACGGCGGTCAGGCTTTCGGCCTGATCGGCAAGCGGCGCCAGATAACCAGTGACGTCCTTGGTGTTCAGCATGCCGCAGATCATGTGGGTCGGGCGCTTGGGCAGTTTCGCCAGAACGTCGGCCAACGCCACACCAGCAGCAGCGTTGTGGCCCCCGTCGAGCCACAGTTCAGCGAGCGGAGCCTGTTCTGTCAGTGGCCCTGTTTTCAGGCGCTGCATGCGTGCTAGCCATTCGGCTTTGGTCACGGCGGCCTCATAGGCGTCATCGCCCATTTGCAGATGGCGCAGAACCGCCAGCGCTGCGCCTGCGTTCTGGATTTGGTGCGCGCCCAGCAGATTGGGAAGCGGCAGATCGCGCAATCCTGTTTCGTCCTGATAGATCAGGCGTCCGTTTTCTTCGTGGACGTGCCAGTGTTGGCCATGAACAAGCAGTGGCGCACCCAGTCGCGCGGCGGTGTATTCAATGACCTCGAGCGCTTCGTCTTCTTGCGGGCCCACGATACAGGTCACTCCGGGCTTGATGATGCCGGCCTTTTCGGCTGCAATTTTGCCCAATGTGTCGCCAAGGAACAGTTCATGGTCGATCGAAACCGGCGTGATGACTGTCACCGCAGGCTGGTCCACGACGTTGGTTGCATCCAACCGGCCACCCAGCCCGACTTCAAGGAGCGTATAGTCAGCTTGCGTGCGGGCAAAGGCCAGCAGGGCCGCACAGGTCGTGATTTCGAAATAGGTGATATTCTCACCGTTGTTTGCGGCGTAACACTCGTCCAGAACCGCCGTAAGGTCAGGCTCCGAGATCAGCTCTCCCGCCAGTCGGATTCGCTCGTGAAAGCGGGTCAGGTGGGGGGATGTGTATGCGTGAGCTGTCAGCCCGGCCCCTTCGATCCCTGCGCGGATCATGGCTTGCGTCGAACCTTTGCCGTTGGTTCCGGCAATATGGATGACCGGCGGCAATCGGTTTTGCGGGTGGTCCAGAGCTGCCAATAGACGCCACACACGATCCAAAGTCAGATCGATGATCTTGGGATGCAGCGCCATCATCCGATCAAGGATGACGTCGGATGTCGGGGTCGTCATTTCTCGCCTGCGCCCTCGGTCGAAGCTTCGACCGGTGCTTCCTCCGGCTCTGGTGCGGGAAGGTCGCCTTTGACGGCTGGCGGCAGGCCCATCAGCATTCGGGTGATGGTGATCAGTTCATCGCGCATTTCGGTGCGTTTTGTAACGCGGTCCAGCATTCCGTGATCCAGAAGGTATTCAGCGCGCTGGAATCCTTCTGGCAGTTTCTCGCGGATGGTCTGTTCGATCACGCGCGGTCCGGCAAAGCAGATCAGCGCATTCGGCTCCGAGATATGCACATCGCCCAGCATTGCATAAGACGCGGTGACGCCGCCGGTGGTCGGGTGGGTCAGCACCACGATATAGGGCAGGTTCGCCTCTTTCAGCATTTCCACCGCGACCGTGGTACGGGGCATCTGCATGAGGCTCAGGATGCCTTCCTGCATTCGCGCGCCACCGGCAGCCGAAAACAGGATCAGCGGGCGTTTGAGTTTCACGGCCTCCTGCGCGGCTGCGATGATGGCGTTGCCGACATACATGCCCATCGATCCGCCCATGAACGAAAAATCCTGCGCGGCGGCCACAACTGGCGTGCGGCCGATTTCACCGCTCACGACCAGCATCGCCTCTTTCTCGCCGGTCTTCTTCTGGGCCGCTTTCATGCGGTCGGGATATTTCTTTTGATCCCGAAAATGCAGCGGATCGTCCTTCGGCGCGGGGACTTCGACCTCGGTGAAAATACCGCCATCAAACAGATGCTTAAACCGCTCTCGCGGCGTGATTGCCATGTGGTGATCACATTGCGTGCAGACATTCTGGTTGTCGGCCAGTTCGCGGTGAAACAGCATGGTTCCGCACTCATCGCACTTGTGCCACAGGTTTTCGGGCACTTCCCTGCGCGAGAAGATCGAGTTGATCCGGGGGCGGACGTAGTTTGTGATCCAGTTCATGTCGGAACCTTGCTGATGCGGTTTTGACGTCAAATAAGGCGCTACGTCAGGAAATGCAATCAGCGCCTAAGCGCAAGTCGTGCGGTTAGCCAGCAAACAATCATCATCGCGAAATCCACATACAGCCAGTGTCGTATCACGTCTGTCTGAGACATGTCATAGGGCAGAAGGAACAAGGCAAGACCGCTGAGGTTGTCAGGGATCGAGAAAAACAGCAGCGCCACAACGTTGTTGAAAAAGTGCAACGCCATAGCCGGGCCAAGGGTACCCGACCGCGCGGTGAGATCGGCATTGATCAGGCCAAAAGCGCCGGCCCAGATTGCGATCAGAAGGGCGTTCTCTCCGGATGTGGCCGGCGCGTAGTGACCGGCCGCAAACAACAAGGCAGGCAGACCCATCCAAATCAGGCGCGACCGAAACCGCGCAGCCAGTGATTGCTGAATGTAGCCGCGAAACAGGATTTCCTCGGCGCTGGTTTGTATCAAAACCGCAGTCAGAGACAGCGGCAACAGCAGCAGCCACGTTTCGACAGCCAAATTGGGTTTGAACGGTGCACCAAGATTGTAAGGCGGCAGGATGAAGATCAACGCGGCCAGCAGCACCAATGCCAGAAGTACGCGCCAGAACTGGCGAACGCCCAGACGGCGGGGACCCAGGATGGCTTGCAACGTGCGGTTTTGCATCGCCCCGGCGGCCAGTTTGACCCCCACAGTAATGAACCCGAAGCTAGACAACAGTATCAACAATGCGGACGGTGTTGCCCCTACCTGAAAGCCGGAAACCCACCGCGCGGTGCCAAGACTGAAAATCACAGAAGACAGGGTGAGGTTCAGGAAAACTGCAACACCACCAACAATCGCCAACCCGACCGTAAGTCGCCACAGTTCCGGTCTGTCACGTGCGTCGCGGACAAGCATCTCATGGGCTGCGTATGCCGTATGTGTCGTGATTTTAGGTTCCACTGGTACTGCCGGTATCGGTGAATATGTCCTCTGGGGTTTGCGCGGCGGCAACACGATCGGACACTGTCATCAGGTAACCGGCAACGGTTTCAAGAAGTTGTACGGCGACATTAACGTCGCTTTCCACGACGGCGCGCAGCTCTCCGGCGCCGATCCTGAGAAAGGTACAATCCTGTGTTGCAACCAGATCGAATTGTCTGGCGTCCTTGGTGATAATCGAAAGATCTCCGATCAATCGTCCCGGCTCGATGACCGAGATTACCCGCTTGAGACCCTTGCTGTCGTTCCATTCCAAATTGGCCTGACCGGAAATACACAGGTAGGCCGCGTCAGGTGCCTCGCCGCGGGCAAAGATGGTCTGCCCGGCTGCGGCCTCGTACCATTGTGCGGAAAACGCCAGCAAACGTTGGTTTCTGCCATCCAACTTGGAGAACAACTCGGTCGAGGAGATGATCTTGAGCTTCCGGCTCAAGTCTGCCGTAGCGCCTTCTTCCGCTTCTGTTTGAGTTCTTGACACACCGTCAATACGGCCGTCCTTGATTTCGACGAACAGGTCATACGCTTCGGGATGGGCAAAATGATCTTCCATGAAGATCATGATTGAATCAGGCAGCAGCTCACGCAGTTTCAGGCGGGTGCGCAGTCGGCTTTCCGAATCGTGGCTGGCCAGCACCTTGTCCAGCACCAGAATGTCGGGGCGTTTGATGCCCGCCCGCGAAAACGCGGCACGCTCCTGAAAAACGGTCGGCAGGTTGTTTCCCCCCAGTCCGGACGGCAGATCGTAAATGATCGCGGCGGCGCGGCGGCGCAGCCCGGCTTCGTTCATAACTTCGGCAACTACATCTTCGATCTCGTCTTTTTTGGCCCCGGCCATGATCGAAATGCGTCCGTAAAGCGCATTCTCGATCACGGTCAGACGCGGAATGTAGAGATCCGGCGACACTGGCAGGAACATCCCCTGCATCGATTCCCGGATTCTTTCTGCCTGCGTCTTTCGAATCGTCAAAATTCTGTTCTTGTACTCGTCCGGAAAATTCGGACCAATCTGCTCGGCCGTAAGAAGGAAGGGCACGGTCATCAGCAGGGCTTTTTCTTTCTGACTGATCGCGGCATCACCCTTGGCTTTGCGACGGTCTTCGATGTCCAGCAGGCTGTGGAACATGTCGCGGGACAGGCCAAGGCGCAAAAACAGCGGGTGGTCCGTGCCATCCCGGCCAAATGCCTGGGTCAGTGTTTCAAGCACGGCACTGGAAATGCTCATAGCGTCATCGTCCAGGGCGTTCGCGCTGAGCATCGCCTGGAACCGGTCATCTTCGGCAAGCGTTTCCGGAGAGATATCCTGCGACGGAGACGCAAACAGCAGGTTGCCGCCCAAAGGAACGGCGGGGTTGAACTGATCCGGATCGAATCTGAAGACATATCGGTCCAAGCCGCGCTCGCGCAGACGCTCGGCGACCATCCCACGCAGATCAACAACGTCTTTTGCCAAAGCCGGATGCTGTTCCGGATCGAACCGGGAACGTAAAGTACGGCGGAACATGAACTCGTCGATCCCCATCGCCTCAACAAGCTGGAACCACCAGTCGCGGATGTCGTCAGCACTATCCAGCCCGGCCAGGCTGGGATCGACCCATTCATCCGACAGGGAATCGGGGGGGTTTCCAGCCCGCACGGCCTCGATCTGCCGACGCGAAGGGGCTTTTATCGCGTCCGACTGATGTTGCGGGCGGATCCGCAGGGGCATCAGCAGATTGTCCCCCAGTGTTCCATCGAACAGGTAGGGGCGTGAATAGGCATACCCAATTCGGGCGGCAATCACTGTTTGATGCAGCGAATTGAGATTGTGACCCGCCATAATCACGTCGCCTTGTACCGGCAGCAGCTCTCTTGTCAGCAGTTGAGCCAGCGCACCACGCTCGGCCGCTTGTGGCGACTGTATCGCCACCCGGGCACCCTTTGGGATTGTCAGATCGATATCTTCAAGAATGGTCTTGCCGTCATCATCGCGGACCGTCACGTTTCGCAACTCGATGTCACCGGTCAGGTGCGGGATGGTTTCGGGTTCTCCGGAAAACAGGCTCTCCGGGATCATGTTGGCTGGGGCAAAACGCTCTATCACGATTTCCCAACGCAGCGACATGTCTTGCACCTGATTGTAGTAGGTCAGCAAATCCTTCCAAGGGCCACTCAGATCCTTGTAGGCCCCAAGTGCGGCGACCAGTGCGCCCACTGTCACCTCTCCCGTGATCGCAAGATAACCACCGACCGAGTAGAACAGAAACGGCGTCATCTGCGTGATCAGGTTGTTGATAAACTTCATGAAAAATTTCTTGTTGTAGATCTTGAAGCGGATCTCGAACAAGATGCCCAGCCGATGGCTGAACTGCGCCAGCCGATAACGCCAGCCGCCATTGGTGCGCAGATCACTGATGCCCGCCGCACTCTCACCGATTTCAGAGCTTAGATGTCGAACCTGTTGAATTCTGTCCTTGTTCAGCAGGTTGATCTGGCGTTGCAGTTTCGGGATCAACCAGGCCTGCAACGGGATGAGCGCGACACTGGCCAATCCGAACCAGACGCTTTGCATGAACAGAAATGTGACGATTGTCATCATCTGCCCGAATTGAAACACCGGTTGGGCAATCGCGTCGCCCATCAGCCCACCCATCGGTTCGGCCTCGGAGGTGATCATCGAAACCAATTCGCCCTGGCTGGTGGTGGCGAAATAGGATTTCGGGAACCGCATCGTTCGCTGGATCAGGGAAAAGCGAAGGCGGCGCAGCATACGCTCGGCCAGAACGCCTTTCATCGTGTTGATGCGCATCTTCATCAACCCGCTGGCAATCACCGTGGCCAGAAAAGCAAAGCACAGAATCCAAAGGTATTGGATCTGCGTCACAGTGTAGCCCCAGATCGTCACCGTGTCAGTGGGCGCCCCAATTGCATCGTTTATGATCTGTTTGGGCAACTCGAGCGAGGCATAGAGAAAGGGAAACGACAATACGGTCAGCAGCAACAATACAAGCTGCTGTTTCTTCGAGTATTTCCAGATAAACGAAAACAGAGTGGGTTCCATGACCGCCCTTGTCCTGAGAAATTCGGATGTGCGCTGTTTGACGGATGTTCCACTGCGATCCGGTATCAGACGGTAAGCACTGCCCCGGTCTATTGCAAGAACGGGCGCGGCTTTGGCAGAAAGGTGCGGTTCTGTCCAGCCCGCCGCAGATCACATTTCCGGAAAATTAAGCGCTGAAATGCTGTAATTCGGGTTTAACCGCCACTTGGTCTTTGACTAAACAGGTACAACTTTGGACGATAGGATCATGGGCAGTTTTCTGGATCGCTATATGCATCGCAAGACTCTGGGGCATTGGCGCCAAGCCGCAAAGGCTGCGACCGAAACGCCTGAGCCATTGCTGCGCAGGCAACGGGATGAGGCGCGTAAATTTCGGACTATTCTTGACTGGCTGATCCAACAGGCCGACGAACGGCTGGCCCGGCCACTGATTGGTTCGGTGCAGTTTCCCAAACCGCTTGCTACGGACTGGTCGTGGCGTCCGGATTTGTGGCGCGGGCGGCTGTCCAGGCACGGTATCGCGTCGGCCCCGCGAAAAGCGCCGATGGACCGGCAGGTAACCCTGTTTCATGATTGCGAGCAGTCCGAAATCGGAATGCGCCAGATACGCAATCGCCGTGACAAGGACCTGGCCCCATTCAGCCTTGCGATCGAGGTGTTCGGGTTCACCGGTTCATTTCTTTCTCTGTCGGTCGAGCTGCCACAAGATGCGGCGCAGGACTTGACGCGCCAACACCTGATGCGTGTCGATACGTTGATCGAAGGCGAGCGGAACGGAGAAATTTTCGCACGTCTCAACATTCAGCACGGCCCAAATACGGAACAGGTGTTGCGCAAACTTGACGAAAACCGAACCTCGAACGCAATGGACTTTGACCTTGCGCATCTGTCTTTGAACGAGAAACGTGTTGAAAAGATCTGGCTGGATCTGATCTTTGACGATCCTGGGATGAATCGGATCGTTTTGCGCGATTTGACGTTCTGCCGCCATTTCCGAGCTGACTTGTAAGGTGCTTGCCGCATGACCCTTCACTCCCTCACATGCACACGGTTTGAAGACGGGTTTTGGCAAGGTCATCTGCAGGCCGAAACGGAACCCAAGATCGAAGTGCGCTATCTCGGTGAACCGCTGGAACAGTTCAGCGTTTCACGCGCGGATGGCGGTTGGGATCTGAGTATTCAGTTGCCCATCTCCGCCCTTTCCGAAGGGGTGCACTGTTTTGTGATCGTCGACACCGCAACGACGAACAGGCTGGGCGACATCACGGTGATCGCGGGCACTCCCGCTGCAGATGACCTGAGGGCTGAGGTGGAGCTTTTGCGCGCCGAACTGGACATGCTGAAACGCGCGTTCCGGCGGATCTGCAGCAGCGCGGAATAGACCGGGCGTTCAGCTTGTCATACCGGCTGAACCCTTAAACTGCTGTTTTCCTATCTTTTTTGACCGGCTTGATGCATTATCGGGACATCCGGAGCAACCTGGGTTTCTCAATGGACCGCAGTAGTATCATCAAGGTCATCGCCCTTATGGTGACCGCATTTGGGATCGGGATTGATTTTACCGGTGCGCTGATGCTGATCCCGGCCATCGAAAACAGCTTTGATGCCGACATTACAAGCACCCAGTGGGTGCTCAATATCTACGCCCTGTTTTTCGCCATGACCATGGTCGCCGGCGGGCGGCTCGGCGACATGTACGGGCACCGAAAGATCATGATCATCGGTCTTTCGATCTTCCTGTTTTCTTCCATCCTATGCTTTGTCTCCCCCGGTCTGGACTACCTGATCGGAGCACGAGCCCTGCAAGGCATCGGAGCCGGATGTATCTGGCCCTGCACACTGGCCTTCGGTGCCACCAAAGTGTCAAAGCCCGAGCATCGGGCCCTGGTTATGGGGCTGATCCTTGCGGGTGTAACCAGCGGCAATGTCTTCGGTCCGATGATCAGCGGCTTTGCCGTCAACCTTGGTGACTGGCGATTGTTCTTTCTGGCCAACGTCGTGTTCTCCTGCATTTCGATGGCGACAGCCCTGTTTTTGATGGAACGTGAGACCAAACACAAACAAGGCGAACACATCGATTTTGCCGGGATGGGCATCCTGTCCTTCGCGGTCTTGCTGCTGCTTTATGCCCTGGATGTCGGTGCGGAGTGGGGCTGGACTTCGGTTCCGCTGCTTCTTCTGTTCTTTGTTAGCGCAGTCCTGTTTCTGTTGTTCCCACGTGTCGAAAAACGCGTAAAGGAACCTTTGCTGCTGCCTCAGTTGATGCAGAACCGAGAATTTTTGATCACGCTGGGCCTGAACATGTTCAATGTGTCTGCGGCCTTTGTGGGTTTGCTGTATTTCCCGCAATACATGCAGAAAGTACTGGGCTGGAGCGTTTTTCAATCGGCGCTTGGGCTGGCACCGCTGACTGTTCTATTGGCGGTCGGATCCATTGTTTCAGGAACGCTTTACAACGATTTCGGTCCAAAAAGGCTGATGTTCTGGGGCTACCTGATCGCGACAATTGGCGCAGTAACTGTTGTCGTCTTGCCGCAGGGCCTTGGCTATTTCCAAATTCTGCCAGGCATGGCGTTCATCGGATTGGGGGCGACGCTGACTGTCGGGCCGTCGGGAACGGCGGCAGTCTGCGCTGTAAAGCCCGAACGGGCGGGTCTCGTCGGCGGGCTTAGCTTCATGACCCATCTGGTCTACGGGGCCATTGCCGTCGCCTGCGCCACGGCAATCATGTATGTCACAAGCCTTGCCAGCCTGCGCGACAAACTGACTGCGGCCGGTGTCACACTGTCTGATGCTGAACTTCAGGCAATCAATGGCGGAACGCTGACCACCAAATCCGCGCAGGCAGTCATGCAGAAGCTCAGTGAAAGTGAAGTTGCGACGGTCAAAACCGCGATAGCCCAAGCATTCGATACCGGCATGAACATGGCGTTTGTCTTTGCAGCGATTTCCGTGTCCGTCGGGATCGTACTTGCGCTGATGCTGGATGAAAGCAAGCTGCACAAAATCGAAAGCTGATCGCAGCCGAACAAAGATCTGTTCCGGTAACGAGGGCCGCCGAAACCGGCGGCCCAATTTATTTGTTACTGCGAAGGCCCGTTGGGGTTGAAGGCCGACAGGCCTTTCAGGATATCGATGGCATAGGCCAACTGATAGTCCTTTTCCCGCAACTCGGCAGTCGCTTCGGCACGGGCCCGGTCTTCTTCGATCTGGCGAATTTCATCCTCGCTCAGGCTGTCGTTGTTCAGGCTGCCACGCAGGTCGGCCTCGGACCGAGTGCGTGCATTGCCCTCTTCCTCTTCGGGTTCTGGGGCTGGGCGCGGTTGCTCGACGATGATGTCGGGGCTGACGCCAAGCGCCTGAATCGAGCGGCCCGAAGGCGTATAATAGCGTGATGTGGTCAAACGCATTGCGCCGTCGCCGCGCAATGGCATGACTGTCTGGACCGAGCCTTTGCCAAAGCTCTTGGTGCCAACAACAATCGCACGGCGATGATCCTGAAGCGCCCCCGCTACAATTTCCGAGGCCGAGGCTGACCCGCCGTTGATCAGAACCACAATCGGCTTACCTTCAGTCAGATCTCCTGCCGTTGCATTGAACCTTTCGCCTTCGCCCGGATCGCGGCCGCGGGTCGAAACGATTTCGCCTTCATTCAAAAAGGCGTCCGACACCTTGATCGCCTGTGTCAGCAAGCCGCCCGGATTGTTCCGCAAATCCAGCACTACGCCATTGACCTTTTCGATCCCGCCGGCTTCTTCGATCTGCTCTTTCAATCCGGCTTCCAGATTGGGGTAGGTCTGATCATTGAATGTGGTCACACGCAGAACGACGCTGGTGCCTTCGGTCCGTGCTCGTACGGCGGTCAACTTGATGGTGTCGCGGATAATGGTGACGTCAAACGGTTCCTGCTCGCCTTCGCGCACCACCGTGATCACGATCTCCGAGCCGACCGGCCCGCGCATCAGATCCACCGCCTTGTCCAGCGTCAGGCCCAGAATGCTTTCACCATCAACGTGGGTGATGAAGTCGCCGGCTTCGATCCCCGCCTCGTCCGCGGGGGTATCATCGATGGGTGAGACGACTTTGACGAAGCCTTCTTCTTGTGTGACCTCAATCCCTAGCCCTCCGAATTCACCGCGTGTCTGCACGCGCATCTGTTCGGCGTCGTCAGGCGACAGGTAGCTGGAATGCGGATCCAATGAGGTCAGCATTCCGTCAATGGCTGCCTCGATCAGCTCCTCCGGCTCGACTTCTTCGACATATTGGGCGCGGATACGTTCGAAAATGTCCCCGAACAGATCCAATTGCTCATACACGCTGGCCTTGCTTTCGGCCTCTTGCGCCAGCAAAGGTCCGGCAATCTGAGTGGTTGCGATAATGCCTGCCACAGTTCCGGCCAGACCGGCCATCACAAATCTCTTCATGTTTGTTTATCCATCCTTGTTGGTCCGAAACCACGATTCCGGGTCCACCGGGCTATTATCCTGTCTTACCTCTATATAGAGCGTTTCTGACCGGTCAGTTCCAGTGCCATCACTTGTAGTTGACAAAATAGCGCCGATTTCCGGCGTTTCACCAGGCATTAGCCCCACCGGCGTTCCTTCGGTGATCACTTCTCCGGGTGTACCGAAGACCTCTTGCAACCCGGAAAAGACAAAAAGCAATCCGGGCTGGGGTTCCAGGATCATCAGGTTGCCAAGGTCCAGCAGCGGCCCGCGATACCGGATCGTCGCTGCGGTGGGTGTCGTGACCAGCGCGCGCGGCCGGGTGCCCAGCACGATACCGGGGCGCTTCACCCCGGCGGCGTCCGTTTCCCCTGAACTGTGCAGCAGAACACCCTGAACGGGCAAAGCAAGGTTTCCTTTTCTGTTCGAAATATCGGCGTCGGTTTCGGCAATACCGCCTTCCGATATTTCGGCCAGACCGCTGGCAAACCCATCCAGTGTTTCCGTCGAGGAAATCAGGATCGCCGTGCTGATGGGGTCTTCGACAAACCGGCGCGGCAGGTCCGTTCGATCGGCAATGGCCTCGCTTAGTTTGGTGCGCGCATTCTGCACTCCGGTCAGACCCTTGGTCAGGGTTTCGGCGGCGTTTTGCTGCAGTTGGCGAAGTGTCCGAACCTCGTGCAAGTCCTGAGCAAGCGCTTGCGCACGTGCATTCAGGCCGGGCGTGACTTCGGCCAGCATCATGCCGGTACGCGCGGCCCCCAAAGGACCGGACGGATGCAGGATCAGTACGGGCGGCGTTGTTGTTTCGATGGTTTGCAACACGCCCAGCAACTGCGCGATTTCTTTTTCCCGCGCGCGCAGTTCTTCTGTCAGCTGCACCTCTCGGGTGGCGGCCTTGCGCAAGCCGTCGCGCATGGCGCTTAGCCCGGCTTCATAAGCCTGCACCGTTTCGGTCAGGGCGCGCACCCGATCCCGGGCGCTGTCGGCTTCGGCCAGCGCAATCGAGGCCTCTTCCAGCATTTGCGCTGCCTCCAACGCGGCAGCCGACGGGTCCGTTTGGGCGTAAACAGGCGAGGCCAGCAAGACTGAAAGAAGCGCGGCCCGCACTGTCATGACAGAAGGCTCTGGCCAGTCATTTCCGCAGGTTGATCCAGCCCCATCAGCGCTAAAAGCGTTGGCGCCAGGTCCGACAACCGGCCATCGCGCAACTTGGAACCAGCGGGTCCACCGACCAGCGCGACCGGCACTCGGTTCAATGTATGAGCGGTATGCGGTCCACCGGCTTCAGGGTCGACCATGACTTCGCAATTCCCGTGATCGGCTGTCACGATCATGGCTCCGCCTGCTTTGTCCAGCGCGGTAACCACCTGCGCCAGACCTTGATCAACGGCTTCGCACGCCTTTATCGCGGCGTTCAGATCGCCTGTGTGCCCGACCATATCCGGGTTGGCGTAATTGGTGACGATCAGATCATACCCGGCTTCGATGGCCTCGACGAATTTGGCCGTGACCTCGGCTGACGACATCTCGGGCTGAAGATCATAGGTCGCCACCTTGGGCGATTTCGGCATGAAACGGTCTTCGCCAACCTCGGGCGTTTCCTTGCCGCCGTTCAGAAAGAACGTCACATGAGGATATTTTTCGGTTTCCGCCAAGCGGAACTGCCGCAACCCTTGTTTGGCAACCCATTCCCCAAGCGTGTTGACGATGGCGCGTTTCGGGAAAACGGTGGTCATGTAGGCGTTGTGCCCGTCGGAGTATTCAACCATTCCCAGCAAAGCTGACAGGGCCGGGCGCGGTCCGGTGTCGAAATCGTCGAATCCCGGCTCGCCAATTGCGCGCAGTATTTCCCGCGCACGGTCGGCGCGGAAATTCAGACAGAAAATACCATCGCCATCGTGGACACCTGTGTAGCCGCTCAGAACCGTGGGTGTTATGAATTCATCCGTTTCGGATTGGTTATACGCATGGTCCACAGCACCATGTGCGGTGGCGGCGGTACGCCCCTGCCCCTTGATGATCGCCTCATAGGCTTCTGCAACGCGTTCCCAGCGATTGTCGCGGTCCATGGCATAATACCGTCCGCTGACAGTCACGATCCGCGCGACATCTGGCAGGCGCTCTTCCAGTTCGGCCAAAAACCCAAATGCGGATTTTGGCGCAACGTCCCGTCCGTCTGTCATGACGTGCAGGGCGACAGGTACACCTGCGTCTGTCACGGCCTTGGCCGCAGCAACGATGTGATCAAGATGGCCATGTACCCCGCCATCCGAAGCGATACCCATCAAGTGCGCCGTTCCGCCCGAGGCCTTTACCTTACTGATGAAGGCCTGAAGGGCATTGTTTTCAAAGAAACTGCCGTCTTCGATCGACAGATCAATCTGCCCCAGATCCATGGCAACCACTCGCCCGGCCCCAATGTTCGTGTGCCCGACCTCAGAATTTCCCATCTGCCCGCTGGGCAGACCCACATCCGGCCCATGTGTAATCAACGTCGCATGGGGACCGCGTTCCATGATCGCGTCAAAGGTCGGCGTTTTCGCCAGATAAGGCGCGTTGGCCTGCGTGTCTTCGGACAATCCCCAGCCATCTAGGATGCACAGGACAACGGGTTTGGGGGCGGCCATGAAGTTTCTCCGGAACACTGCTTTGACAGTCTTCTACCCGCTGCCCATCCGGGCGTGAACCGTCTTTGCGGTGTGTGAAGCAGAATTAATCGGTCCCTTCGTCACTTTGGCGCGAAACCCGCGTTTTCAGTCCTTCAGATAATCCTGGTAAGGATGTGCCTTGCGGTTGCGGTATTTGACCGTCAGTTCCAGCGGAGTGTCGTTTTCGTCGTAAATACCGATCATGATCCCTGTGCCCCCGCTTCGGCTGCGCATTCCGATCAACTGCTCTTCAGACCGGGTTGTGCGCTGTGACGGGCGACGCGTCCAGGCAAACAGGTGATCATACATCTGGGCGATGACGTCCGTATGATCCGCACTGTCACCCAGATCGACCAGTTCGTCGGGATCGTTTTCAAGATCGAACAGGATCGGTCTGTGCCCGCCTTCGCAATGGACAAGTTTCCATTTTTCGTTGGCGACCATGAACATCACGGCATCGCGTACAGATGCGTTCAGCTTTTGCGCTATGGGAGAAGCGGAGTAGTCGTATTCACAGACTGCGACACTGCGGGGCGTTTTGTCGGCTTGCCCGCGAAGGATGGGCAGCAGGGAATGCCCTTCCAGGATATGCCCGGCCATTTCGCCGCCCGCCACCTCAAGAAAGGTTGGTGCCAGATCAATCGCCTCGACCAGCGCGTCGCAGGTGGTGCCTCGCGTGGCGTCCGCCTGAGAGGAAGGGTCGTAGATGATCAGCGGCATCTTGGTCGAGGCGTCGTGGAAGAAGGTCTTTTCCCCCATCCAGTGATCGCCCAGAAAATCCCCATGGTCCGAGGTCAGCACGATCATCGTGTCGTCCATCCGCCCGGTTTCCTCCATCCAGTCGAACAACCGCCCCATCTGGTCATCCGCCTGTTTGATCAGCCCCATATAGGCCGGGATCACGGCATCGCGGACCTCCTGACGCGAGAAGGCCTGCCCGACTTTCGTGTCCATAAAGGCTCGGAGCACTGGATGCGCATTTTCGCGCTCGGCCTCGGACCGGACCACAGGCAGCACATGTTCGGGTCCATACATCGAGGCATAAGGCTCCGGCACTACGTAAGGCCAGTGCGGCTTGATGTAGCTGAGGTGACAGCACCACGGCCCGTCATGACTTTCCATGAACTCAATGCCGCGCGTTGTCAGATAGGGCGTTTCACTGTCTTCTTCCGCGATATTTGCCGGCTCGGATGAGTTTTTAAGGAACCAGCCTGACAATACGTTGCCGTCGGCATCCAGGCCGGAATTGGCAAAGTCATGCCAGGGGTTGTCGCTGTCGTATCCTTTGTCCCGGAGATATTGATTGTATTTCTTTGCCCCGTCCGGATCATAGAACCCGTCCGGTCCTTCAGCGCGCAACCCGTCATCGCGTTCGAAGACGTCAAAGCCGCATTCCGCGACGCGAGCGCCAATGACGCTGTCGGGTTCCAGTCCCAGGCGGGCCATCCCTTCGGCGTCGGCAGCCATATGTGTCTTGCCGACCAGCCAGCACCCCATCCCCGCTTTGCGCAGGTGATCGCCCAATGTGATTTCACCAACTTTCAGGGGAATGTTGTTCCATGAGGCACCATGGGAATGCACATAGCGCCCGGTATAGGTCGACATGCGCGAACTTCCGCAGATCGGGGACTGAATATAGGCGCGATTAAACCGGACACCGCGTGCGGCCAGTTTGTCGATATTCGGGGTATGCAGGTGTGGATGTCCGTAACAGCTGAGGTAATCCCAGCGCAGCTGGTCGAACATGATGAACAGGATATTTTTGGCTTCGGCCAATGCAATGCCCCCCTTTGATCCGGGACCTGCTTAGCTATTTCCCGCCCAAGAGCGAAGTCCAAACTTCAATCAGGCTTGTCGTTCCATCTGTTCGAGCATTTTTTTGGCGCGTTTGCACTGCAACTGGTCCCGCAGCGGGCTGTTGGGGTCGACGTCTTTTTTGCACACAACGCATTTGTCCGCGCCCGAGATTGCATTCAGACCGCCGCAGCTGCCTTTGATCGTCTTGCCCATCAGCATGACGCCCAGCGACATCCCTACCATGATGATCAGCAGTAGTATGAAGGCCAGAATAAATGTGCTCATCTCAGGTCCTGCCTGTCAGTTGGTGCTCAAAGCGTCTTTGAACGCGGTACTGTGAACAGTAATAAAGGCATCTTCGCCGCCTGTCACATCCCGAGATATGAAGAACACGGCTAGTTTATGCTTTTCGGCCAGTTCCAGCCCTTTCTCCTGCCCCAGCGCCAGCATTGCCGTGGCCCACGCATCCGCCATCATCGCGTTTTCGGCCAGTACGGTGACCGAGGTTGTGCGATGTGTGATCGGTCGTCCGGTCGTGGGATCGATGATATGGGAATACCGCACACCGTCCTGTTCGAAGAAATTCTTGTAATCGCCCGAGGTCGCCATGCCCAGATCGTTCAGCGATACGATCAGTTGCAGGTTTTGCCCGCCTGCTTCGGGTTTTTCGACCCCGATGCGCCAGACCTCACCCTTGTCATTCTCGCCTTTGGTTACAAGATCGCCACCGATCTCGACCATGTAGTTCTCAATCCCCGCTTCGCTTAGGGTTTCGGCCACCGCGTCGATCCCATAGCCTTTGGCGATAGCCGACAGGTTGATGCCCACTGCCGGATCGGATTTGGCCAGCGTTCCGGCGTCACGGTCCAAGGTCAGCAGCCGGGATTGCCCGACACCTTCCAGAGCGGCTTGAATCTCAGCATCCGACGGCACCGGGTCCTCGGGCTTGCGCGGGCCAAACCCCCACAATTCGATCAGCGGGCCCAGAGTCACGTCAAAGGTTCCGCCGGATTTTTCATGCACATCGTCAGCGGCGGTCAAAACCAGAGCGAACTCGTCCGAGACCGGAACGGGCGAAGTGTCGGTCGAAGCTGAAAATGTCGAAACCTCTGAGTTGGGATCCCAGTTGGACATCTTGGCGTTCACTGCGGCCAGTGTTTCCTGCACGGCTGCGGCCAGGGCTTCCTCATCCACATCTTCGCCAATGGCGGTGATGTTGAATGTTGTTCCCATGGTTTCGCCCGACAGACGGACCACTTCGGGTTCTTTGTCAAACAAACAGCCAGAAACAAACAGAACTAAAGCCAGAACAGGCAGATGGCGCATCGGGGAACTCCCTGGAAAACCTAGCCGGGCATATGCCAGCGCCCCATTACAGAGTCAAATCGACATCACAGTTTCAGCGGCAGAAAACCCAGCACCAGCAATCCGACCCCGGCAGGTACACCAAACAGCCAGGCCCGTTTTTGCCATCCCGCCTGCTGCTGTTTCCACGCCATTCGGAAATTGTGACCACACACCACGACGGCGAAAAAGATCAGCGCAGCCAGCGGCGGTGTCAGATAAAGGTCTGTCAACGGGTCGGGATTCCTTGTTTGTCAGCAATTTTCCGGGATCAGGGCATTTGCACCCTATACAGGTCGGTTCGCTGCGGTAAGGTGAAAAGACAGCCATCTCGGATAAAAGAGGAGATTGCCCATGGCCCCAAGCTCTTATCAGCCCCCCACACGCGGCGACAAATCTGGTTCTGCGACCTATAGCCAGTCAGCGGATTCAAACCTGTCGCATACGCAAACGACCGTGGCCAAGCTGCTTGAGGGTAAAGGTGATGCGGTGTTTGCGGTGCGCCCCGCCGATACGATTCATTCGGTAGTGGAACTGCTGAAGGAAAAAAGAATCGGTGCAGTGGTCGTGACCGATCAGAACGGAACCTTGCAAGGCATTCTGTCAGAACGCGACATCGTGCGGCGCATGGCGGATACCCCTGGCCAGACTCTGCCGCAGTCGGTCGAAGATCTTATGACCAAGGAAGTCAAGACCTGTTCGCCCGAAGACCTGCTGAACGATGTTCTGAAGACAATGACCGATGGACGTTTCCGCCACATGCCGGTTCTGAGTGATGGCCACCTGCACGGTGTCATCACGATTGGCGACGTTGTTCACTTCCGTCTCAAGGAACTGGAATACGAAGCGCTGCGCATGAAGCAGATGATCGTCGGTTGACCAAGTGACCTTCCGGGTTGCGGGTCGCATTTTCACTGGCCCGCGTCCCGAGTTGCGCAGATCAGGTCGAAATAAAACGAACGCCGCCTCTGTAAATTTCGGCTGCCGTCAGGCGGTTCGTTGCAAATGCCCCGGTATCGACTGAGACGACGCCATTGTTGACCCTTGGGCGGTCTATGATTGTGTGTCCGTGCACAACCCATTGGCCGTCTGCCCTGCGTCGTCTTGGAAACATCGGATGCCCCCACAAACAGACCTGTCGCTGCTGGTCATCCACCGTCAGGTCGGGATCCAGCGCGGCATGGACGACAGTTACGTTTCCGCTTGACCAGATTAGTGGTCTGTCCCGTAGCCATGACAGCAGGCCCGTGCCCATGACCTGCTTCAACTTGCCAGCAACCGCTTCGGCAATTTCATTTGTTGGATGAAGGTCAAATTCGGTAATCCCGAATGAAGCCAGTGTCTGGAATCCGCCATTACGGAACCAATGATGTGCATAGCGTCCGGGCTCGTCCAAAAATCGCAGCAGCATGTCTTCATGATTGCCCATGAGGCACACGACTGGCCTGTTTGCTGCCGTGTCGAAGTGCTGCAGATGTCGCAGGACCTGTGCGCTGTAGTCACCCCGGTCGATGTAGTCCCCGACAAAGATCAAAGGGCAGTCGTCTTCAACCCTCATCAGCAGGGCCTGAAGCAGGTCCAGCCGGCCATGAATGTCGCCAATTACGACAAACCGATCATCAGGAGCGATTCCGGGAACGGCTGTTTCCCGATCGTGCCGTGCCCGGCCAATAAACCCTTTGATCCAGCTCGTAACCATGTTCTACGTTCCCTAACCCGACCCGTTGGCAACGACAATCCCGGGCCGCCCGCTCAGTACTTGACCGTCGGTGCCGGGCGTTTGATATGACAAGCTAAAGTTAGATCTGGGCCTGGCAGGTTCAAAGACGATCTTATCGCAGGCAGCCATGTGGTTTGAAAGGTTCTTGGGGATTTCATGAAACGAGTTTTGGTAACGGGAACTGCCGGGTTTATCGGATTTCATCTGACAAAACTGCTCCTGGCCGAAGGGTTTCGGGTGCATGGCTATGACGGCATGACCGACTATTATGACGTGGCGCTGAAACAGCGCCGGCATCAGATGTTGCTGCAGACGCCGGGCTTTTCAGCCACCGAAGACATGCTGGAAAACCACGAGCGCCTGATGCAGGTCGCAGACGACTTCAAACCCGAGGTCATCATCCACCTGGCTGGCCAGGCCGGTGTGCGCTACAGCCTTGAAGCGCCACGCAGCTACGTTGAATCCAACATCGTCGGGACATTCAATGTGATGGAGGTTGCCCGGACCCATCAGGTAGAGCACCTTCTGATGGCTTCGACGTCTTCAGTCTACGGAGCGAATGAGGACATGCCGTTCCGGGAAACCGACAAGGCCGACGGGCAACTGACCATCTATTCCGCGACCAAGAAGGCCAATGAATCGATGGGCCATTCCTATGCCCATCTGTGGGGCCTGCCGACCACGATGTTCCGGTTCTTTACAGTTTACGGCACGTGGGGCCGCCCTGATCTGGCTTACTTCAAGTTCACCGATGCCATTCTGAACGACCGTCCCATCGACATTTACAACAACGGCGACATGTATCGCGACTTCACCTATGTCGAGGATCTGGTACGGGGCATTCGCCTGCTGATAGATGCCGCCCCTGTGCGGCCTGACAGCAAAGATGAGATCGCCGTGGGCGACAGCCTGTCACCGGTTGCGCCCTTCCGGGTAGTCAACATCGGCAACTCGGACAAAGTCCGCCTGATGGATTTCATAGAAGCTATCGAGGACGCGTTGGGTAAGAAAGCGATCCGGAACTACATGCCGATGCAAATGGGAGATGTTCCGGCGACCTGGGCCGACACCAGTTTGTTGCAAAACCTGACCGGTTACAAACCCCAGACCGATATTCATACCGGTCTGGCCAAATTCGTTGAATGGTATCGGGAGTACTATAAAATTCCCGCCTACTGAAAATGCGGAACAAAAAAACCGGCGCTAATTGCGCCGGTTTCTTCTTAACCGCCGAAGTCGTCCAGCATGATGTCTTCGCGGTCCACTCCGAGATCCAGCAGCATGTTGATGACGGACTGGTTCATGATTGGCGGACCGCACATGTAGAACTCGCAGTCTTCCGGTGCCGGGTGGTTCTTGAGGTATTCCTCGAACAGGACGTTGTGGATGAAGCCGGTGTAGCCTTTCCAATCGTCCTCGGGCTGCGCATCCGAAAGGGCCACATGCCATTCGAAATTGTCGAACTCCTCGGCCAATTGGTCGAAATCCTCGACAAAGAACATCTCTTTCTTGGAACGCGCACCGTACCAGAAGGTGATCTTGCGGTTGCGATTCTCAAGGCGCTTGAGCTGATCGAAGATATGGCTGCGCATAGGCGCCATACCAGCGCCACCGCCGATGAAGACCATCTCTTTCTCGGTCTCGCGGGCGAAGAATTCACCAAATGGACCAGAAATCGTGACCTTGTCACCCGGCTTCAGGTTGAAGATGTAAGACGACATCTGACCCGGCGGGATACCGTCGGACCCCGGAGGCGGTGAAGCGACACGGACGTTCAGCATTATCATGCCTTTTTCGTCCGGATAGTTGGCCATAGAATAGGCGCGCTCGATCGGTTCGTTCACGACGGATTTGTACTGCCACAGATTGAACTTGTCCCAATCTTCGCGGTACTCGTCCTGCACGTCGAAATCGGTATAGGCCAGTTGGTGCGCGGGGGCCTCGATCTGGATGTAGCCGCCAGCACGGAAATTGACGTCTTCGCCTTCCGGCAGATCCAGAGTCAGCGCTTTGATAAAAGTGGCCACGTTGTCGTTCGAACGAACGGTGCATTCCCACTTCTTGACGCCAAAGACCTCTTCGGGAACTTCGATGTCCATGTCCTGCTTGACCGCGACCTGACAGGACAGGCGGTCACCGCAGGATGCCTCTCGCTTGGTGATGTGGCTTTCTTCGGTGGGCAGGATCGAACCACCACCCGAATGCACCCGCACACGGCATTGCGCGCAGGTTCCGCCACCACCGCAGGCGGAAGGAACGAACAATTTCTCGGCCGCAAGCGTCTGCAGCAGTTTGCCACCCGCCGGAACCGAGATGGTTTTCTCGCCATTGATGGTGATGTTGACGTTGCCGGTAGACACCAACCGCGAGCGTGCCGCCATAATGATGGCGACAAGCGCCAGAACGATCATCGTGAAAAGGATTACGCCTAGGCTAAAAGTTTCCATTGCGCCCTCCTTACAGTTTCACGCCAGAGAAGGACATGAAGGCCATCGCCATCAGTCCCGCGGTGATGAAGGTAATGCCCAACCCCTGCAGACCGTCCGGAATATCCGAATATTTCAGCTTTTCACGAACGCCTGCCATCGCTGTGATCGCTAGCGCCCAACCAAAGCCGGAAGACAGACCATAGGTGGCGGCCTCAGCGAAGTTATAGTCACGCTCGACCATGAACAGCGAGCCACCGAGGATGGCGCAGTTCACTGTAATCAGCGGCAGGAAGATCCCCAGCGCGTTGTAAAGCGGTGGGAAGTACTTATCCAGGATCATCTCGAGGATCTGAACCATCGCCGCAATCACGCCGATGTACGAGATCAGCCCAAGGAAGGTCAGGTCCACATCCGGGAACCCGGCCCAGGCCAAGGCGCCCGGCTTCAACAGATAGCTGAGCAACAGATTGTTTGTCGGCACGGTGATCGCCTGAACGACCATCACCGAAATACCCAGACCCAGCGCGGTCGAAATCTTCTTGGAAACGGCTATGAAAGTACACATGCCGAGAAAGAAACTGAGCGCGAGGTTTTCAACAAAGATGGCCTTTACGGCCAGAGAGATAAGCCCTTCCATCAGTGCGCCTCTACCTGCTGGATTTTGTATTCACGTTCTTCGACCTGGTTCGGCTTCCACGTGCGGAAGGCCCAGATGATCAGACCGATGATAAAGAACGCGGACGGCGGCAGCAGCAGCATGCCGTTGGGTACATACCAGCCGCCATTGTTGACGGTCTCCAGAATGGTGACTCCGAAGAGCGACCCGTTCCCGAACAGTTCGCGGATGAAACCAACCAGCAGCAGGATCAGACCATAGCCCATTCCGTTGCCCATGCCGTCGATGAAGGACGCGACAGGCGGGTTTTTCATAGCGAACGCCTCGGCGCGGCCCATCACGATACAGTTGGTGATGATCAGACCGACGAAGACCGAAAGCGTTTTCGAAATCTCGAAGGCATAGGCCTTGAGAACCTGATCCACCAGGATCACCAGCGAGGCGATGATCACCATCTGGACGATGATCCGGATCGAGCCCGGGATCTGGTTACGCAGGCACGAGATAAAGAAGGACGAGAACGAAGTCACGAACGTCACCGCCAGCGCCATCACGAAGGATACCTGCAGCGAAGAGGTCACCGCCAGCGCCGAACAGATGCCAAGCACCTGCAGGGTAATCGGGTTGTTGTCGACAAGCGGGTCGACCAGCATCTCTTTCTTGGTCTGAGACATCAGAACTCTCCTGCTTGCAGTTTGGCCAGGAACGGAGCGTAGCCCGCATCGCCCATCCAGAATTTCACCAGGTTATCGACGCCAACAGAGGTCAGCGTGGCACCGGCCAGCGCGTCGACATAAAAGTCCGGGCCGGCGGCAGGCTGAGATTTGGCGACGGTGATTTGCAGATCGCCCGCGTCATCACGAAGTTTCTTGCCATTCCACAGCGCTTTCCAACGCGGGTTGTCCACTTCCGCGCCAAGGCCCGGAGTTTCGCCATGCTGATAGAACTGCAGGCCAAAAATATCGTTGCCGTTGTTTTCCAGCGCGATAAAGCCATAGAGCGTGGACCACAGGCCATAGCCGTGCAGCGGCAGGATGACCTTATCCAGTTCACCAGCATCATCCCGCAGCAGGTAGATCACTCTGAACTTGGACTTCCGCCCAATTCCAGCAGGATCGTCATCCAAAGCAATACTCAATTCGGGATCGCTGGCGGCGGCAATGTCATCAAATGTGGTTGGGTCAAACTGGTCATCGACGAATTCGCCGGTGGCCAGTTCCAGAACGTGCGGCTCAAACGCAGCGAAGGCCTCGGTCACGTTGATGCCGGGTTCGTAAACACCAGCGACCTGCAAAACGTTGACTTGCTTGTCCTTCAGCTTGTTCGCTTCCTGTACCGGGCGAAGGCTGACGGCTGCGGCGGAAACGACCATCGAAGCTACCAGACAAACGGCGACAGCAACAAAGATCGTCTTGCCAACCGAGTCCGGCGAGGCCGCCAGGAACCGGGCAATCGCCCCCTTGGGTTCTTGGGGTTGCGTATCAGACATGGCGACGCGCCCTCCGTTTGATGTTGGCCTGAACGACGAAGTAATCGATCAGCGGTGCAAAGACGTTACCGAACAGGATGGCCAGCATCATGCCTTCGGGGAAAGCGGGGTTCACTACGCGGATCAATACAACCATGACACCGATCAGCGCACCGTAGATGTACCGACCCAGATTGGTGTGGCTTGCCGAAACGGGTTCGGTCACCATGAACGCCAGGCCAAAGGCGTATCCGCCCAGCACAACGTGCCAGTACCATGGCATCGCGAACATCGGGTTGGTGTCAGAACCGATCAGGTTCAACAGCCATGTAAACGCGATCGTCCCGGCCAAACAGCCCACGATCAGGCGATAATTGGCTATTTTGGTCATCAGCAGGAAGGCGAGCCCGATGATACAGGCCAACGTCGATGTCTCGCCAAAGCTGCCCTGGATGGTTCCGAAAAACGCGCTGGACCAGGTGATGCCCTCAGCCGCAAGGGCCTGAACGCCTTCAGCTGCTGTTACCCCCAACGCTGTTGCGCCCGAAAAGCCGTCGACTGGCGTCCACACCGCATCGCCCGACATCTGCGCCGGATAGGCGAAGTACAGGAAAGCACGACCTACAAGCGCAGGGTTGAGGAAGTTCTTGCCAGTGCCACCAAACACCTCTTTGCCGATCACGACACCGAAGATGATGCCCAAAGCCACCTGCCACAGGGGTGTAGTTGCCGGCATGATCAGCGTGTAAAGCATTGAAGTGACAAGGAAACCTTCGTTCACCTCGTGGCCGCGCACGGTGGCAAAGATGACCTCGAAGATACCGCCTGCAACAAGCGTGACGATGTAGATCGGCAGGAAGTAAAGCAATCCGTGCATCACGTTGGCAAACAGGCTGGACGGGTCCAGTGAAATGCCAAACATCTGCAACAGGGCGATCCGCCAGCCCGTGGCTGAGTCCGGCCCAAGGGCCGCAATCGCGGAATTGGCCTGATAGCCCGTATTCCACATACCCCACAGGATACAGGGGATCGTCGCGATCACGACATAAGTCATGATCCGCTTCATATCCACGTAAGACCGCGCGTGGGGGGCGACGGAGGTGACTGTTTTCGGAGTGTAGATGAAGCTTTCGACCATCTCGTAGATGGGGAAAAGCTTCTCGTACTTGCCGCCCTTGGTAAAGTTCGGCTCGATCCGGTCAAAGAAGTTGCGCAAACCCATTCGGATCAGCCCTCCTTTTCAATCTTGGTCAGGCAGTCGCGCAGCGCCAGCCCATATTCATATTTCGCCGGACAGGCAAAGCCGACAAGGCCAAGGTCCTCTTCGTCCAGCTCCAGCGCACCCAGCGCCTGTGCGGTGTCAGTATCCATCACCAGCAAAGCACGCAACAATTGGGTCGGCAGGTAATCCTGCGGCATCAACTCTTCGAACGTGCCGGTAGGAACCATGGCCCGGCGACCGCCGTTCAGGTTCGACGTCAGCGCGTACAGCTTTTTGGCAAAGGCCGAGCCCAATACAGGCTGCACCGCGAATTTCGAGGGCATCGGTCGGATCCAGCCCATCGGGATCTGGTCCGCGTCTTCGCGAATGATTGTAATCTGACGCGCAAAGCGGCCCAGATAGGCGGTCGGACCCTCGGCGTGCTGACCGGACAGGATCGACCCGGAAATGATCCGGGCGCTGCCGTCAACATTGACCTCGTCACGGGTCAGATCATCGGTCGATGCGCCCATGACCGTGCGGATCAGGCGCGGTTGACGTGCCCCGGGACCTGACAGCGCAATTACAATATTCGGGTCCAAATGGCCGGTCTGCATCAGACGGCCAATGGCGATCACATCCTGATAGCCGATCGTCCAGACACGCTTGTCCCCTGCCAGCGGCTCGAGGAAATGGATATGCGTTCCGGCCAGGCCTGCGGGGTGCGGTCCGGAAAAACCCGCCGCTTCAACCCCGGGCAATTCGGTGCCGGGCAAGGTGTCACCATCCTTGTGGCACAGATAGGTTTTGCCGTCCGTCAGGTGTGAAATCGCGCCGAGCCCGGCGGCAAAGGCATCACCGGCATCGGCGATGATCAGTGCTGCATCCGCTGCCAGCGGATCACTGTCCATCGCGGTTACGAAGATCGCTGCGGGTCTGGTGCCCGGTTCAGGCATCTTCGAATACGGGCGGGTTCGGAATGCGGTCCAAAGACCTGCGGCGCAAAGCTTTGCCGCAACACCTTTGGCGCTGTCCGTGTTACCCGTGCCCGAGAAATCGATGCCGGTGTCGTTGACATCCGAAACCTCGATCACGACGCTTTGGAGCACGCGCCGGGCGCCGCGATTGATGGCAATGACCTTACCGCTGAGCGGTGCGACCATCATCGCATCAGGCGCATCCTTGTGGCAGAACAGCGGCGCGCCGCGCTGTACTACTTCACCTTCCTGAACCAGCATCTTGGGCTTGAGCCCCACAAAGTCCCTGCCCAGAACGGCAACCGTCGAAAACTCGGGCCCCGGCTGAATCTTCTGTTCGGGCGCCCCCGCTATCGGCAGATCCAACCCTTTTTTAAGTTTGAAAGTTTGCATGTTGCTACGTTCTTCCAAGCCTCTTATTTGCGCCCGCTATCACCGACCTTAATCAGGTTGGCACAGGATAGCGCGGATATTCATACGATTATTGTCGCGAAAGCGCCAGAAACCGGTTGAATTCCGTAAGCATAACTTCGGTCCCGGTCCCTTTACGCGGGGAATACCACAAACGCAAACCTGTTACCGCCTAAATTAAAGTTCTCAGGTCACAATACCGAAACAAACCTGTGTTTTTTGGGAACAAGTCCAAAAAATAGGATATCGCCCTGCCCGTTCTTCCGGTGTAAGCAGCCGATATGAACACTTCCGACGATCTTGACATCTTTTTGGTTGCCACTCCGGGCCTTGAAGCGCCGCTTTGCGCCGAGGCGCTGGAACAAGGATTCGCAGACGCGCGCAAAGTGCCGGGCGGCGTCAGTTGCCGTGGCAACTGGGCCGAGGTATGGCGCGCCAATCTTGTCCTTCGAGGCGCCAATAAAGTTCTGGTGCGGATCGGCAGCTTCCCGGCCATCCACCTGGCGCAGCTCGACAAACGGGCCCGCAAATTTCCCTGGGCTGACGTCCTGCTGCCCGATCTCCCCGTCCGGGTTGAAGCTACCAGCCGAAAGTCACGCATTTATCATGCCGGAGCGGCCCGACAGCGCGTCGAAAGAGCGATCTCGGAAACTCTTGGGGCTCCGATCTCCTCGGACGCGGACATACGTGTGTTGCTGCGGATCGAAAGGGACATTTGCACAATCTCGATCGACAGTTCAGGCGATCCGCTGCACAAGCGCGGCCACAAACCAGCGATTGCAAAGGCCCCCATGCGGGAAACCATGGCGGCCATGTTCCTGCGGGAATGCGGATTTGACGGGACAGAACCCGTTTTGGACCCGATGTGCGGCTCAGGCACTTTTGTCATCGAAGCGGCCGAAGTGGCCTTGGGATTGGCACCGGGGCGGTCGCGGCACTTTGCCTTTGAAAAGCTTGCGACTTTCCGCGCCGACGAATGGGAAAAACTGCGCCAGCCCGCTCCTCCGCACGATTCCGTTCCGACGTTCCACGGATCTGATCGAAACGCTGGGGCGGTCGAGGCCGCATCCTCCAACGCATCACGCGCCGGCGTCACGCAGATTACGCGGTTTCAGCACCGCGCAATCAGCGACATCAAAGCACATGAAGGACCGTCGGGATTGGTCATAGTCAATCCGCCATATGGCGGCAGGATCGGCGATGAAAAGCGGTTGCGGTCCCTTTATGGCAGCATGGGAAAAGTGCTGATGTCACGATTTGCCGGCTGGAGAGTCGGCATTGTAACCAGCAGCCAGTCGCTGGCTCGCGCAACCCGGCTGCCGCTGTTGCCACCGGGTCCCATAGTGGACCATGGCGGAACAAAGATTCGCCTGTATCGCACGGATCCACTGACCTGATGCTATCTGTCCGACAGGTGAATTGTTCAAACGAAGTTTTTTACCGGTTTTTTTCGAGTATTTTTCCGAACGACCAACTTAGAATCCCCCTTGCGCATCCAGTTCACCGGGTATAGATCACCCGCCACGGTCGGAGTGTAGCTCAGCCTGGTAGAGCACTGTCTTCGGGAGGCAGGGGTCGGAGGTTCGAATCCTCTCACTCCGACCAGTTCAACTGCTTGATGTTGTTGAAACATCTGGATGCAGTTGCACGCAACGGCACCGTGTCGGTTGTCTGATCGCTGCACTTCCGCTGCACCAAGCACGCAAACACGGCGCAAGACGTCCATCATCGCACGAGGAGAGATGCGAGATGGCGACGATCAACAAGCGACCAAGTGGCAAGTGGCAGGCGACGGTGAGACATGCAGGCCGGTCAGCAAGCAAGACGTTCACGAAGCGAGCTGATGCAGTGATGTGGGCACGCGATGCGGAGATGCGCGCAGAACGTGGCGAGTTGTACAAACCTAAGCCGACAACTGTTACACTGTCAGACGCACTGCACCAGTTGGCAGACGAGATGCCGAGCGAACGATGGCGGCTGCACGCACTTGCTCGCACGAAGTTGGCAACGTTGCGCATCGATGTGCTCACTGCTGCCGACGTGGCGACGTGGCGCAACCGACGCGTACGGGAAGCCAAGCCATCCACTGTCGTGCGTGAGTTGTCGTTGATGCAGACAGCCATCGACTGTCAGCTTGAAGACAACGATGCCAACCCGGTGCGCCACGTGAAGCGGCCACGCATCAGCGACCGGCGCGACAGACGGCTGACAGACGACGAGTGGCAACGGCTTCTTGATGCGGCGGGGCACTGCAAGAACGCATTGATGCTGCCACTGATGGTGTTGGCACGTGAGACGGCTTGTCGACGAGGCGAACTGCTTTCGATGCGGTGGTGTGACGTTGATATACAACAACGGGTTGTGTTGCTGTCGAGGACGAAGAACGGACACTCACGGTTTGTGCCACTCAGCCCGATGGCGGTTCAGGTGTTGACCACGTTGCCGCGCGCTGATGACCGAGTGTTGCCCATCTCTGAGAACGCCGTGCGACTGGCGTGGCAGAGGCTGCGTGCGCGTGCTGGTGTCGAAGACATCAGGCTGCATGACTTACGCGCGCAAGCCGCAACAGACAAGCTGCTGGAAGGGTGGTCAGTGGCCGAAGTGCAAGTACTTACCGGGCATCGTGACGCGGGCGTGCTTCTTGAACGATACGCAAGGCTGCGAGCGTCGGACATCGTCGCCAAGTTGCATGCTGTTGAGTGACGTGTAGTGCGAGAACATACACTGCATGTTGTGTTTCGCAGCGCATGTTCGCGGCATGCACACAACATGTGGTAGTTTTGGGCTTGACCTCTGGGCCAGTTTGTGCCACCTTCGGACATACTGGGAAACTGTCCCAGAAGTCCTGACCAAAGACCGCAACGTGCCATCACTCTGTCGGAGTGGCGTTGCTTAGGCGGCACCAGATCACCAGACATCGGAGCCGCCAACTTGTCACCGCTCAGCAAGCAAGAAACCGCAGATCACATCGGGGTCTCACTTCGAACTCTGAGCCGCATGATGATGGACCATCGGAACGGCGACACAACCGCTTGTCCTCCTTGGTATCGGCTTCGAGGTCGGGTGCAGTTCTGCCAGTGTGAGGTCGATGCCTGGCTGAGGGTACTACGGCGTCCGAACGATGGCTGTGAGGCCCGATCGGCTACCCGAGATCAGGCAAAACGGCTTGAAAGTCATCAGGTGACAGGGGCGGCGCTTTGCTTCGCCGAGGGGTCTGGATCAAAGGTCGCTCAGGAAGACAGCCTTGTGCCCACCGCGAACCGAAGAGGCAGTGATGACTGATCGGCGTCGCATCTGGCTTCACAAACTGGTTGATGCACTGCCCTGCGAAACGTTCGACATACGCATCATCTCCCTTGGCGGCAAAGTCGTGGCTTGCCGTCAGTTTACACCCAAGCAGTTCATCGCCTCAGCCGACTGGTTTGCAGCGATGTCGGCAAAGTCGCATCACGTTTTCTTCCGCCCTGATGGACCTCTGACGCACGTACTCGTGGACGACATCAGCGCCGACGCACTGCACTTGATGGCGTGCGACGGCATCAGGCCAAGCGTCGTCGTCGAAACCAGCCCCGACAACTTTCAAGCATGGGTCACTCTTTCCAGTCGCAACCAAGCGCCTGATGTGCACGCTGCGGCTTGCCGTGTCTTGGCCGAGCAGTACGCAGGTGATCCCAGCAGCGCCAAACCAACGCAACATGGCAGAGTACCGACGACGCGCAACCCGAAGCCGTTGCGCGCTCTACCTGATGGAAGGCCACCGCTCGTGCTGGTGTATCAAAGTCGGGAGCACGTACCGCGCTTGCGCTTCAACAAAGGTCTCACCCATGAAGCGCATCAGCAGGCTTTGTCGCGACAAAGCATACGTATCGAGCAGGTCGAAGCATACGGCGAGCGCAAGCCACAGATCGGTAGCACCGAGAGTGACGTCAGCATCGTGAAGGCGATGATCGACGAGACGACAGCGCAGTTTGGCGGAAACCGAAGCAGGGCTGACGCACATGTCGCAACGTTCTTACTCACAAACGGATCAGCGCCCGAACAAGTCGAAGTGCTGTTGATGGCGACATCTGAGAAAGCACGGGAACGCGAAACGAGCCGTCACGGTGCTGGTATCCGCTACGTGGAACAAACAGTGCGAGGCTCACTTCAGTACATCAACTCAACTGCAAAGACAGCGCCAGCCACGGCGAAGCCGGGACGAGAGACCGACGAGCGAGCACCAAGGCGATCATGAAGGGGCGACCCGTGAGGCCAGCCAACTGGAAACAGCGGACGAAGAAGGAGGGAAGCAAGCTGTGATGACAAACAAACCAAACCTGAAAGGCCAGAAAGAGCGGGCTTCAGAACAGTGCACGCAAAGTGCATCTTCTCGTGCCCAGTTGCCCAGAGAAGAAGAACTGGGCAACTGGGCACAAGCCGATGACGTAGAAACGAAGCTGCATGCAAAGCAAGACATGGCGTGCAGCAACGTGGTTGTGTTCAGCGAAGACATCAGGACGGCACTACCGGAAGTACCGGGGCACTACCTTGTGCGCGGCTTGCATCCTGTTCCGAGGCGTGATGCGAGCGGTGAGTTGCAGCGTGATGAAACAGGCACCGTGCCACTTGTTCCACGCATCGGCGGGAAACTGATCAGCGAGACACGTTTCGTCGATGACGCGGTAGACACGTTGCAAGACCACCTCCCAGCCGAACATGGGCGTGTGTTGCGAGCGCTGATGCGAGCCGTAAGACCGCTTCGCCAGAGCGAGGTCATACCGCTTGCGCGACTTGCAGAGACGACAGACGAAGTGATCGCTGAACAAGAGCACGGTCCTTTGCGGCAAGACCAGTGCTGGTATCGCGTACCCACGTCATGCACTCACATCGCTGACCTCTCGTGGTCCAAGTTTGAGCCGATGTTGAACGACCGAGATGCCGACGTGCTTCTCGACACCATGCGTGAACGCGGCAAGCATCTCGACACTTCGTTCGATGATGACAGAACGTATGACTACGAGCGACTGCGGGGGTTGGTTTCAGACGTGACGCAGATCAACGAGCACGAGTTCGATCAGATCATCGACGACTTCGCTGCGGCGCGTTTGTTGGTTGTGACCGAGACGCACGGCACGCGCGGCGCGCTGTTGAACCATCTGGTGATGGCGCAGGCGTACCCGAGCACAAAGCCCGCTCTGGCACGCGCCGCACCAAACGGAAACGCCAGAACCGAGACCGTCACGCGCGATGACGTGAAGGCAACGGGCGAGCGCAAACCCAAGAACAAGAAACGTGACGAGAGCAAAGCTGCGTGGCGTAAACTGGCTGGCGAACGCGGCAAGCAGTTGGCGCGACAGTCGGAGTTGTTTGAAGTTCAGGAACAGATACACGCCGACGAGATGGCAAAGAAGGAGGTGCAGTTCGAAACGATGGTATCTGTGATCGACAAGATGCAAGCTAACGTTGACAGACAGCAAGCACTGTTGGCTGAGGCGCGGCACGTGCTCGGTCGAGCGGACATCAACGACGCACAGAAAGTCGATGCTCTGGGCAGTGTATTCGACGCATCTGCTGATGATCCAGTGCATGATGCAGTCAAGGTGGGAGCATGCCGATGAACGACAAGTCGCTCACACGCAGCAGCATGGACACGCGCCACCAAGTTTCCCAAGCGCTGACCGTTCCTGATGTGCAAGTCGAACTGTCGAACTCAGCGGCACTGCGCGCTTTCCACGGCTTGTCGCGGCACGGGCAAGCGATGCTGATGGCGATGATACGGTGGGTGTCGCGCGAAGAACACATCGACGACGACAGTCCGGTCCTGCGTGCGGCGGCTGATGAAGCGGGCTTGTCGGAGTGGTCAGCACGTGAAGGCGCGAACGAGTTGATCAGTTCCGGTTTGCTAAGACGCACAAAGCAAGGCGCGATGGTGCTACACCCGATGTTTTCAGTGATCGGTCATCGGCTACGTCGCACTGCTCAAGCGGTTGTCAACAACGGAGAACTCATACAGTACGAACATCTTCGCGGTGACGGTTTTGAGCGTCACTCCCAAGCCTGACGCATGACTTCGCACTCTTCGATCTGATCCATGTTTCTGAGTTCAAAGAGTACATAACTTTCCCGTGCATCAAAGTAGTCTTTCGGTCCTTTGCGTTCGCCAAACTCCTGATGCAGGACCTGTTCAGTTCGTTGGTGCACGTTACGAGCAACGAGTGCGCGCGCAGCGCGACTTGTGCTCGGGTCTGATGCAAGAGCTGTCCACGCAGCAAGCTTGAACTGGTCGACTTCTTGATCATGCGCCCACACTCTGTTCAAACCCCACGTTTGATCGTTCACATCCGCGAGATCGCTCGAGCGCACAGCAGCTTGTGAAAGCACGTACTGGACGTTCGCAAGAACAGCGCACTCAGTCATCGCATCTACAAAGACTTGCATCTGTGCATCATCTTGTGCGGCTGCAGGCCGGTGCCACAAAGCCGTGACAACGAGAACAGCCATACACAACGTGAAACGCATGTTGTTATCTTTCCGAACAAGTTACTCCCGTAAACTGTCATACACGTCGCAAGAACTGAAGTGCGCGCGCGGAACGCTTGCCGGAAACCAATCCCCTCGCGCTTGCGCCCTGTCATCTTGCACGAACTGGACGATCCTACTGCGCAACTACAGCCAAAGTGGGTCAAAGACTTCATGCGTGCAGTTCAAGTCGTAAAGCGCCACTGTAAGGGCTGCTCTCACCACCAACTGGCCTCAGAGCAGCGCTTCGAGGGAGAGCATCGCAGGTTTCACTACTGTCGCGTGTGCTGGTTTGAACCTACGAAACAAGGGTGTGCACACGTGTGGTTCTGTGCGGAAAAGTATCGCTCAAAGGAAGTGTTGAAGTGGTACTTTGCAGACACAAGCAACAATCAAATCTCTTTGCGAATCGTTGCGCCAATCCAGCCAGCAGAATACCGCACATACTGTTGTATGCGTTCATCGCAATTGCTTACGCAGCCTTTGACCGAACATCACTCGACAGAGAATGTACGAATTGGAAGTAGAGCGATGTCTGACACTCCCTCCCAGTAATCTGAACGCGCAGAGCAGCCAATCCATGTGGCCTTACCTGATTGGTAGGTGACGGCCTGCAGAATTGTAAGTCGCTCGAGCTTTTCAAATGAATTGTAAACGACATCAGCCAAAGCGTATTGCGCTTTGCTGCCTGCCATCATGCCCAAATCATGTTCTTTGATGTTTACATTTTCGTACATTGCGAAGAATTCGGACCAGTATTCGGCGGAGTATGCCTCTTTCGAGATCACGTCGTCCAGCTCGTTTCGATGCATGCCTTCCAGAGCGGGAATGTACTGCAAAACTACGTTGCAACTCAAACCAGATGCACTGCCAGACACGAGCATGACTTCAGTACCCGGCACGCCCGCACTCACAATTTTCCAGTTGCTCGGGAAATTGAAGCGGAAACCATGTTCTTCGCTGACATACTGTGAAACCAGACCACTGTTGTGAATTTCAGCATCCGTTTTGCCATGCTCATCTTGAATTTGACCGGAATGTCTACCAACTGCGCGCCCTGCGTGACCGGCTGCATTCGGAACGTTCTCTACGGCTTCATTTGCAAGCTTGTTTGCGAGCTTCGAAACCCAGTTTGCGGATGCGGGCTGCGCGGTTGCAACTGCCAAAGCAATCGCAACACTGACGAACACCGAAGTGGATCGTACCATCATCACACTCCTCGTGGCTTCGGCACGTGTTTGTAGGCGGGGTCTCGCTTTTGACGCTCAATTTCCGCATCTGACAGCTTTTGCGGCTTCTTTTGCTCTGTTCGAACTTTGGGTTTCTTGGGCATCGGGACGTATTTGTAAGCTGGATCGCTCATCACTTTCTCTTGCGAGGCGAGGTATTCTTGATTGCAATCAGATTGCACAGAAGCACCACTGTGATCTTCGGCGATCAAACCGTGCCTTTTGTCCTGAGCGTACCGAAGTTTACTACCCAGTTTTGTAATCCCGAAAGCTACACCACCCCAGAAGCCAGCGGCCAAGATCATTCCGATCAACCATTCGTCCGTTGGAACGCTTCCGCGTGTAGCAGTGTATTCAAGGGACCTGAGGACAAAATGATTGCCTGCGCTCGAGGCGGCAACAAGGCCTGCAAAAACAAACCCCACCCACTTCGCTTGAAGGTCTCGGAAAACAAACCCAATCATCAGCGGTATCGCAAGTATGATCACAAATGGAAGAATTGCACTTGTCATTTCAAAGACTCCACTTCTTTTTTTTGGGGGCGTTCAGGAGAAGCGAGGCATTACTTTGAAACCCGGCATCATCAATCCTGGCACCCGCAAACACAGCACTTTTGAACAACCAAATTGCCGAGCACTTTCCAACTCAGCTCAACTTTGATCCTCGAAACACAGATGTGGGTTTCAACCTGACGTTTCTTTGGAGATCGCGCCAAGTTGTTGCGAGAAACTGCCATTCGAGCGCACTTTGAGCACTCTCTTTGCGCTTTGCCACTGGGGGGGGTACGACCGACATCCCCCAGGCAGAGCTGTCGCTCACGGAACTCGGTTTTGGATTTGGGCGGGGGAGTTGTAGCGCTCTGCTTTTCTGGTCGGTCTGGTACTCCACTGGCCGCCGCTGCACTTTCGCTGCACTACGCTGCAACTCTGACCATGTTTGGCCCATCACACCGTGTGTTTGCCTTGCATGTCACGTGCACTGCTGAACATGTCGCGTGTTGCACTTCATGGTATGGCATGCGACACTCAAGCCACTGACAACATGGACGTTCTCGCGCCGTGCAGTGTGTGTGAAAAAGACGTGCAGTGTATGTCAGCGTCAGACAAACAGCCGCCCGTGCACTGCCTTCGGGAGGCAGGGGTCGGAGGTTCGAATCCTCTCACTCCGACCAATAAAACCCTTAGCCCCTTTTGAATTTTTCTTCGATAGATCTGGTTAGGTCTTACTCAAGCCAGTAACGCCAGGTCATGGCCGGTGGTTTTTTTGCGCGTGGCCATGGACTTGGCGTCCTTGCCACCAATAGTCAGGGTGAGGTCTTTGAAAAACCCCTTACTGTCGAACCACCAGCGATGGGAATAGACTTTGGTTCGTTTTGGCTTCGGAACGTCTCGCTTGTATTGTTCATTGCAGTAGATATCCCAATGGCCTTTGGTGGTTAGCGTTGGCATCCCGACGTGGCCTGCGCGGTCGCGTCCGCCGTGGACCAACCCGCCGGCCAGCGCCAGCACCTTGTCCCGACCGCTATAGTAATTCGTGAAGCGTTTACTGCGATTGCCAAGCACCAGCCCCCCCCACGCGCCTTTCTCGAGCCAGGCGGAATCCACATCGGCCGATGCAAACATGACCTGATCGACGCCCCAGTTGCCGCTTCCAGAACCCGCTGAGTCACCAAAATCGGAGAAGGCGCGCAAAACAACAAATGCCCCCATGGAATGCGCGATAAGATGAACCTTTGGGCGCGGCGACATGGCCAGCAACGGCAATATTCCGTCGCCCACAAGATGAGGGGCCACTGCCTTGGCGTCGGAACGATCCTTGTCATAGCTGAGAACAGAACCGTCGCTTGGCCAGTCGAACGCAACGACCGCGCCCTTATATCCTTTTGATCTCACACCCTTTTCGATCTTGGCCAGCCGGTCCAGCATTTCCTTCTGCGACGTGTTGAAACCGTGAACGTAAATCAGGACGTCTTTGTCACCTCCTGCCTTCTGCACCATCTCAAGCCACTTCTTTTGCTTGATGATGCCTCCTTTCCGGATACGCCCGTCGGAACTTGTATGTGAGATCGAGACGTACCGGGTTTTCGCGGCAGGTTTTATCGTGAACTTCTTTTTTGAAGCGTTATAAGTGCGCCGGGAGAAAAACAAAGCCATCCTGTGAACTCCTTTTAACCAATTCATAAAATCTGCCACAGAAAAGCGTTTCTGGCAAAATATTGGAGAACTTCTGATACTATGTAACCGTGCAACTGACCCGAAGCCTGCGAATTTCGGACAGCTGGCCGCAGAGTTGACACCAGGACCCGACTGCCCGGGAATAAGAGTATTCGAGAGGGATCTGTTCCAAAGAAATTTCTATCTAAATACCTTGGAGGGAATAATGACCGCGCGAGATATTTCATTTGCCAGTTTCAATTTGTTGAACCTTCACCTGCCTGGTCAGGCCATCTATGGCGACTCAGATGGATGGGATCAGGCCACCTATGAAAAGAAGATAGCGTTCACCGCGAAGGCGCTGAGCAGAATTGATGCGGACGTGGTCGGCGTGCAGGAGCTTTGGGCCGAGGACGCGCTGCAAGCGGCGCTGGACAACTCGTCCTTGACGGGAACCCATACACTGTTGGTACCCGAGGATCACAATGACAAGAAGATCGTATGCGCCGCCGCTGTGCGTTCGGACATTCTGGTGGATCAACCAGAATGGATCGAAGATTTTCCCGAGGAATGCGTTTTGCAGTCGACAGGAGATGATCCGCAGCAACCTGATATTTCCGTGGCGCTGGATGGCTTTTCCCGCCCTGTCATGCATTTTCAGGTCCGCCCCGATCCTCGGACACCGGTTATTCATGTGTTCGTCTGCCATTTCAAATCCCGCCGCCCGGCCCAGATCTGGCGCGAGCGGGGTTGGTACGACCGGGAGGTTCACGGCCCGCATATCACGTCACTGGGCTATGCTATCTCGACCGTGCGCAGGACCGCCGAAGCGGCCGCTTTGCGCGTGATCATAACCAACCTGACAAAGAAAACGGATACCCCTGTGGTTCTGATCGGCGACATGAATGACGGCAAGGAAAGCAACACGCTCAATATTCTGTCAGAACAGCCAACCTACCTGTCGCCTCTGTCTTCGGGAGGAGCCGACAACGCGCTTTATACCGCGCAAACCATGCAGGAATACCGTTCGACGCGCGACGTATATTACACGCATGTGTTCAAAGGACAGCGCGAAAGCTTGGACCACATCATGTTCAGTCAGGAATTCTACGACAATTCGAAGAAGCGCCTTTGGGCCTTTGACGAGATGCTGGTGCAGAATGATCACCTGAACCATGACGATCATAAAGAAAGCGGAACCACGGATCATGGGATTATTCGCGTGGGTTTTCAGTGGAAGCCTGCGCCCGGCCAAGGCAGTTGATATTGTTTGGTTTCCGGGTACTTCCTGACCATTTTTATGGCCATATGGGATCACGCCGGATTCGCCACCCGGCTACCTGGATAGCTTTTTTGGCACTTCCACAACCTGTGCCATTGAACGCGGACAACCATAGCGGCTTGAGACGGCATCGGTGTAATCAGGCGGAACGCTCCCCCTCAGGTTGCGTAATTGCAAGTTTTATGTTATGTTTTTAGATATTTAGTATGAACATTTGATCGGCGCAGCCGTTTTTTAGTTTTTTTATGGAGTGACTGATGCGGTATCTTGTTGTTATCATTTTGATATTGGTTGCCGCGAACGCGGTGATCAAAGAGTCTGCGGCCTACGCCAATACTTCCTGCAATCCCAAATATGAAAAATGCGGCTGGTAGTGCGGTTACGCGAAACTCTTTGATTGACGCAACAGAGTCGGGGAACCGAAAACATGGGCAACTATGCTGTTTGGGCCATCGGTCTGGGTGGGCTGATACTGCTGTTCGAGGCGTACAAGGAATACACAACCTCTGACGCCGTGGACAATCTGAAATCCAACAACCAGGCATCTCGTAAAGAGCTTGAAAACGTCCGAATGTCGGCACTGACCACCAAGGCCGAAAACCGGCGTGGTCTGGCGATATATATGGTGTTTTTTGTCGGCATCTACTTCGTGATGCTGATGTCGCCGGAACTGATCGCGACCTTTGTGATGGGCAGCAAGGAAGCGACGGCTGCGACAGGCGGGTCCAACGTTGTGGCCCGATCCATCGTTAACCCCGAGGCTGGTACGGGGCCTGCCGTTGATCCGCGTACTCTGCCGTTCTGGCTGGCCATCGCCATCACCTTTGGGGCCGCTTCGCCCACCTTTCAGGTCATCGAGCGCAAAATCCGCGCCATCGCCTATTTCTTTGCCGGTGTGCCCAGAAACATTTTTCGGGTGCTGCAATCTCTCGAAGATCTGAATTACGGCAGCTATGGGGATGGCGAGACCCTGCCGCTGTGGAAAGCTTTTCGCGAGAAGATCGCGGCAAGCAAGGTTGACCCGATCATGGATGGAATGGTGCAAAGCATCGAAAGCTCGTTGCGCTGTATCGATTTGCTGCAACCGCCAATCATCGGGCCGCAAAGCTCGGCCTTCCGGCAATTGTTCAACGAAGAAACCCCTCTGGCGCGGATCGACGACCTGCGATCACGGTACGCCAGCATTCTTGGCCGCATTGCCAACTTCAAGCTGGAAAAAGACACCTTGCAGAGCCTGCAGGATGAAACCGCAAAGCTGGCGGACTCGATGCAGTGTCTGTTTGCGCTTTATTCGATCAGGTCGCGCAAAGTGCCCGAAGCGCTGATGAACACGCCAACGGCACAGATCATCGAAAAAGTGACTGGTGAAGACACCGCGCAATCCCTGCACGACATCACGCTTGCAAGTATTTTCGGGGCGGTTTTCAGCTATGTCCTGGTTGAACAGGTGGCCATGTTCAGCAGCAACGTAAGCGATGCGACCGAATTGCGCGAAATCTGCGCCGCCATGCTGATCCCCCTGATCCCGTCACTTATCCTGCTGGCGTTTCTTACCATACTGCTGCGGCATCTCAGGATGGATCAGGGCAGCTGGCCCCGCAGTGACGATATACAGATTCCGTTCTGGGACTATGCCAAGCTTGCTTTCTGGCCCGCCTTCCTGGCCACGGTTCTCTATGGTGCGATAACCTGCATCGGCGCGGATGGTGTCGTTCGACACGCGCTGGACGGTGACGGCAGCGCTATGATCACAACAGGCCTGAATTTCCTGAAGGATGAAATCGAACAGTTGCCGCGTATCTTTTTGCTGTCTTACGTGACGGCCTGCGCCCTGTTGTTCCTTGCGGATCAGCATGACCGGATGCGCTGGTTCGTGACGGTCGGTATCGCCCTGGTGGTATCGGCATTCCTTCTGATGGTGGCAAATCTGGCCGCAAGCCTGTTCAATATAGTCCCCCCGGCGACGGGTCTTGGCCTGCTGGACATCGCAATCATGGTAACGCTTCCCTATTCCATTTTCCTGGTCTTTTACGCAATCGCCGCCGAACTGGCTGAAACCGGGTCGATGAAGAAAATCCTGTCAGTTGTCGGCACCCGCATCCGCGAGCCCCAGAGATCGGATGGTCGCTCATGACACGCCCTGCTGTTTTGGCGTTCGCCTTGGCGGCTTTGACCTGGCAAGGCACTGCCTCTTCTGTCACGGCCGAAGCGGATCTGATCGTTGGGGTGCGAACGGACGCCCCGCCTTTTTCGTATCTCGCGGTGCGTGATCGCGAAGGACGTTTGACCAGCGATACGCCGCCTCTTGCGTCGGGTGAGGTGTTCACTGGCTACATGGTCAATATCTGCGCCACGGTCCTTGAAGAACTGCAGAAGTCCCGCGATTTCACCGTCGAATGGAAGGCTATCGAGGCGCGGGACCGGTTCACCGACCTGCAAAGCGGCAAAATCAACATTCTCTGCGATCCGGCCACCATTACCCAAGAGCGTTTGTCCTATCCCGGCGTGCTTGTTTCCCCGCCGGTCTATCTGTCTGGTGTCGGAAGGGCGGAGACGACGCGTGACCAGTGGGCTGGTCACTGGCCCTGTATCGGCCCGGTCGCAGGGATCGTGGAAGGCACCACGGCACCGCGTTCTATTAGGCTGATTGCAGAAAAATACGGTTTCGGCGAGACATTCTCGGAAATCGTCAGAATGCATCCGGATGTAGACAAGGTTGTTCTCAGCGACGATGAGAAAAAACGCCTGACCGATTGCCCGGATGCCGTGGCTGGGTTGACGTGGGATGTGGGTTCGCTTGCTAAATATGTCAGCGCCGATGCGGCCGATACAGATCCTGACGCTGCCTATGTTGTCCGCAGTTACCCAAACCATGAAAAACTGGCGCAAGCGCTGTGCGACGGGCAAATCTATTACTCGGTTGGCGATCTTGAGATCGTGACGCTGGCATTGAAGTCCTACATTGAAAGAAACCCGGACTGTCAGGCCCGCGCGGACGCTCAGGTCTATTCCGAAGAGCGCTATGGCATTTTCGTCCACTTGTCAGATCAGATGAACAGTTCGGACCAACTCGCCTTGGCGTTTCTGCAGCAGCTCACGATCGAGATCCACAAGGGTCACGATTCAATCCTTGTGCGAAGTTTTTCGGATAATTTTGACCGCAACAAGATTTCACGCTCCTTGGATCTGTTCCTGTGGAATCTGGTCGCCGGGGCCAACTGACGGCGGACGTGTCACCCAAGATAGTCTCGCAGCGCAGGCGGCGGGTTATCAAAAAGTGTGGATGTCTCGGTGACCGGGTGCGCTAGCCCATCCGCCACCAGAACCGAATGACTTGCGATCCGTCTTGCATCCTGTGGATCATGGCTGACCATCATCATTGTCGTTCCGGCCTCGGTCGTCAGGGCAGAGACAAGATCCAGCATTTCCGCCTTGAGCGCCGGTCCCAGAGCGGCAAACGGCTCGTCCAGCAACAGCAAAGGCCGCTGTTGTACCAGCACGCGGGCAAGGGCAACACGGCTTTGTTGACCGCCCGACAATTGTGCCGGTCGCCGGTCCGCCATATCGGGCAAACCAACACGATCCAGCGCGGAATGCACCTGTGCCCGCTCATCGGCTGACAACCGGCCGTTCGGATGCAAACCCAGGGCGATGTTCTGGCCAGCGGTCAGATGAGGAAACAGGTTCCCATCCTGAAACAGCATCGCCAGCGGGCGCTGCCTCGGCGGTAATCCGGTAATATCGCTGCCGCGCCAGTAAATTTGCCCCGCGGCCAGATCGCGAAACCCAGCAATCGCTTCTAAAAGGGTCGACTTTCCCGCACCGGAAGGACCAATGATCGCAACCCGTGATCCGGTTTCGATTTGCAGGTTCGCGCGTAATACGAAATCGCCATTTGAAATCGCACAGCCATCAAGCTTCAGCATGCCAGCGCCCTCCTCGATCCAAAAGCCAGAATGCCCCCATCGAAAACGCCAGCAGCAACAGGGCGCCACCGGCCGCTGCCTCCATCTGATAGGCACCCATCAGGCGGTAAATCTGAAGCGGAAGCGTGGCAATTTGTGCATCGGCAAATAGTGCGATGACCCCCAGATCCCCCATGGAGAGTGCCGCCGCCAGACCCGCGGCAAATCCGATTTGCGGTCGCAGGCGGGGCAGCAGAATGCGTGTCACAAAACTCCATCTGCTCATATTCAGTGACAGTGCCAGACGACCGTATTGCGCAATAATCTCGCGCGTCGATGGAACAAGTATCCTCAGGGCAAAGGGCAACGCCATGACGGCATTCACCAGAGCCGTTACAGGCAGGGCCAGAACAGTAGGGTTGGCAAGTGGGCGAATCAGGATGAACAGCCCGGTGCCGATGACCAGAGGTGACGCCGCCAATCCAAGAATACCGCAGAGTTCAACGATCCCGTATCGCCCGGTTGCAACCGTCATCGCCATCGGCAGGGCCAGAAGCAGCAGAACGACGGTGCTGGCTGCCGCGACCAAAACGGATATCAAGGCCGCCCGGTACACCAGCACCGGTATCTCGAACATTCCCGAAAGTCCGGAGATCACGACCGAGGTCAACGGCAGCAGGAGAAAGGCCGCCGCTGCGCTGATCCAGAAGGCATCAGACACCCGCGTCCCTTCATCCCAGCGTCGGATCGAACGATCCAGCCCGGCGCCAAACCCGTCACCCCTGGAAAACCTGAGCGCTGCCAGGGCCGCCACCGCGGTCAGAACCAGTTGCACCCCGGACAGAAGCGCGGCGCGACCCAAATTGAAATCATAGGTAAAGGCCTGGTAAATAGCGAGTTCTATCGTGGTCGCGCGTGGTCCACCACCCAAAGTCAGGGCAACGGCAAAACTGGTCAGGCAAATGGCAAAAACAACGGCCAGAACACCGGGCAGGATACGCGCCAGCATAGGCATTTCGATCAGCCGGAACATGGCCCATCCGTTGCAACCCAACTGGGCGGCCAATCGAAACCTTTCGGACGGGACCTCCTGCCACCCCTGCAAGATCAGGCGCGTGGCCAAGGGGAGATTGAAAAAGACATGCGCCAGAACCACGCCATGCAGCCCGTAGATGCGGATCGGCGGTAGCCCAAAAACCGCTAGAACGTCTGAAATCCAGCCCGCTCGGCCGAAAACCTGCAGCAAGCCGATGATGGCGACGATGACCGGCAGAATGAACGGCGCCCCCAGCAGCGCGATCAGAACCGCCCGCCCGCGAAAACGCCGCCGGGCCAGCGCGCGGGCGACAGGAACGGCAAGCCCTGCACTGAAAATGGCGGACAACACCGCCTGAACCAGCGTGAACCGAAGGGCTGACCAATCGGCCGGTCCGAACCCACTTGCGGAATCGGCGCGCAGGGCAACTGCGGCGAGCGTACCAAGAATAAGCACGGCAACCAGTGTCGCCGCGCCAATACCCGGCGTCGGATTTACTGGCTGAGCGCGCCCAGCCATTCCGCCAACGCCTCGTCCCGCACAGCTGCCGCCTGATCAGAATCCAGCAGCAAAGATTTTTCCGGTACGGTCAGTGTATCAAACCCTTCGGGCAGGCCCGCCGCAGGCGTTACCGCCGGATACATCCAGTTTGTTGTCGGGATGATCTGCTGGAAGGCATCCGAAACCATGAACTGCAAAAACTGGTCCGCCAGTTCAGGCTGATCGGTTCCGGCCAGTTTTCCGGCTACTTCGACCTGCATATAGTGACCTTCGTCAAATGCGGCCGCCGCCTTGCTTGCATCTTCTTCAGCGATCAGGTGATAGGCAGGTGATGTGGTGTAACTGAGAACCATGTCAGCCTCACCCTCAAGAAACAGTCCATACGCCTCGGACCAGCCCTTGGTGACGGTCACGATATTGTCGGCCAGTCCTGCCCAGATTTCGGGGGCTTCGTCGCCATAGGCGGCTTTGACCCACAGCAACAGGCCTAGCCCTGGCGTGGATGAACGCGGATCCTGAATGATGATTTTGGTATCACCGTCGGCCAGCTCACGGAAACTGGCCGGTGCTGGTGCGTCGGCATTATGGACAAACGCGAAATACCCCCAGTCGTAAGGCGCGAATACGTCATCGTTCCATTCTACGGGCAAAGTGTATTCGGCGCTGACCGAACTGGGCGCAAACAGGCCGGTTTCCTTTGCTGCCGCAATCAGGTTGGTGTCCAGACCCAAGACGACGTCTGCATCCGAGTTTTCACCTTCCAGACGGATGCGCGACAGCAGGGCGGCACCGTCTTCCACACCAACAAGGTTCAGTTCGCAGTCGCAGACCGCTTCGAATGCTTCCTTGACCTGTGGACCCGGACCCCAATCCGAGACGAAGCTGTCATAAGTATAAACGGTCAACTGAGGTTTGTCGGCGGCGATAGCCGAAGTCGCGCTCAGAATTCCCGCAGCAATCAGCAGATGTTTCATGTCATCCTCCATTGCGGCGAGAGGGCAAGGATGGATGAAACCGTCACCTTTCCCTCCGCCGGTTCTAGCCGGTTCAGGTTCAACGGGTTCGCTATGGGCGTCTCAGCGCGGCATTCCGCGCACCCCGAGGTGAGGCCGTGATTAGGGTGATGTCGAAACAATTTCAACCAAATTCGCCCTTCACGCTTCACTGGCATGAAGGATGCCTATCAACTGGCGGGATCAGGGCAGATCAGCCTGCGAGCCCAGGCTTTGAACCTGCAGCCATTCAATCGCGGCTCGCGGCTCGCGTCGCGATCGGCCAGGTCCCGTGCTCTCGACGAAGTAACCATGAGTGGGTGTGATGCTTTCATCAAACAGACGCACGACGCGACCTTCGGCCAGATCCTGATCGATCAAGGGCAGCCAGCCGACAATCGCGCCCTGCCCTTCTGCGGCACCCCGCAGCAGAACATTGGCATCTTCAAAGATCGGACCACGCAAAGGGCCATCGACCGTGACATTCATCGCCCGGAACCAATCGAGCCAACCCCAGTGGTTCCTTTGATGTAACAGGGGAAGCTGCAACAGGTCTTGGGGCTCATTCACCGGGCCGTGCTTCAGGACAAATGCCTCCGACGCTATGGCAACGGGGGCGAGCTCGATCAGCTTGATCGCGGTTTCGGGCATCTCGGCCATTCGTTCCCAGCGGATCACGATGTCGATGTTTGCCCGGTTCAGCGTGCCGGGTTGATAAGAAGGAACCACCTCCAGCTCGATCTCGGGGTGGTCGTCCCAAAAATCACCGATCCGGGGCATCAGCCAGCGGGCAGTGAAAATCGGCCCCGCAGCAAGTCGGACCACCTTGCGGGAGCCGCGGCGAACCGAACGCACCGCGTCATCCAGAATTTCAAATGCCTGAGCCGTTGCTGCCGCCAGACGCCTGCCATCTTCGGTCAACGCGACCTCGCGCCCGGCCCGTTCAAACAGCTTGACGCCCAGCTGCTCTTCCAGCCCTCGATTATGATGGCTGATCGCCGTGGGTGTGACTGACAGTTTCTCAGCCGCAATTCGAAAACTGCCCTGGCGGGCGGCTGCATCGAAGGCGCGAAGGGCGGGAAGAGAGGCGGTCACGAATTTCCCTAATGTAAGTTTTACTCATCAATTGCTGAGAAAATGGCTTTTGTAAACAAGCCCTATGGCTGTGTAGGCTGACTTTGAATGAAGCTGAGCTCATGATAATAGGCCCATGTCTACGCGCCGGCGCGGTCGCAAGGACCGTCTGACACAAGATAACAGCGACGAGGCCAGCCCTGCGGTATGGCCGGGTGTGGTTGGCGGGTGCCTGGAACCGCTGTCCCCGAATGAAGTCGCTCAGACCGAAGAAGCCGCATTACTGCTGCTTGAGACCCTCGGACTAAGTCAACCGACCCCATCCATGGTCGACAAGGTGACGGCAGCGGGCGGGACGCTGGGCGATGACGGACGATTGTTGTTCCCGCGCGCCCTTGTGCGCAAGTCGATCAAGCAGGCAAGGCGGAACTTTGTCCTTTGCGGGCAGGTTCCTGAAAACGATCTGCGGATAGAAGGCACGCGGGTCCATATGTCCACCGGCGGCGCCGCGCCGGGTGTCTTCGACATCGATACGGGCCACTACCGCCCTTCAACCCTGGCCGACCTGTATGATGCCGCCCGACTGGTCGACAGGATGGAGAACATCCATCACTTCAGCCGTCCGGTCGTTGCGCGTGACGTTGACCCTGCTGCGGCAATGGACCTCAACACTGCTTATGCCTGCCTGATGGGCACGTCCAAGCATGTTTCCGTCTCGATTACCGAACCCGAAAACGTCCCGGCCATTGCCCGCCTTTGTTACAGGATCGCAGGTAACGAGGCCGCCTTTCGCGCGCGACCGTTCCTGACTGTCATGGTCTGCCATGTTGTGCCACCCATGCGGTTCGCGGACGAGGCTTGTGAAGTGCTCGAGGCCGCTATTCTTGCGGGTTTTCCGGTGCAATTGATCAGCGCCGGACAGGCCGGGGCCACAAGCCCGGCCACATTGGCCGGGTCACTTGTACAGGCCGTAGCGGAAACGCTCGCCGGATCGGTTTTTGCCCGGCTGGTCGATCCGCAGGTTCGCGCGATTTTTGCACCCAAACCTTTGGTCGCCGACCTGCGCACCGGGTCGATGTCTGGTGGCGGAGGGGAACAGGCGATCCTGATGGCGGGTGCCGCGCAGATGGGGCGGCATTTCAACCTGCCCACTTCGTCCATAGCCGGGATTACCGACGCCAAGACACTGGATTCCCAATACGGGGCCGAGAAATGCCTGGCAGTCGCCATGGCGGCGCATGCGGGATCGAACATTGTCACGCAGGCCGCTGGCAGTCATGCCAGTCTTCTGGGCGTTTCATTGGAAGGCTATGTCAGCGACAACGACCTTTTGGGCAATGTGCTTCGAACAATCCGTGGGATCGAAGTTACGACCGACAACATTGCAGCGCAGGTGATCGCCGATGTGTGTCGGGGTCCGGGTCACTACCTGGGTGAGGTTCATACCTACGACCGAATGAAATCGGACTATTTCTATCCTCATGTTGGCGACAGGCGCACACCGGTTGACTGGCAGGAAGATGGCGCGCGTCCAGTCGGTGAAGTTGCGAAAGCCAAGGCGCGTGAGTTGCTTGCAAATCATTTCCCCTCACACATTCCGGATGCGGTCGATCGCGATGTGCGACAGCAATTCGACATTCGACTGAGCCGCCGCCGGATCGGGAGAGAGCCATGACCGGTCGTACCGCCGGCGCTTTCAGCGCGTTCGAAACAAGAACATTCCATGGGGATGCTGCATGACTCTGCCCCACCATGCGCGCACCATCGTGATAGGCGGAGGCGTCATCGGGTGCTCGGTCGCCTACCATCTGGCCCGTGAGGGTCGCAAAGACATCATCGTGCTCGAACGGTCCAAACTGACCTCGGGCACCACATGGCATGCGGCGGGTCTGGTGCGTCGCTTGCGCCCGTCGGCCACTCTGACAAAGCTGATCAACTATTCGATTGACCTATATGGGGCGCTCGAACGTGAAACCGGGCAAGCGACGGGCTGGGTTCAAACCGGGTCGCTGACGCTGGCCACAAATGATGATCGCCTGATCAACATCAAACGTCAGGTTTCACTGGGCCGTGCGTTCGGGCTTGAGGCCGAAGTGGTCGATGCGGCCCGCGCGCAGGACCTATGGCCTCTGATCAAAGTAGACGACGTCCTGGGGGCAGTCTGGTCACCCGCCGACGGCAGGGTCAACCCATCCGATGTTGCTCTGGCGTTGTCGAAAGGGGCCCGGGCGCGCGGTGTGCAAATATTCGAGGACACCAAGGTAACGGGCCTGCAAAAAAAAGGCGGTCAGATTGCAGCCGTCGAAGTCGGTGACCACCTGATCGAAGCTGAAGAGGTGGTGGTCGCATGTGGACTGTGGTCCCGCGAAGTGGCGGCCATGGCCGGCGCGCACATGCCCCTTTACGCCTGCGAGCACTTCTACATGCTGACCAAGCCGCTGCCCGAAGTGCAGGCGCTTGGGCCGGGCGCACATCTGCCGACACTCAACGATCAGGATGCGTTCCTGTACGCCCGCGACGATGTCGAAGGGCTTCTGGTGGGTTCATTCGAAACCCATGCCAAAGGCCTGCCGCTGGATCGCCTGCCTGCTGATTTCAGCTTCGACCTGCTGGACGAAGACTGGGATCATTTCACGCCAATGATGGAAAACGCGCTGCGACGCATTCCCGCGCTGGAGCGTGCCGAAGTGCGGATGCTGCTGAACGGTCCTGAGAGTTTCACCCTCGACGGCCAATTCATGTTGGGCGAAAGCCCGGATGTTCCTGGCCTGTTTCTCATCGGCGGGATGAACTCCACAGGCATCGCGCTGGCCGGGGGCGCGGGCAAGGCAATGGCCGAGTGGATCATTGCCGGCGAGCCAACGATGGAACTGGCCGAAGCCGATATCCGGCGGTTCAGCCCAGAGATGAACGTACTGGGCGCGCTGGAGGCGCGAATTCCCGAAGTTCTGGGACGCCACTACGACAATCCCTACCCCGGGCGCTCGATGGAGACTGTGCGGGGGCAGCGTCGCTCGCCTGTTCACGAGGGGCTGGTGGCCGCAGGGGCACGTTTTGAATCCCGCGGCGGATGGGAACGTGCAGTGCATTTCGGCGGTGAAGCCACCCACTTGCCGCTGACCTTCAGTGTGCCCACATGGCGCGAGCAGGTCGGCCGCGAAGTGGCCGCCTGCCGCGAGGGTGCCGCCATTCTGGACCAGAGTGCGTTCGGCAAGATCATGATCCAAGGCCCCGATGCCTGCGCCTTTCTGAACCGGCTGTGTGCGGCGCAGATGGATGTTGCCGAGGGTCGGATTGTGTACTCGCAAATCCTGAACAAACGTGGCGGGATCGAGAGCGACGTGACGGTTCAGCGGCACGGCCCGAAAACCTTCCTGATGATCACGGGTGCAAGTGAAGTTGTGCGTAACCTGAAAAGGATGCGTGAAACACGGGGCATGTATCGCGTTGAGTTTACTGATGTAACCAGCGGATATACCATCCTGGGTCTCGCCGGGCAAAGGGCCTGCGATGTTCTTCAAACGACCACAAACACTCCCCTGCCCGATCTCAAGAGATTTCAATTCAGGCCCGCTGAAATCAGCCTCGCGCGTGGCTGGGTCGGGCGCCTGAGCTTTACCGGCGAAGAAGGGTTCGAACTCTATATCCCTGCCGAAATGGCGATGGCCGCGCATGAGGCGCTGGTGAGGGCCGGGGCGACCCATGCTGGTCTCTTTGCTAGTGGTTCTTTGCGGATTGAAAGCGGCTTTCGGGCCTTTGGCCACGAACTGACCCCCGGCACCACACCCGTCGAAGCCGGGCTTGCGGCCTTTTGCGCATTTGGCTCTGGTTTTGTGGGTGAAGATGCGCTGCTCGAGCTGGAAACGAAAAAACGGATCGTTTCGCTGCTGTTTGATGATCCGGCCGCGATACCGATCCACGATGAGCCGATCTATCTGAACGGCCACGTCATCGGGCAGATAACGTCTTCGGCCTGGAGTTATCGGTTCAACCGATCTGTGGCCTTGGCAGTTGTGCACGATATCCAGCGGTCTTTCGAAGAAAAATCCTGGACTGCGGACGGCACGCTGCCTGTTGAAGTTGAAATCGCCTGTGTGCGGCTTTCGGCGCAGGCCACTTTGAAACCCGCGAAGGAAGCATTTTCGTGACGGACGTGACGCGCACCACCCGTGTCGCCATCATTGGCGGCGGTATCATGGGGGTCGCTGCGCAGTTTCAGCTGGCCGAAAACGGCTGGACAGATACGATTCTGTTCGAGAAAGCGGAATTGACAAGTGGCTCGACCTGGCACGCCGCGGGGCAGATCGCTCACGCCGTGAGCAGCCGTATCGCGGGATGGACCAACAAGACCTCGATCGCAACCTACAAGCAGGTTGAAAAAGAAACGGGCCAAAGCATCGGCTGGCATGAAGTCGGCGGTTTTCGCATTGCCACCACCGATGATGAGGTTGACTGGATGAAATCCATCATGGGTGTGGGCAAGATGCTCGATCTGCCGATGGAACTGGTCGGGCCGGATGAGGTTGCAAAAGGCAATCCGTTTTACAAGGTCGACAACGTCAAGGCGGCAGTCCGGACGTTCGAAGACGGACATATCGACCCGTCCGGCGTGACCCAGGCGCTGGCAGCGGCATCCCGCACGCGTGGGGCCAAAATTGACCGCCGCAATCAGGTTCTGGGCGCAAGCCGACGAGGGGACATTTGGCTGCTGCGCACGGAAAATGGTGAAGTACTGGCCGAACACGTGGTGATCGCCGCAGGCAGCTATGCCAATCAGGTTGGAGAGTGGTTTGGTTTGAAAATCCCCTCGGTCTCGTGCCTGCATCACTATCTGGTCACTGATGCCGTGCCTGAATTCGAAAACCGCCCGGAACTGCCGGTTATGCGCGACAACGCCTTTGGCGGGTATATCAGACAGGAACAGAAGTCCGGCCTGATCGGAATATACGAAGGCCATGTTTGCCCAACCGTCTGGACAATGCCGCAGGGTGCGCCCTGGAAGGCCGAAAATGAACTGTTCGAGGCCGATTTCGACTCGATTGGCGACTTCCTGATGATCGCCTTTGAAAGAATGCCTGTCCTTGCTGATCTGGGCATCAAGCGAGTTGTTCGGGGTGCAATCACACACACACCCGACGGGGGGATGCTGGTTGGGCCCTCGGGTGCGCCGAATGTCTGACTGTCCTGTGGGTCGTCTATCGGCCTCGCGTGGGGCGGCGGTGCGGGCAAGGTGCTGGCCGACTGGATGGTTCACGGCGAAACGCAGATCAACACAAGGTCGATGGACCCGCGCCGTTACGGCGATTTTGCCAGTGACACCTTTATCCTCGAACGCACCAAAGATGAATTCATGCGCCGCCATGACACGCCCTGCCCTGGCAAGCAGTTCACGTCCCTTCGCCCGATCAAGCGACATCCGCTGTATGATCGGTTGGCCGCCAAAGGCGCGGTTTTCGGCGAGATCGCAGGGTGGGAACGCCCACGGTATTTTGGCATGCCGGGTGAAGTCGAGCAGATAGGCTGGGGGCACCAGCCATGGCACACCAACGCGATGGCCGAGGCGCAAGCAACCCGTGCGTCTGCTGGCGTAATTGATCTATGCGCATTTGCTCAGTTCGAAATTACCGGCCCGGATGCCTGCAATCTGCTGGGCAGGTTATCTGCAAACACAATCCCCTCCCGCGACGGAGGCATAAGCCTGAACCACCTGTTAACGCCCAATGGACGGTTCGAAACCGAGATGACGATCTGGCGCATTGCCCGGGATCGGTATTTCACAGGCTCCGCAATAGCCCGCGCCAAACCGGACTTTGATTGGATCCGATCGCACATTCGGCCAGGCGAGGACGTGCGGATGATCAACCGAACTTCGAACTGGGGGATGCTGGCCCTGTCCGGTCCGAACTCGCGCAAAATCCTGCGTGAACTTACCGACGTGGATCTGTCGACTGCCGCCTTCCCCTGGTTGTCGGGGCAGGAAATCACCGTGGCGGATGTGCCAGTCTATGCCTTGCGAGTATCTTTTGTTGGAGAGTTGGGTTGGGAGATTCACGCGCCACTCCACCGGACCGCGGAGATCTATGATGCGCTCCACGCGGCAGGTGCCGGGCACGGCCTGATTGATTTTGGCAGTTACGCCTTCAACGGCATGCGAATGGAGAAGGCTTACCGCGCGTCGGGCGAACTGACCACCGATGTCGGTCCGCTGGATGTCGGTTTGGACCGTTTCGTGCGTGCAGAGAGACGCGATTTCATTGGGGGGAATGCCTTGTTGGCCCACGTGCCGGAATGGGAACTGCTTTATTGCGAACTGCACTCAGATCGTATCGACATTCATGGCGGAGAACCCGTCCTGCATAACAGCGTTGTTGTCGGCCTGACAACGTCGGGTGGATATGGTTACACGATCGGAAAATCTCTGGGCTGGCTGTTCGTGCGCAGGGGTACGGCGCGAAGTGGGCTTTCGGTGCAGATTCTGAATCAGGACATACCCGTTACAGTCCATGACGAAGCGCTTTTCGACCCAAAGAACCTGCGCCCCCGATCCGAGGAGTAAATGATGACCACGATCAATGGCGGTGAGGCCGTCTATCGCGTTTTGAAGGCCAACCGTATCGACACGGTATTCGGATTACTCGGCGGCTCGATGCTGGAACTTTACGACGCAATGTATCGCGGCGGCGATATCGCCTATATCGGCGCCCGCGATGAACGCGCGGCCGGGCACATGGCGGATGCCTGGGCGCGCATGACGGGCAAACCCGGGGTTGTCCTTGGCGCGAAGGCCGGCCCCGGCGTGGTCAATATTGTAACGGCGGTGGCCGAAGCTCATCTGGCCTATTCACCGCTTGTCGTCATAGCGGGGGCGATCAGCCGGTCCGATCAGGCCAAGGATACGTTTCAGGAAGTCGACCAGGTCGCGTTGTTTGCTCCGATCTGCAAGCGTTCGGTGATGGTGACCGATCCCAGCCGACTGGCGCCAATGCTCGAAGATGCAATCCGACTAGCAAGTTCGGGTAGACGCGGGCCGGTGGTATTGCATGTCCCACGCGATCTTTTCGCGGCCCAGGTTCTGTCCATTGCGCCGGAGCCCGTCAAAATAGCCCGCCCCGGCCCGCCTGCACCCGAGGATGTGACCGCGATAGCCAGACTGCTGTCCGGCGCAAAGCGCCCGGTGATTTTCGCAGGTGCCGGTTTTAAGTGGAGTGCCGGGTGTGACACGCTGACAAGGCTTGCCGAAACGCTCGAGATTCCGGTGGTCGCGTCGACGGGTCATGCGGATGTCATGCGGCATGGTCATCCCTGGTTCGCCGGACAGGCGGGGCCACGTGGCAATCGCGTCGCCTCGCGCCTGACCAAAGAGGCAGACGTTATGATCGTTCTGGGCGCGCGGTTGGGGTTCAACTCGACCTTTCACAGCAATGACTATGTCGGGGCCGATACCCGAATTGCCCATGTCGATATCAAAGGGTCCGCCGTCGGTCGCTATTTTCCGGCTGAGATCGCAGTTCAGGCAGACGCCTGCCAAACGGCCGTCGCATTGACCGAAAAATGTTCAAAGCCCGCCGCTGATCCATGGCGTATTTCTTTTCAGGACGACATGAAAACCTTGCGTGCTGAACGCGATGAGGAGGCCAGAATCGCCACGCGGCCAATGCACCCCAGACGCGCCTTGGCGGAAATTCGGAATGTCCTTCCCGAGACTGCAATTGTAACGCTGGATACCGGCAACACGTGTCTTCAGGCAGCAGACCGCCTGGTCCACTATGCACCCAAGTCACTGATTACACCGCTGGACTTCGGATTGGTCGGTTTTGGTCTTCCGGCGGCTATTGGCGCCAAGGCCGCCGCCCCGGATCGACCGGTCGTGGCAATCATGGGCGACGGCGCGATCGGATACACGATGATCGAAATTCAGACAGCAATCTCATATGGATTGCCGATCGTGGTCGTGGTCCTGGATAACGAGGCCTGGGGAGCGGAAAAAGCGTATCAACAGGAGTTTTTCGAAGGCCGTCTGCTTGGTGCCGAAATCGCCTCGCCCCGGTTCGACCGGTTCGCTGAGTTGTGTGGCGGCAAAGGAATCTGGATAGAGTCGCCGGAGGATCTGAGGCCAGCCCTGACCAGCGCATTTTCCAGCGGGGCAACAACTGTTATTCACGCCAAGATCGACGCCAAAGCCCTTACGACGTTGCGCAAGGATTTGTTTCAAAGGTGATTTGCAGAGGGTCGTTTGAAGCCAGCCAAATTCCAGGGCTTAGCGAATTGATGGCACCAGTTTGGACCCATCTTGACCTCGTGGCGCTCCCATGACGGCGGGTTCCAGACGCAAGCTCTGCCGAACCATTTGTTTGATCGGGTTGACTACGGTCGGGATTGAACCTGCCTAAATTAAGGCACCGAGTCGGAGGATTCTTGCGCTTTGCGCGAACTCAATGCCCGGGTAGAAACCAATTCTATTTTACCTTCAGTCACCCCTTGGGGCTACAATTTTCGGAGAGAGAAGTTCTTCTTGCGAACCAAGCCGTCGTTGAAATCATACCCGAAATTCTCAATGTCGCGGATGTAAACCTCACCAACCGCTTTACTGCTTTCATCGGAATAGTATTCCCGGTAATCCCGCCTTTTCGATTTCTTTCGATGCTTGAAGAACACACGCCTGCTGCCAATTTCCCGAAGCACGACTTTTAGGTCTTTATCGAGGGTTTCGAAGCGGCCCAGGAAATCCAACGGCATTTCACCGTCGTCATTTACGAGAAAACTGGATTGGGGTTTGAAATAGGGTATGTCGAGGTACTTTGAAGGTTCTTCCGTGAATGAAGACAGGAAGCTCTCGAAATCGGGGTGATTGGCCACCAGTTCCAGTTCCTGACGCCGCGCGATGATATAGTGATAGGCCGAGACCAACCTGTCCCAAGGATTCCGAACAAAACTGAACTTGAAGTAGTCTGCCGCCTCTGGCCCCAATTGCTCGAGATGCACAAATAATGACGAGTGCTTATCGACCGAAGGAGAAGGATCATGTTTCGTAAAATTCAGGAGGTTCGGGCGGCGCAAAATTGTTGAAACCGTCGATCCCGCAGTTTTTGGAATATGAATGAATACGGTCTTTAGCGTGGGATAGATTGGCACCGAATTGCTACGCCTCCTTGCAGACAACGCGTGGGGCGCAAGTGCTCCGAAGGCCTCGCGCAACATGCGCAAGACCAATGGTACACTCAGACGGGTGGCAAGAAAAGCATATCGATATCATGCAGATACCATGTGCCGCGCCTATCTAATGGAAAATCCACGCGACGCCCTTGCCGCGCTGCCCGGACCGCATGATCGAATACGGGCCAGTGGCCCGCTCCGATTCAGAACCTGTAGTTCAAGGAAAATGAAAGCGTGGTTACACCTAAATCTTTAAAGTCACGTTCAAAATCCGAGTACTCAGAATAGACCAACTCGGCGCCAAGCGTGATCTCCTCGCGGATGAAACGTTCATAACCAAGAGACACGAAATAACCATCGCCTTCGCCAGGGTTAATATCGCCGCTGGCGTGCGTGTCGAGTTCAGCATAGCCGGCGCTGGCGTAGTACATGTTCAACCCGCTGTCGATGCCGCCGCGCGCGCCAAAACGCTTGTATGAACCCAGTTCGAAACCAGGGTCAATGTCCAGATTCGTCCGGGTGTATTGCAGGAAATACCCGATTATGACCTTGCCGAAATCGTAGTCCCAGCCGAATTTCGCGCCGTAGATCGGACCGCTGGAGCCTTCCACGTCGGGGGCATAACCAAGTTCCAAACCAACGGAAAAACCTGTCCAGTCGACGCCGGATGCAGGGAGTACAGCTGGCTTTTGGAACGGTGCCATGACACGGGAAACTTCAGTATCACTCGCCATTGAAGCTGCCGGGTACATCGCAGCAAGGACAAGGGCGACGGCTTGGGTGCGAATAGTCATTTTGATCATATCCATAGCAACTGAATTAACACCTTACCTTAGCGCAGATGCCACGTAATGTTCCATGTGGGACCCGGAAATCCAGAAAATTTGCCATGGCTGTTGTGTCAATACGGCAATGGTCGCGGAACACAAAAGCCCCTGATGCGCTCTGCGTCCAAACGCTTACTCGAATGCCGTGTTGCCGCTGGGTCAGCAACCGTCATTCTTCAAAGAGTTGACCATTGTTCGGTTCTTTACAGCCGCCTGGAAGTGAGCGGTTGTTTTCTTTGGCAGATCTTTAACGGACAAGACTTGGCAAGAAAACTGAAGCAGGCGAAACGCTTACCTAGCCTAAAGTCGAGTTTATCTGAAAAGCGTCAAAGCGATTCAAACCCCTTCGAACCGCCGGAATGCCAGAGCAATCAGGCCCGCAATCGCCATATAAACCAGCGCAAGCAGCAGCAGTGGTTCGTAAACGATAAACGTGTCTGCCCGAACCCGGGAAGAAACTGCATAGATCTCGACCACTGTTATGGTCGCCACCAATGGCGTTGCCTTAAGTTGCAGAATTGTTTCGCCACCCAAAGTCGGCAGCACGTTGCGGACTGCCTGCGGCAACCAGATCCGGCGGAACATGGTGAAACGAGGCATACCAAAAGACTTTGCGGCCTCAAGCTGCCCTTTCGCCACCCCGGAAAACGCGCCGCGCATTACTTCGCCCTCATAGCCCGCGAATGACAAGGTCAGCGCGAGCACTGCATAGGGCCACGCCTGGCGCAGGTACGGCCACAGTTCCGATGCACGGATCCAGGGAAACTGGGGAAACAGAGAGCCCAGCCCATAATACAGCAACCAAATCTGCAGCAGCAGCGGCGTACCGCGAATTATGGTGCAGAATACCCGAGCTGGAGTGGCCAGATACCAAGGCCCGACCGCCTGCGCCAATCCAAGCGGCACAGCCAAAAGAAAGCCCAGAACAGTTGTAACAACCAGAAGCCAAACCGTGGTCCAAAGACCTTGCAGTGCCAAGGGCGCATATTTTGGGATCCAGTCCCAGCGTAGCGAAAACGCGCACCAGATCACCAATGCCGCAAACAGAAGCATCATAACGATGCGGTGCGGTTGCATCAGGGCTTTAAAGGTTGTCATGCGGCGTCCCCTTTCAGCGAAGGTTGACCGCGCCGTGCCCATTTCTCAATTCGGGCAAAAACCACACCCGAAAACAGGGTCACCATCAGATAGAGGAAGCCCGCCGCCAGAAAGAAAGTGAAATAGGCCCGAGTGCTGCTTGCCGCCTGCCTTGTTTCCAGGGTCAATTCACTAAATCCGACAACGGCCAGCAACGCCGTGTCCTTGGTTGCGATGAGCCACAAATTGGCAAGCCCCGGCACCGCAAACCCCATCATCGCGGGTATCGTTACCCGAAGCATGATCATGAAAGCTGGCATTCCGTAAGACTTTGCCGCTTCGATCTGTCCCACCGGAACAGCCTTGATGGCACCGCGCAGAACTTCGGTGGCATAGGCCCCCTGTACCACGCCCAGCACCCAGATGCCTGCCGCGATACCGTTGATTTCAACCCGGCCTCCGCCCACCGCCTCAGAAATCTTGTTGATGATATCACTGCCGACGTAATAGAGGATCAGGATCAGCACCAACTCAGGTACCGCCCGGATCACAGTCGTGTAGATGGCGAGAAGGTCGCGTGTGACCTTCCCGCCGTATAGCTTTCCGTAGGCTCCGAACAGCCCGATTACCAGCCCCATCCCAAATGCGCCGAAGGCGATCTGCAGCGAATTGGCAAGCCCGCGCAGCAGGTTGCCTCCCCAGCTTGACAGCGACAGCAACTCGGCGCTGGCGCCGAGGCCCAGTGTCTCGAACAGTCCGGTCACAGCAGCGCCTTAGTAGATGCTGGTCGTGAAATAGCCCGCGGTGATTTTCTCGTGGGTTCCATCTGCCAGGATCGCCGCGATCCCTTTGTTGAGCGCCTCCAGAAGCTCGGTGTCGCCTTTGCGCACACCGGCACCAACACCACGGCCCAGGATCGCCGGGTCATCCGCAACGGCACCCTTGATCTCGCAGCAGCTGCCATTGTCCGAGTTCACGAAGTCGGCCATGGCAATGCTGTCCGCCTGGGTCGCGTCGATGCGGCCCGCGAACAGGTCCTGATTGGCCTCGTCCTGCGTTTGGTAGACCTTCAGCTCTGCGTCCTTGAAGTATTCCTGCGCGTAAGCCTGGTGAATGGTCGAGGCCTGGATGCCGACTATCTTGCCCGCCAGCGACTCAGGGGTCGGTTCAATGTCCATCGACTTGTCCGCCACGATCACCGCCGGGGTGTTGTAGTAAGGGTCGCTGAAATCAATGGTTTTCAGGCGCTCTTCGGTTATTGACATCGAAGCCATGATGGCGTCGATCTGCTGGCCGGTCAGCGACGGGATGATGCCGTCCCATGCGACAGGTGTGATCACACAGTCCAGTTCCGCCGCAGCGCAGACGGCACCAATCACCTCAATTTCCCAGCCGACCCAATTGCCCGAGCTGTCGGGCGAGGCAAACGGAGGATAAGGCTCGGCTGCGATGCCAATCTTGACCTGTTCAGCGGCAGCGGCGCCTGCAGTCAGAACAGCCACGGCAGAGGCCGCAGTCAGAAGTGCTTTGAGTTTCATAGGATTCTCCCTGTTGATATTATTTGGTTTTTTGTGTGCTACCCGACGGAACTGAGGAACTGTTTCAGTCGTTCGGATTGCGGGTTTCCAAAGATCTCGGCAGGCTTCCCCTGCTCTTCAATACGACCTTGGTAAAGGTAGACGACATGGTTCGCGACTTCGCGCGCGAACTTCATTTCGTGGGTGACCAGCAGCATGGTGCGCCCTTCGGCGGCAAGATCGCGGATCACTGTCAGAACTTCGCCCACAAGTTCAGGGTCCAGCGCCGAGGTCGGTTCATCAAACAGCATGGCGGAAGGGTCCACCGCCAATGCCCGGGCAATTGCAGCCCTCTGCTGCTGCCCGCCGGACAGGTAGGCCGGGAACGTGTCTTCCTTGCCGCCCAGCCCTACCCGGCGCAACAATTCGTGTGCGCGATCGATCGCCTCGGATTTCGGAACCTTCAGGACATGCACCGGCACCTCGATCACGTTTTCCAGAAGGGTTCGATGTGTCCACAGATTGAACTGTTGAAACACCATCGCCAGCTTGGTTCGGATTCGTTCGATTTGCTTCTGGCTGGCCGGGCTGCCATCAGCCCGCATCGCCACTTCCTCACCGCCAATCACGATCTTGCCTGAGCTTGGCGTCTCAAGAAAATTGATACAGCGCAGCATGGTCGACTTGCCCGACCCCGAGCCGCCGATGATCGCCACGACGTCACCTTGATGCGCGGTCAGATCCACGCCTTTCAGCACCTCCAGATTTCCAAAGGACTTGTGCAGGTCTTCGACTCGGATCGCCTCGCGGCGCGTGTCCGTCAGCTGAACTGATGCAGTGGCAGTGTCCATTTTCCGTGACCCCAAAATTCTGATTGCAGTAAGCCGTGAACCTAGTAATTATGCAAGTGTATAATTACAGCCGTCAGAAAAAAGGAACTGTCGTGAGCGAAGAGCGCAAAAAATTCAGGCGGGAATCGGCTGAATCCCGGCAGGAGGCGCTGATTCTGGCCACGCTTGAGCTGGTGGCCGAACAAGGCGTGCGCGGGGCGACGGTGCGGGGAATCGCCGAGCGCGCAGATGTCACCCAGGGACTGATCCGGCATTATTTCAGTTCCAAAGAGGAACTGATCGTCGCCGCTTACGAGCACCACATGAACACAATGACGGATCAAACCTTTGCCCCGGCAAACGGCGCGGCGGCCAGCGCACGCGCCCGGTTGATCGCTTTTGTGACGGCGTCTTTGACAGCCCCGGTTGTCGACCCAAGGGCAATCGCGCTGTGGGCCAGCTTTCTGAACAAGGTGCAGCGCGACCCACAGATGAAGGCGACGCACGAACGCACATACGCCTATTTTCGCGACCAACTGGAGGGGCTGATCGCCGCTTCGATGAAAGAAGCGGGCCGCGCCCCCTCTCCCGCCCGCCTGCGTCAACTGGCCATCGCCTGCAACGCGGTTATTGACGGCCTCTGGCTTGAGGGCGGCGCCCTTCCCGATGCTTTTGCGCCGGGCGAACTGGTCGAAATCGGGCTGCAATCCGTTTCCGCCATCATTGATTTGGATCTAACGCAGGAGAGTGAGCGCCAATGAGGCTGACAGCAATTACCGAACGGCTGGCCGGTTTGGGCGGCGGGAAATGGGAGGTGCATCTGAAAGCACGCTCTATGGTCGAGGCCGGGGCCGATATCGTGGAAATGACCATTGGCGAACCAGATGTTCCAACCCCAACTGAACTGTGCGACGCGGCAGCGGCCGCGCTGCAATTGGGTCGCACAGGGTATTCCAACGGACGCGGCGAAGCCGGACTTTGCGCAGCCCTGGCCGAGGCCTACACCGCAACCCGCGGACGCCGGTTTCTGCCAGAGAACATACTTTGCTTTCCCGGCACCCAGACCGCCCTTTTCACTGTCATGCAGGGCGTCGCAGAAGTTGGCACCGAAGTTCTTGTAGGTGATCCAATGTATGCCACCTATGAGGGCGTGATCCGAGCGTCAGGTGCCGAGCCGGTGCCGGTGCCGCTACGCCCCGAAAACGGATTTCGGTTGCAGGCAGAAGACCTTGCCGCGCACATTACCCCCCGCAGCAGCGCCATTCTTCTCACGACTCCGCACAACCCGACAGGCGCCATCCTGACGCCCGAGGACGTTCGGAAGATTGGTGAACTCGCGATAGAACACGATCTTTGGATAATATCCGACGAAGTCTACGAGCATCTGATCTTCGAGGGTGCAGAGTTTGCATCTCCCCTCTCTGATCCGGCGCTGGCAGACCGGGTCATTACAGTCTCTTCGATCTCCAAGTCGCACGCGGCCCCCGGCTTTCGCAGCGGCTGGTGTGTGGGCCCGGCCGAGTTCTGCACCGCGCTGTTGCCAGTCTCGGAAACAATGCTGTTTGGCAACCAGCCCTTTATTGCTGACATGACCGAAAAGGCCGTGCGCGAGGGGTCATCGGTGGCTGCCGGTATGGCTTCGCGCTTCGCGGCGCGTGCTGCGCTGCTGGAAAACCGTCTGCACACCGAATCCGGGCTGACCGTCCACCGGCCCGATGCCGGCATGTTTGCCTTGGTCAACGTCTCGGCCAGCGGATTGGACGGCGACGCCTATGCCTGGGACCTGCTGGAGCATGGTGTTTCGGTCATGCCCGGCTCTGCCTTTGGCGAAAGCCTCAGGGACTGGGTTCGGGTTGCTCTCACCATTGACGACGACAGTTTTGCCACCGCACTGGACCGCATCGTCGCCCACGCAAACCGCAAGAAACGGAGCGTTGCATGACCAACCAAACAGTCGGCGAAGCGCTGGTCGCCGAGTTGAGGCAAAGGGGAGTCTCCTGTGTTTTTGGCATTCCCGGCGTGCATACGGTCGAGCTTTATCGCGGTCTTGCAGCCTCTGGCATCCGTCACGTGACACCACGACACGAACAGGGCGCTGGCTTCATGGCTGACGGCTATGCCCGTGTCTCGGGGAAACCGGGCGTTGCCTTTGTGATCACGGGTCCTGGCCTGACAAACACGCTGACACCAATGGCCCAGGCCCGGGCGGACTCAGTCCCAATGCTGGTGGTTTCAGGCGTTAACGAACGCAGCACCTTGAATCGGGGACTTGGCCATCTGCACGAACTGCCCGATCAGCACGCGCTGGCCAAAACTGTTGCGCTGGTTTCCGAGCATGTCGAGCAGGCTCACGACCTGGGCACCGCTCTGGACCGCACTTTTGCACCCTACTCCGCGGGTCGACCCGGCCCAACTCATATCCAGATCCCGCTGGATGTCGCAGGACTCGCAGCGCAGAGCGCCGTGGCCCCGAGTGCCAAGGCCTGCCCGGCATTGAACCCAACACGGATTCAAGACGCGGCAGACCAATTATCGGCGGCGAAGAAAGTGGTCATCCTTGCTGGCGGCGGAGCAAAATCGGCCGGATCGCAGTTGCAAGCTCTGGCAGAACGCCTCGATGCGCCGGTCGTGCAAACCGCGAATGCCCGCGGGTTGATTCATGGTCATCCGCTTACCGTACCAGCAAGCCCCAGCCTGAAGTCCGTCCAAGCACTTATCGAAGATGCCGATTGTGTCCTCGCTGTGGGGACCGAGCTGGGCCCCACCGATTATGATATGTATGCAACGGGGAAAACTGCGGCCATGTCCCGGCTTATACGCGTTGACATTTGTCCGCACCAGTTGGCTCGCCACGATGTCGCGATTGCTATCGAAGGCCGCGCTGACGAAGCTATGACCGCGTTGTTGAAAGCCCTGCCCGGCAAATCAAACCAAAACGCAGGGGTGGCCCGCGCTGAAAAGACCCGCACCGCCGCGTATGAAGAGATCGGTCCGAACTATCGTGCTCAGGTCCAAATTCTGAACGAAATGCGCAATGCGGTGCCGGGCACGCTGATGATTGGAGATTCCACTCAGCCGATCTATGCGGGCAACCTCTACTACGACCACGACCGCCCCGGCGGCTGGTTCAATGCCGCTACCGGATACGGTGCGCTGGGCTATGGTATACCTGCAGCCATCGGCGCTGCGATCGCCGCCCCGGACGCCCATGTCATTTGTATCGCTGGCGATGGCGGCGCTCAGTTCTCGCTGCCCGAGGTCATGGCCGCAGTGGACGAAAACCTGCGCATCACCTTTGTTCTTTGGAACAATCACGGTTACGGCGAAATCGCGACCTCGATGGAAGCCGTGGATGTGAAGGTGATCGGGTGCGACCCGACCCCGCCTAAATTTTCCGCCGCGGCTGCCTCGTTCGGCATACCCTACACACGCGTACCACCAGACCCGAGGGCCATTGCGACCGCTCTGGCAGCGGCCAGCGCTCAGAATTGCCCCTCCATTCTGGAAATTGACATTGCCGGACGCAATCCGGATCAGGAGTGACCAATGCGAAATCCGACCTTTGAGTTTACCCGGGCCATCACCCGTAGGCCCGCCTCGACCATTGCTGACGGTCTGCGCGCCGAGGACATCGGCAATCCCAGCCTGGATGGTATGCTGGCTGCCCATTCAGCCTATGTCGAAGCCCTGCGCAGCACCGGGGCCGACGTCATTGAGCTTGAACCGCTTAACGCGTTCCCGGACGCCCAGTTTGTCGAAGACACTACGCTGTGCCTACCGCAAGGCGCTATCCTGATGCGACCCGGCGCGCCCTCGCGGCTGGGCGAGGTGGCTGAAATGGCACCGACAATCCGCGCCTGCTATGACGATGTTCGCGAGATCAAAGGCCCCGGCCATGTCGAAGGCGGCGATATTCTGGTGACCGGAAAAGAAATCCTTGTCGGCCGCTCTGACCGCACAGATGCTGCAGGCGTGGCAGAACTGACCAAGATCGCCAGTGAATGGGGCCACTCCCTGCGTGAAGTCTTTACGCCGGACGGCGTCTTGCATTTCAAAACGGATTGTTCGTTGATGGATGCCGAGACGATCCTGTCGACCAGGCGCCTTGATGCGTCAGGCTGTTTCGAAGGCTACAGAGTCCTGCATGTGGCCGATGGTGAAGAAGCCGCCGCAAATGCTATCCGCTTCAACAACCTTGTTCTTATGGCCGCTGGTTTTCCACGCACGGCAGAGATGTTGGACAAAGCGGGATATGAGGTTATCCAGATCGACAACACCGATTGCGCCAAGCTGGACGGCGGCATGTCTTGCCTGTCCCTGCGGTTTTGATCAGTCGGGCAACGCGTCAAGAATAGAGTCTCGGTCCAAGGCACGGTTCTGGCAATAGCACTGGCGGAACTTTCCGCCTGTGTCGGACCCCTATCGAAACGGAGACTACACGGTCGGCGATGATAGCTTCACCATAGGCGACCTCGCGCTGAACTGTGTTTCAATTACCCTCGCGAGTAATTAACGGGCGGGTTGTAACAGTCGTAAGGGAACTCGGTTTCTCGAAAAAACCGTCTGCGCACAGCAAAATTGCGCGCGAAAAGGACTACCTCAGGCTCTTTGTTTACAACCTGACAACAACATTAACTGAAAGTGAACAATGTATTCTCTATGTGTTCAACCGTTTTCGACCATAGTGGGTTCACTAAGTCGGACGGAACGAAATGCGTCCGGTTTGATGGAAGGGAACATGCATGGAAAAAACTACCACAGCGATTGCGATGCACACCCCCCCCGCGGCAAAGCAATCATCCAGCGCTGTCGTCTGCAGCGGCGTGTCGAAAAACAAAGATTCGAGCAGCGGTCGCTTCCCTCCTATTGAAAACGCACTCATCAATATTGTGAATAACAAGCGACTGATTGAGGCGATGAGGGACGTCTGAGTTACCGCAGACGATCTCTCGGTTCCCTTGGGTGTCGTCTTCCCCGGGAACAATACGAAGCTAAAGCCCGCTCTGCGCCAGAGCGGGCTTTTTCTTTGCATATTCAGATGTGATCCGAGTTATGTCTTGGCGTTCAGTAGGTGATGGGCCAGCCAAGGGGTTGGAAATGATTTGGCTGGCCCGACCTCTCGCGCCTCCGAATTCGGAAAGGCGCGAAACTCCTGATTTACAACCCCAGCAACGACTTAACCGCCGCTTCGACTTCATCTGTGACCGGCTTGTTGGCCGCATTCTCCAACGCCTCACGTTCCCTAAGCGTCTGATCCTCCAGCTGGCCCTGCAGGTCCTCAACTTCAGAAACAGCGTCGTCGTAATTGCTTGCAGCTTCCTGTTCGGCAGCTAGCTCGGCAGCGGTGTCCCTAGATTCCTGCAGTTCGGCATTCGCCTCGTCCAACTGCGCTTCGATATGTGGGTCTGTACCCCCGGCGTCGGCAAGTTCCTGTTCCAATTCCGCCACGCGCTCTTCATCCGCGCGCACATCAGCTTCGGCCGCTTCGAGTTCATCTTCGATTTCACCTATGGGACGTGAAGGTGGTTCCAGTCCGTTCAGAAGATCTTGGGCGTCTTGCAGGTCGTCGCGCAGTTCGTCTCCTTCCAAAACCGTATCGCGGTATGTTGCAATACGACCGACACGCGAGTTGGGCGCGGCGTTCTTCAGAGCGGTCTCACTGGCGTGAGCAGCATTCAACGCACCCAGTTCAGAGGGGTGTGCGCCCAGAATTTCAGCCCATGATTCGTCTTTTTTGCGGGACAGAGGCCGAACGGATTTTGCAACTTGCACGGTAGACTCGGTGCTCCGCGCCACGCGCTGCGATTTCCGCTTGGGTTTTTCTGTTCGGTCGCTGGATTTCTTGCCCGTAAACAAATCTTTCAGAGAGAAATTGCTGCTCTTTGACGTGTTCGATTTCCCGCTTCCGGAAGCGGACTTTCTGCCACCTGTCTTCCCGGCGGACTTCTTGCTGCCGCCTCTGGAAGTCACTTTGCCTTTGGCGTCTTGACCCTTTCCGGCACCTTTGTTCCCCTTTCCGGCGCTGTCGTTGCCCTTGCCGCCACCATTACCGCCGTCGTTTCCGCCGCCTTTACCTCCTCCTTTGCCGCCGCCATTTCCACCACCTTTTCCTTCTTTCGCATAAGCAATGTCGGGAAACGTGAACGCCGCGACGATCGCGGTTGACCCAATCAGGGAGATCGCGACTGCGGAGGCTTTCAGCAGACCGGAAAATTTGGTTTTCATAACGGACCTCACGGGCTCAGTGTTGCTTCAGGCGTCAACATTTCATGTTGGACGCAAATGTATTTGACCCCATTTGACCATATTGTGGTTGAACTCACGCCTAACTGCTGGTTCATCACCAGTTCACATTGAAGCCGGTAGAGTTTGAGTATGTTTGTGCGGCTAAGACTTTCAGGATTGGGGAACCTGCTTGCAACTGCGGGATTGATTACCTGTTTTGTGACAGGTGACGGCAACGCTGCTGTGCGCGAGCTTAAACAATCCGAATTGCGGCACGCCACAACATCAGGCGGTGCCATTCGCCTGAAGAGGGTTATCAGAGGTGTTGAAAAGGTTTTCGGCGGAACCCCCGTCGACGCCCGCGCCTTTGAATCCGATAAGGTTTACTATCGTATCCTGGTCAAGAAACCGGACGGGAAGATCATCAGCGTCATCGTGGACGCCCAGACGGGTGTCGTCGTGTCCAACCGGTCTCGCGTCAGCCGCGAGATTACAAATGCAGCGCGGGCGAAACCCGGCAATTCGGCCAATTCCGGTAGAGGAAGCGTGCAGAATACCAATAGCAAAAGTGCCAACAGCGACAGCAGAGGTAATTCCGGCAACAATCGCGGCGGCAATGGAAACGCTGGTGGCAACGGCAATGGAAACGCCGGTGGCAACAGTGGCGGTAATGGCGGCGGCAACGGCGGCGGTAATGGCGGCGGCAACGGTGGCGGTAATGGCGGCGGCAACGGTGGCGGTAATGGCGGCGGCAACGGTGGCGGTAATGGCGGCGGCAACGGCAATGGCGGTGGCAAGAAATAACTGATGATCCGTCATCAATTCGCCTGTAGTTTCAAATCATGAGAATCCTACTTGCAGAAGATGAACCGCGCCTGTGCGAGCAGATCAAAAAACTACTGAGCGCCGAAGGTCGGATCGTCGATGTAGTCCATAGCGGGGTTGATGCGCTGCATATGGGGTCGACTGAACCCTACGACATGATCATTTTGGACATCGGCCTTCCGGAACGTGACGGGATTTCCGTTTTGCGAGATTGGCGCAGTGCCGGAATAAAGACGCCTGTTCTGATCCTGACCGCCCGAGACGGCTGGAGCGAGCGGGTGGACGGTCTGGATGCAGGTGCAGATGACTATATGACCAAGCCTTTTCACATGCCCGAACTGGCGGCCCGCGTCCGTGCGATTTTACGGCGACAGAGCGGACAGCTGAACCCGGTCATCGAAATGGGAAGCGTCCTTTTGGACACAAGAAACGGGCGTGTCTCCGTGGACGGAATTCCGGTTGATCTGACCGCACAGGAAATCGCCGTCCTCACCTATCTGGCCCATAACCCCGGGCGCCTGATCTCGCGCACTGAATTGTCGGAACATATCTATGAGTATGACAAGGATCGGGATTCCAACACAATTGCCGTATTTATTACGCGCCTGCGCAAGAAGCTGGGACCGGACCTGATCACAACGGTTCGGGGTCGCGGATACATGATCGATTCTGCCTGATGCTTTCGCTGCGACAACGGGCATTGCTGGGCGGAATATTGTCCGGAGCAATGTCTGTGGGTGTGGGCACGCTGGCGGTTTTTTCCTACATCGATTCCCGGGTTTCCCAGCAGTTCGATACAACGCTTCGGGACCGGCACACACAACTGATCGTTGGACTGAGTGTCACCACCGACAATCCCGAAGCACTGCGTGATCTGATTTTCGATCCGGCATACAGTACTCCATATTCCGGGCGATACTGGCAAGTGACAAGCGAGGCAGGCGAAGTTTACTCCTCGGCTTCCCTTTTCGATGAAACCCTCGCCGAGCCGCAAGATGCACCCGACACAGTTATGCTGTGGAACACCGATGGGCCGGAGAATGAAGCGGTCCGCGGCATATATCAGAAGATCACCTATGAAGATGGCACGATCTGGGGCATCAGCGTCGCTGAAAACCGCGACAAGCTCATCGCGGAACGCCGGGCCGCACAACGCAGCCTAATCCCGGTTTTTGGGCTGGTTGGCCTGATAGGCATCGCCGGTTCGCTGTTGCTGATGTCGGCCATTCTTGGGCCGCTTCGCAAACTGCGGTCAGATGTGGCCCAGCGTTGGAACGTGGACGAAGACCTCAGACCGGAAGACTACCCCGAGGAAGTGTCGCCGCTTGTCCAGGGCCTCAACCAGCTATTGCAACGCAACCGCGACATTGTCTCCGGGTCCCGCAGGCAGGCGGCTGATCTTGCACATGCGCTGAAGACACCGGCCGCGATTTTGCAGAATGAACTGGATAGTTTGTCCGAGGCCGGGGTGGACATCAAAACCGCACAGGAATCTCTGGATCGGATCGATGCGCAACTTGGCCGCTCTCTGGCGCGAATGCGCGCGATGAACACTGCCGAACTGACCCATTCCCGTACAGACCTGTCAAATTCCATCGACCGGCTTGCAAAGCTGTTTTCCCTGATGGCCGAGCGTGAACAGAAGACATTAAAGGTGGCGACCATTCCCGGCCTGTGGGTTCGAATGGACAAGCAGGACATCGAAGAGGTTCTAGGAAACCTTCTGGACAATTCAATGAAATGGTGCCGGCAGATTGTGCAGGTGACAACGACGCGGCAGGACCAGTTTATCGAAATTCGGATCGAAGACGACGGACCGGGAATTCCCGAAAATGACCGACGCGAAGCGCTTCGGTCCGGGGGGAGGCTCGACACATCCGTCACCGGCAGCGGCTTGGGGCTGGCAATCGCAGTGGATCTGCTCACGGCATATGGTGCCAGTCTTGATCTGGGCAGGTCGGAAGAACTCGGTGGTCTGAGGTGCAGCATCGTGATCCCATTGGGTTCTCATGCTGGCGCCAGTTGAAGCATGGCGGTCCAGCTTACGGGAACGGGTAAAATTCGAATTTGCTTAGTTAGCCATTGGTGCTTAGACCAGTTGCTTCAAGCTCGATTGGATGCAACTGCCGATCCGGTGGTGATGGAGTGATCCCTAAGAGCAGCATAGATTTCATGGGCATCTCGCAGTCGCGAAAGTTCAAAGTTATCGGTCCTGACCAGGTCGGGTTTTGAATGAAAATACTGTTCAAAGCTTTGGGTGGCGGGTGACAGCCCAAGCAAGTCATACAAGGTTTCCATGGTTGCCTGTGGGGCGCTACGCAGGTCGTCCTGAAACAACAAAATGCACTGATCCTTATGCTTCAGAAGCGCCTTGAAGGCGCAGATCCAGTAGTCCAGCCAATAGTCCAGCCTATGTGTGTCTTTGCCGACCGGATTGAAGTCCTTAAACAAGAAGGGTTTATGCAGATCTCCGAACTCGAAATGTCCGATATCGGCCATGTTTCGGGTTACGAAACTGTCCCGAGCCTGAAGCTTGCTGAAATTGTTGTGCTGGCGAAGCAGAGACTCGGCATGGCATTCCGGTCGCCGAACCGGAACCACGATCCGGCAATCCGGCAATCCGGGAAGGATTTGAGCAGATAGGGAATTCGGGCAATGTTCGCGTTATTCTTGGAGCAATAGCGCGTTTTCGGCACGTCATTTGGACCCGCCTGACAGTTCCGCGCTCTGATGATGCGGCTCATGTGCTGTCGCAAAAACTGGTCTGCCCGAGGGTCTGTGTCGCCAACGTCCCAAAGTGGAATCGAAGTCCCCCGGTAGCGTTCTGGCCAGAACGCTTTCCAAAGCACTTCCTCTAACGCTTCCGGGCTATCAAGGTCGATCTCCATCCCGTCGCCGTGGGCGCGCTGCCGCCGCCGGACGCCGCGATGCTGACCGCCGGCTATTTTGTTCCACATAACAGGAGCCGTAATAAATGGCATATCCCGGTACATATGCGTAGCTACTTCGGGCGCATCGTGCAGTGCGTTGAGGACTGCCGTTGTGCCGCCGCGAGCGAGAGAGGTTACGAATACCGGTCGCTGCCCATCAGAAGTGCAAGACACCCTTACCAGGCGATCTTCTAGCCGCGCGCCCAGTTTCAGCACCGCCGGGCCTGAAAATGCAAGATTATGCACAAACTGGTCGATCGACGAGTACTGACCCCCTTCATTATCTTCCGAAGCATCGGCACGACGTAGCCAGCTGACAATCTTGACGCCCGCAAAGGCAACAACCAATACCACAACGATGTAATCCAGGCGAAGCATGAGCCCAAGTACCGCTTCACCTGCCACAACGCCTGCCCAATCCGCCAATGCAATCGGCAGACCTGTCGCAGCCAGGGCCAGCGCGATGCGCCATGTCAGATTCAGACCGCCCGCCAACAGCTTCAACCCCGCCTGCCTTGCGGCCTTTTCCTTGGCGTCGTCCGAAAGCTGATTGTCAAACAGTGCAGTGACACCCGCCATGCAGGTGCTCACACCGTTTTGGGCCGTCCCTGCGATGTTTGTTAGCCACAGGGCCAGAATGAACCCTGCAACCGCCAAAAGAGAAACGGCTAACGCTGACGTCATGGTGCGGAATCGGCCCTTTTCTTCCGCCCCCCGATCCACCGTTTGAGCGGGAACCAGACCAGACCGACGATCAGAAAAATCACACCCAGAATGACAGCAACCGTAACGGCTATCGAGCCTAACCCTGCTCCGGGGCCGATATAGGCTTGTGCCGGGCTCGGCAGCAGTAATAAGACGGTGCAGATAACCAAAATAGGCTGGGCGATGCGGCCTACGAGCGTGTGTTTGCTAAGCCGGTTCATTATGCGCATTCCTTCCAATCGACTTCAAAATAGTCCGGTGGATAGAGTTTCGAATTGGTGATCTCACCAACAAATTCGTCATCATATTCATTTACGTATTCCCAGATCACCTTGCCTGTTCTGTCCACTTCCAGAACGCGCCCGGCGTCAAACTCGGTGATCAGCATGCCGCCGTTTTCCAGAATTTCGTGCTGCCCGCGTACGACCGACAACATCTCCTGACCCGGTTTGCTTCCGAATACGGCTTCCGTTTCGCGGCTCACCGGGTCAATCGCAATGATGTTGGTGTCGCGGGGCGCATCCAGCCGGGTTTTCTCGGTTGGTGTGTAGGACGTAAGGTAAGCGTTGTTGTTGAAGATCAAAATTTTCCCGTCCGAGCGGAACTCGGGATCGTGCTGCCGAACCCAGGGACCCGTCTGGTACCACTTTACTTTCCGGGTGGTCGCATCAACTACCATCAAAAGATTGAGCCCCCGCATAGAGATCACCCAATCTCCTGCGCTGAACAATGGAAACTTGTCCGCCAATTCCAAAGGCAGCTCGTCAATTTTGTTGGCATGAACCAACTCATTACGCGCCACATGCGATGGCTTAATCTCCCGTCCGTTGGCAGTCAGCAACGCGGACAGCCCGCTGTCGATAATGATGCCGGGTATCGAAACGCGCTCAAGGACCTGACCCTGTTGATCGAGTCTCAGGATGGTGTCTTCCAGTATCGTCTCGTTTGTTGCGGGGGTCGAAAAGGGTGGAAAGCGATCAACAACTTCAGATGCCATCCATTCGTCCCGGCCACGCGTCAGGTATCCTCCGTTTTCCGATGTAACTATCGAGTGGTGGGTTTTTTCGTTTAGCGTCCAGAGAACCCCGGAACATCGGTCCAGCTTCACAGCTCCGCAATACTCATAACTGAAGACAAGCTCGCCTTTCTCGATCAGCAATGCGCCATGAACGTCCGTCATCAAAGGGTTGGTGAGATGACCGCAAGGGCGTGTGTCGGCATCGGGAAAATGCTTAGTGTAATTCAACGACCACTTGCGGATGACGCTACCGTCACGGTTCACAAGCCTGACCTGGTTCTCACCGTCAAAGAAACCCATCAGCAGAATGGTGTCCTGACGGCCCGGCTGACTATTGATTACAACACCGCTGCCTTGTTTGCGCGTCGGCTGAAGATGTTTATGGTATGCCCGCGCCTCTCGTGTCAGGGATTTGTCCACGAATAGGACTTTGTAAACTGAGCGGAGCTGTGGAACAGGCGGCCAGTTTTTCCTTTGCGCGACTATCCCGAAAAGCACCGAAGAAAAACAACGGTGATGAAGAGACAAGCCCAGAACACCCGTTCGGGCAGCTTTTCGAACTTAGGTTTCTTATTGCCCACTTTATTCACTATCAACGAACTCAATACTCAAACATGTCACCGGACACGCGGCTCAGACTCATAGCCCAACGTTCTGTTTAGCAAATTGAATTCGCTTCTATTGAGGCGTCGAGAAACTTCTGCCGTTCAAATCTGTAGATGACCCCCTGGAAGTATGAGTTAGAGGTCGAAGACCGTAATTTTCAAACAATCCAGCCTTCTTCGAACGTTTTGTTTCCCCCCCTCAAGACACATGCTTTTCACTTAGCTTCACAGCCTAAAGGTGACTATGCTTGACCAGCTTTGAACGCACTGAAAACGCCCCGTTCATCTTCAGTTAATTTTTCCGTTTGAAAGCAAACGGATACGCCTATCCAGGAAGCTCATCCAAAAGTAGCCTTACTGAAGTCACATGGAGCTAATTTGTGGAGCTTTCCAGAGCTGTATCATTTTGGTTCGACAGAGCCCTCGTGCAACAAGTTCATCACACCAAAACATTCGATTTCAAACATGAGTGTAGATTTGTTGCGTCTCTGTGTGCTTTTTTCAACCGTTATAGAAGGAGGGGACAGAGAAATGAGACGACCACTCGGAGCCGGGCTTATTTGGCTATTTCTTTGGTTCGCAGCGATTTCAACTACGTTTCCTGCCAGCGCGCAAGAAACGACGGCCGAGCCGGAAACCGTTGAAGTGGAAGATAGTAGTCTTCTGGATGAGGTCGTCGATCAGGCAATATCGGCGGATGACCTGGAAGTCCTGCTAGTCCCCTTGACCGCTGAGGAGCTTAGCGAGGTCGCAACCACTTGGCAGGGATATGTGCGCTCTCAGCTCGAAGACATTGCTCGGATTAATCTGAGACTCCGGTCAGCAAGCGAAACTCAAGAAGATGGCTTGAGATCGCAGTTGTCTTCCTTGAATGACACCGGATCCGAAATTTTGGACAGCTATCGCGTGGTGCTCGAGGCATGGACATTGAAAGGTGCGAAGGCCGAGGATCTGACACCGCACACCGACTATATTCTCGCTCTGAAAGCCGGCGCCCTAAAAACAACTGATCTTCAAACACTTTTCCAGAACGCCTGGGCCTGGCTGATTTCCTGGGACGGGGGCATCGGTCTGCTGATGGCTGGTCTGGGGGTCTTGCTGGCCGTCTGGGCCATGATGTTCGTCGCCCGAATGGTGCGACGGGTAACCGAACGTGGATTAAACAAAATTCCGACGATTTCGAGGATGCTGAAAAGGTTTGTGGCCACAACCGTATATTGGGCTGTATTTGTCCTTGGCATACTGGTCGTTTTGGCACTGTTCGGCGTGAACGTTACACCCCTGTTTGCCATACTGGGCGGTTTGTCCTTCATCCTGGGCTTTGCATTGCAAGAAACGTTGGGCAACTTGGCAAGCGGCCTGATGATCATGGTCCTCAAACCGTTCGACACTGGCGACTATATACAGGTCGGCGGTTCATCGGGCTTTGTGGACGAGATGTCCGTGGTTTCAACGAAAATCAGAACATTCGACAACCAGATTATCGTGGTTCCGAACAGCAAGATTTGGGGCGACGTGATAACCAACGTAAGCGCGTCGGAAGAACGTCGGATCGATCTGGTTTTCGGCATCGCGTATTCGGACAACGCGGCCCGGGCAATTGAAGTTCTCAAAGACCTGGTGGCGCAGCACAAGCTATGTCTGAAGACGCCAGAACCCGAGGTTTTCGTAGGAGAGCTGGGAGACAGTTCGGTCAATATCTTCTGTCGCCCATGGTCCAAGTCCGAAGACTATTGGACGGTCTATTGGGACCTCACTGGGCAAGCGAAAGAGAAGTTCGACCAAGAGGGCATTTCGATCCCCTTCCCACAACGGGATGTTCATCTGATACCCGTGGAGGGAGCAAAGTCATGAGAGCTGTATCGCTTTGGTTCGCGTCCTTTCTGCTTGTGTGCGGTGTCGCATTTGCCCAGTCAGAAGAAACTCTTACCCCGCCGGAAGAAAGAGAGGATCCAGAATTTATCGCTCCGGTCGTTATCGACGGTGAGGAGTTGTTCGTGGTTCGAGGCTCAAGTGCTTTGCCTGCCACGGAACGAGCCAGAAAAATCGAAGAACGGATAGCCCAGGTCGCTGATGCTTCCAACAAGTCAATTGTCCAGTTGCTGATTTCGGACGCTGAATTCGGGAAGCTGATCCGCGCCGACGGGCAAATGGTTACGATAACCACCCAAGCGGATGCCGAGCATGAACAGATGGCGATCGAAGTCCTAGCCGGGCTGCAAGCAGAGGCGATCGAGGCTGCGATCCTGCAATACCGGGATGCCAGGTCCAATGAGGGCAGAGTCGACAGCGCGATGGCTGCATTTGCCTGGACGGTGATCTTTGCCCTTGCGTCTTATGGGTTTTTTGCAAAGCGGCGAAAGCTGTTGAGATACATCAGAAATAGTCTGGAGAAGAGAGCAGAAGGCGTCGAGGAGGCCACCAAGTCGATCTTGAGAAGCAGGGCAATTGCCTCGATCATCGTTTACTCGATCCACATATTGATGTGGGTCCTGTTTCTGTTCTTCTTTTACTACTACCTTTCATTGGTGCTGCTGTCTTTCGCGGAAACACAGGACATCGCCCAGATCCTTTTGAAATACATCAGCGAGCCGCTCATCAGTGTCGTGTTGGCTATCGTGGGGTACATCCCAAACCTGATCATGCTTGTGATCATTGCCGCTGTGACGCGGATGGCAATTCGCGGCATCGATCTGTTCTTTGAAAACCTTGAGAGCGGCGTGTTCGAGCTCAAGGACTTCGAAGATCACTGGATTGCACCCACGAACATGTTGGTCAGGGCTTTGATCATCGTGATCGCGTTGGTGTTTGCGTACCCCTATATTCCGGGATCTGACTCCCGTGCCTTTCAGGGTCTGACAATTCTGGCCGGCATCATGGTTTCGCTTGGCTCGAACACCGTTGTTTCAAACATGATGGCTGGTTTGTTCGTTATCTACAGGCGCAGTACAAACGTAGGTGATCGCATTAAGGTCGGCGACAAGATCGGGGACGTCACCGAGATAAAGCTGATGGAAACTCTTATCAAATCCGTCAAAAACGAAATGATAAGTATTCCAAACGCGCAGCTTCTCAATTCCGAAGTCATAAATTACTCGCGAAAAGTGGATGGTCGCGGGATATTGGTGCATACGACGGTGGGAATTGGATACGAAGAGTCACCAAAGAAGATCAAGGCGATGCTTGTGGAAGCAGCCCATCGCACGCAAGGATTGAAAAAGAACCCTGAACCATTTGTGCTTTGGACCCAGTTGGCCGACTACGCAATCAACTATGAAATCAATGCGTACACGTCTCGTGGATCGAGCCTGCCCAAGATACTGTCCGATCTTCATGAGAACATTGTCGACGTGTTCAATGAAAACGGAACGCAGATAATGACGCCGTCCTACATTGCGGACCCACCAGAACCGAAAGTTCCGACAGAGGAATGGGACGGAAAGCTCGCGAATACAGCCGAACAAACCAAGTGACCTTGCCCACTATGGGAGCAGTTGGATCGGGGCCGCGCAACAGGTAGAGTTACAGATGTAGTCTTCAGGGCGTTTGGAGGTTTCAGATGATAAAATGGGCACTGTCCGCAGCTTTCGTGCTTAGTGGGAGCTTTGCTTTCGCTGCCGGTATGGAACAATGGGGTAAGTCCGGAGACTGGAAAATCCTGATTGATCCTGAGAAAGGCAACGGGTGTCTCGCCTGGAAACCCTTTGAAAACGATATGACGGTCGAAATAGGGGCCGCCCCCAAACAGGGTGGCGGCTTTTTCGCAGCCTACAATCCGGCCTGGGTTCAGATCGAGGATGGGGCGACGGGGATTGTTAAGTTCGATTTCGGTGACGCTAAGTTCGAAGGCGAAGCGGTCGGGGTTTTCAAGAATGGCGTCCCGGGAGGTTACGCCTATTTCGATAACCCTGCATTTGTAGGTGAATTCGGAAAGCGTCAAAGCGTCACGATCATTGGCGAAAGTGGAACCGAGGTAGAGCTCGATTTGAGTGGGTCCGCCAAAGCCATTGAGGCCGTTCTGGCGTGTCAGGAAGAACAGCCGCAACCGCTAAACGAATAAGACCATGCCAGGCTATTCCAATTGGGAAATATCCGGCACGCAAGGTTGCCTGTCTGCCGGCATTTCGTCTGCACCATCAGGTGCTTCACTTCTTGAACCGCCCACGTCCAGTTTGAATTTCGGCGATGAAAGCCGACCGGTCACATCGAACGGCCATGCACTTCGGGACAAAGGTTTACCAACCCGGCGGGGCTCCGCTCTGATCGCAATTGTATCGTTCAACCAGTCTACCTGCCCCCTGGCCACCAATTGGACCGAGCCCGTCTCAACCACTATGGAGTTCGAGCTCACCTGTCCGGCTTCAATGCGTACTGGCGCCACCACACAGGTGATGTCGGTGTACCCTTGACGAAACTCCTCGGAGAACAGCCACGGGAAAATACCAAGCCCTGCCAGTTCCAGCAGGCTGGTGCTGACATAGCCTTGCGACATCGACAAAGAGGCGTCGCCGCGCATTGAATTGATGAAGGCTTTGCCGGACGCCGTACTGCCCGAAACGTTGAACTCACCGCTCAAACGCCCATAGGCATCGATTCCGATACCCAGTTCATCAAGGATCTCACCGAACTCCCATCCAGACGTGGAGCCGGACAAGGAAAGCCAGTCGGGTGAGTCAATCAGGTCCATCACCGCCCGCAGGCTGAAGTTTCCACCACCATAGGCCATCTGGAGCGGGCCAAAATCAACCGTCCCTTCCTTTGCGGACAACTGGCTTGAAACAGATGTTACCCCTTGTTGGCCTACAATCTCTTTGAATTCGATCTGCACCTCAACATCAGCCTCTTGCAGCACCCGCTGCACATCCAGAAGATCGGCAGGCTTGCCATTCTCCTTGGGCAAGACCAACGGCTGGACATCCGTTTCCTTCGGCAGAACCAGGGGCTGTACGTCGGTTTCAACTTCTTTCGCGGCCTCGCCCACCAAGCTCTTAAGTTGGTTCAGCGTCGCAGTCAGGTTCTTCAGGTCGCCAAGATCGAGCCTTTCGCTTGTAACGTTGCCACGAACAACAGAAGCGCCCTCGGGAAACTTTGCGCCCAATGCGGCCAGAAGGTGTGACGACCCGGCTTCAAACACGATCGAGGCATCGAAATCGTCGCCCTGTTTCGAGGTTTCTGCATCAATGGCCAGCGCACCAACTGGGACAGGTTCCAGATTGAGCGCGGTCAGAAACTCGGCCCCGTCACCCACATCCAGTTCAACGTCGAAATCGAGACCTGCCAACCCTTTGATCTCGTTCACAGACAGCGCTAGATCGAGCGCCCAGAGATCGGTACCGTAGGTGGTTGCGTTGAACCTGTCGAGAGAAACCGGCCCACCCTTGTTGGACAGGCTGAAGTCGGCGTTAATACCACCAAACTGGTCGACGAAATCTTCATCCAGATTTGGCAGAATCAATCTGGCAGGTCCGTTTAGGGTTCCCTCAAATGTCACATCCTGAAGCTGAAGCAGGTCAAGGATTTCGCCTTCCGCCTTGAGGACCGGATCCTCGACCGGCCCGGCTTGCAAGGTAATGCCCAACATCGCAAGCCGACCATCTGGCATACGGCGAATGCGTTCGATGGAGGCTGGCCCAATAACGTCCAATCCTTGGTCAAATGCGTTGGTTTGAAACAGAAGCTCTTCAAACTCGAATGACTCCAGCGATCCAACCATGTGCATTTCAAACGCCGTAAACTTCAGTTCCCGGATACTCTTGGCTGCTTGCGGTGGCTGTCCTTCGGGGTGAAGTCGCGCGTCAAAAAGCAGATCGACGCCTTGGGCTGCGTAGAGGTCTTCAATGGACCCCTCAGCCGAAAGCTGCTGTCCCTCCGCGAGGCTAATCGTGGTTGCGAAACTCTCGATTTTCAGAGTGTCCTGCGACACAAGCTCGGCTTCAAGTTGGCCATTCCCCTCTAGAACGCGCTCCAACCCGATGACTTCAAGAAAATCACCGAATTCACCAGTGTCCATCTGCAGGACAGCGCGATAGCCTCCGCCTTTGTCCTCCGACAACGGCTCGCCATCGTAGTTGACCGTCATCTCCCCGAAATTGGCGCGCGTCGTAAACGGCGCGCCGTGCGGATAATCGCCGTCTATCTTGAAGCTTTGGCCATTGACGGCACCTGCCCCTGAGACCTTTGTTCTTTGTCCGTCATCCACCTGTTCGAGGCCGAGCGACTGAAGGTCAAACACAAACGAAAAGCCCGAGACTTGGTCATCAATGGTCAGCCCTATCGAACTGAAACTCACGTTCTTGTCGCTGAGAAATGCGAGGATTCCGCTGCCTTCCGCGTTACTCTCGGCGGGCTCCTCGACCTCGGCCAAAGCGTCTTGATTGTCCTCTGACTGAGCGCTTGCGGGTTTTGGCTTTGGTGGCGTTTGACCCTTTTGCCAGCTTGTCGTGCCGTCAGACGACGTAAGAAAATTGGCCTGAAGGCCGTCCACCACGAGATTGTCAAACTGAATTCGACCGTTGGCCAAAGCCGCAATATCCAGTTCCAGCTCCAGACGACTTAGCTCGGCAAGTGATGTATCTGCCATTGTCAAGCTAGGGATAACCACGCCGCCGACATAGATGTGCGTGATACGTCCAAGCGCGACGCTCACATCGTCGTTGACCAAAAGTGGTCGCCCGATTTGTTCCGAAAGAACTTGTTCGACAAGGCCGCGCCGCATGTCTGAAAACAACGGCGCAGCCAGCAACAACCAGGCAAAGGCGATTGCTGCGAAAACGAGAAACGCGACAATGCCGAATATTCTAAATAGCCAAGTCCTCATGCGTTCCCTTGTCGCCGCTCACACAGGCTAGTTTACCTCGAAAACGGAAATCTCCAACCATTCTGGCAGTTTGGCCCGAAAACAAGGTTTCCTTGTGCCGCGCTTTGCGCACTCAGCGGTCCAAAGCCGCAAGGATGCGCGCATCCCGTTCGTATGGGTCTTCGCGGAAGTGAACGACCCCGTCCTCAACCCACGCCGTCCAATAAGTCAGGAGAACCGGCATCGGCTCGGGCAGGTTGATGCGGGTTGTCTTTCCGCTATCCAGAATGGACTGCATTTTTTGTCGGCTCCAGTCCGGCTCCCCTTCCATCAGAAGGCTTGCGAATTCGAACGGATACTCAAGGCGAACGCAGCCGGAACTGAGGTTCCTTTCGTTTCGGTCAAAAAGACTGGGGTCGTTGGTGTCATGCAAATACACCGCGTACTTGTTGGGAAACATGAACTTGACCAAACCCAGCGCATTGTCCGGGCCCGGTTGCTGAACCAGCGTGACGCCGGGGTTCTTTGCCCCCCAATTCACAAGATTGGCAGGAATTGTCTGCCCGTCTTTGTTCCGCACCACATAATTGTTACGCGACAGATAGGTCGGATCCTGGCGGATGCGAGACAACTTGTCTTTGCGAAAAATCGAAGCGGGAACGGTCCAGGTAGGGTTGAACTCCATGTATTCGATTTCATCCCGGAACACCGGGGTCTTTCTATAGGCTGACCCCGTAATCGACCTGGTGGTCCAAAGCGTACCATCCGATTTGACCATGTATGTGCGGGCGCCGGCAATGTTCACCAGCACGAACTCGTCGTCGATTTCCCGCATCAGCCAACGGCCTCGTTCCAGACTGAGACGCAGCTTGTTTACACGGTCTTCTACGGGTTTATTGAGTGACCCGAACGTCTTGCCGCCAATAACCCCGTCTGCTTCCAACCCGTGGCGACTTTGAAAGCTCTTAACCAACTCGACCAGGTTATCATCGTAAACCCAAGCCGGGTTTTCACCATCTTGGCTGGTATCCGACGAAGCGCCTGCTCCAGCATAACCCTCTGCCACAAGCCTTTCGCGCAGTTTTGCAACGGCCGGATCCACCATTTCCGGCTTCAGAACAGTGTCTTCGGGAACTTTGGTCCAGCCCCCTTGCGATGCGATGGCTCTGTATTTGCTCAGTGCGTCAACAAGCATCGCATATTGGGCGTTGTCGATGTCGATGCGTTCAATTAATGCGCTAAAGCCCTCCCCCTGAAGAAACTGGTTCAATACCGTGGCTGGATCTTGTTGAACTACCGGTTTTGAGAAGTTCCAGTCGTCGTCCAGTGCGTTTGGGTCAACTTTCCCAAACACCAGATGGTGCACAAGTTTGACGGCGGCATCGGTCGCCAGAATGTCGAAGAAAGCCTGATCCGAGGCATCCCCACCCTGTGAGGTTATTAAGGCGGTTCGAAGTTCGTCTAGTTTGAAGTCATCGGGTCTGAACCCCTGATCAATGGCCCCATCCAACTCTTCAAAAAGTTCGTCAACCAGTTCATCGCGTGTCCATACCGGCGCAAAGCCCCGTTCTTCGTAGAAACGCGGCACCAGGACCTTCGCATTCAGGCTTTTGCTGTTGGGAAGTGCGCTACCAGCGTTGTCGCTTGACACCAGAAACGCTTCAATCTGTTTCGAGACTTGATTTGCAATACTCAGGTTGGGACATACCAACAGCATTGCAGTTAGCGTCGTTGCGAGCATCGACTTATAGTGTTTCACCATCCCCTCCCGTGACGTTCATCTACATTTATCCCTTGGTGAGGAGAATTCTACAACCAGATGTATACTCGGGTTTTAGTAATCCATAGATGTAAATTTAGTATCTGGATTCAAACTTCGTTTCTAAACAGACCGTTGCACTGAGCATGACGAATGGGAAACTGTTACCCATTAATGAGCTTGGTAGAACATGGAGGCTTACAAATGGCGCAAACCAAAGATGCTGGTTCCCGAGTTTGCTGCCCGGCTGGGTCGTGCTATTGACGAACTATCGCCAACTGAAGCGTAGTTGTCAGTGACGAGGGTTTGCCGGATTTAAACGGATGTCCGCGCTAGCAGCTCAATACATTTACAAGCCCCGTAGGGTCAGGACCCATTGATTTCCGCGTGGCTGCGTGATTCACGGTTCGAAAATCGAGCGGTGACCATGTCTGATCTTTTCTGGTTGACCGACGCGCAGATGGCGCGTCTTGAGCCCTTCTTTCCCAAGTCTCACGGTAAGCCGCGTGTCGATGAC